>NZ_CAJTMN010000110.1 GCF_910577125.1 uncultured Rikenella sp.
GCGGGCGGCGTCCGGGTGACCCCGGCGGGACAGAGCGATACTACGTATCGCTAAGACAGCCTCTCCTCTGTTTATTCCGAGAGGCAACGCAACTGAAGACCGTAGGCCCGGTTGCTCGCATGGACAGGGTCGAGACTCTGCGTGTAGAAATCCAAATACACTCCCCTGATCCCGCTGACCGCAGAAGACCAGCAGTAACCATAGTACCCCGCCCCCACCGGCTCCCCCGCCCGTCCACGATTGCCCGCGTCGCGGAAGCCCGGGGCGGCGAGCGGGAGTTGAAAAAATCCCCCACGTTGTTTATTTTTGTCCCCCATGGAAACCATAGACATCGGCCGGCTGCTGCGCGCCAAGAACCCTCGGCTGGCCCGTTGGACCCCCCGTTTCGTCATCCGCTGGATCGAACGCCTCGTGCGCCTCGACCGGATCAACTACGTCCTCTCGCACTACGGCGACCAATCCCCGATGGACTTTATCCGTTCCACCCTGGAGTATATCGGCGTGACCTACACCGTCCACGGTCTCGACCGGATTCCGAAAGAGAGCCGCGTGCTTTTCGCCTCGAACCACCCCCTCGGCGGTCTCGACGGCCTGATGCTCGCCGAAGCCGTGAATCCCCGCGTCCGCGGCGTGCGCGTGATCGTGAACGACCTCCTGATGAACCTCGAGCCCCTGGCCCCGATCTTCGTCCCCGTCAATAAGTACGGCGCCCAGAGCTCCGCCTACGCCCGCCGCCTGGTCGAGATGTACGAAGGAGACGCCGCCGTGGTGACCTTTCCCGCCGGCCTCTGCTCGCGTCTCATCCGCGGCGAAGTCACCGACCTGCCGTGGAAGCGGAACTTCGCTCAAAAAGCCTGGGAGAGTGGCCGGCTCGTGATCCCCGTCTACATCGACGGCCGGAACTCCCTGTTTTTTTACCGATTCGAGCGGCTGCGCCAGTGGCTGGGCATCCGCCTCAACCTCGGAACCGTACTCCTGCCCAAAGAGATGTTCGACCAGCGCGGCAAACACCTCGACATCTATATCGGCGAACCCGTCGAAGTGACCCAGGAACACTCCGCCCGCGAGTGGGCCGAGATCATCCGCCGTCGCGCCTACGCCTTGCGTCCCGGCGCGGAGCAGGCATAGGCCTTACTCCTCCTCCTCTTCCGCTTTGACCAGAACAACCCCCAGCTTCCAGTTTTTCGCCGCCAGTATCGCCGTATCTCCGACCGGCTCGTCATGCTCGTCGAGCCGGATCCCTCCCGGCTCCTCCTTGCTCCGCTCCGGCAGCGTGCCGTACAAACGGTTGACCGCCTCCGTCGAAAAGCGGTTCCCCATACAGTATATCTGAGTCAGCCAGTTGCACCCCGTCGCATCCAGCTCCGTCAGCTCATTGTCCGAGCAATCCAGCTCCTCTAAACGGTTGCTCCACTTGACCTCTAATTTCGTCAGCCGGTTCCGCTGGCAAAGCAGCATACGCAAGGAGTTGAAATTCTCGACCTCCAGCTCTGTCAGTAAGTTATCCTGACATTCCAGCTCGACCATCTCCGTACATCTTTTCAGATTCAACTCCGTCAGCCGGTTTCCGTTGCAATACAGCCATTCCAGCCTGCTGCATGAATCGACTCTCAATCTCGTCAGCCGATTGTCCGAGCAAGTCAGGGTTCTCATCTTTGTATTTTTGTTGAAATCCAGCGTCGTCAGCTGGTTTTTCGCGCACTCCAACGAAGATAAGTTCGGACACATCTCGACATTCAACTCCGTCAGCCTGTTTTTATTACATTGCAGATACCACAACTCCGTATTCCGGCTTACGTCCAACTCTGTCAGCCGATTGCTCGAACAATCCAGCTCCTCCAGCAGCGTGCACGATCCAAGCTCCAGTCTCTCGATCCGGTTCAAGTGGCACCACAGAAGGGTCAACTCCGTATTGTTGTCCACCTCCAACCGAGCCAACCGGTTTTTGTCGCAATCCAGCTTTTTCAGCCTGCTGTTTTGGCTGACATTCAGCTCCTCCAGCCGATTTCCGGAACACTCCAACTCCTCCAGCTCCTTGTTTTGCGTGACATCCAGTTCCGTCAGCTCATTGTTCCCGCAATCCAGCTCTTTCAGCTCCGTCAGTCCGCCGACCTCCAGCCGCGCTATCCGGTTGTTTCTGCAATAGAGAAACTCCAGTCCCGGACAACGCGATACGTCGAGCGTCGTCAGGTATATGTTTTCCTTTATCCCATCCTGCTGACATTTGAACCAGATCAGACTTCCCCCCGTCGTTCCCACCATCCTCACCCGATACCTTCCCGGCGCTTCGTATATATGTTCGACCACTTTCGAGTCATTGATTTCCCGCTCCTCTCCCACCTTCATCTTCAGCCTCCAATCCAGCGACAGATCCCGCACCATACTGTCCCCCCAGTAGATCTGCGCCTCGCCGACCCCTGCCAGCTCGATTCGGGCCACCTCCTCTTTTTCACCTGTGTATTCGATCGTGAACGCGACCTCCCACCCTTCCGTCTTTCCCGGTTCGACCGTCTTTTTGTTTTCGGCAGTCGTCTGCGCCTTTTTGTTTCCGAACGAAAAACAGCCTCCCAGACAGAGGAGCGAGAGTCCGACCACCGGCCATTTGAACCACATTTTTGTCATCGTTGTTGAAAAATTAGAGGGAGGACTCGCATCCCTCGATGCCGCCCATCTTACAAAGATACCCATTTTTGTCCGCGCGCGGACAGTAGGGTTGGGCTGAGTTGATTAAGCGATACGTAGTATCGCTCCGTCCCGCCGGGGTCACCCGGACGCTGCCCGCGTAGGGCAGTTCCATCCAGGGCAAAGCTCGACCGCGCGCCACACCTAAAGAGGAAAATCGTTCAAAGCGACTTGCGCTTTGGACAAGATTCTCCCAGGCACGCGAACAAAGAATTGGGCTGAGGCGGCCTTAGCGAAACGCAAGTTTCGCCCGTCCACGGGACGTGGGGCCCGCGCGGCCTGAGCGCAGTTTTATCCGGCACAAAGCTCAACCGCGCGCCGACGCCTTAAGAAGCGATTCAACTATTTTGGCGGCAGCCGAAATAGAATGAATCGCGTAAGGCGCGCGAATCGCGGCGGAGTGACAGCGGAGCCGCAGCGAGGCGGACACGGGGCTGAGAATCAAGGCGAGCTTTGGGCGGTGGTTGGGGCTGTGTTTTTGCGACCCACAGGGTCGCGCGGGCCGAAAGCCTCCCCCCGCGGGAGGCCCGCACCTCGCTACGCTCGTTCGGTACCCCGCAGGCTTCGGCCCGCTTTGGAGTAGAGGTTGCCCGGTTGTTAGGATAGAGACTGGCGGTTGGTTGGGGTAAAGCCTGCCCGGTTCGGGTGCCGCTCGGCACCCGTTTATTCCGAGAGGCAACGCAACTGAAAACCGTGAGCGCGATTTCCGACGCTGGAGGGACCGAGCCCTACTGGATTAAAATTCAAATATATGCAATGGGCCTCCTGAAGAGAGACGGAATGGCTAATGCCACTATGTCCGACATACACATGCAAACCTGTGAAGTCGCGCAGGTAGCCCGGGGCGGTGTCGCTGGTTGTGGGGTAGAGGCTGCCCGGTTCGGGTGCCGCTCGGCACCCGTTTATTCCGAGAGGCAACGCAACTGAAAGCCGTGGGCGCGATAGTCCGAGAAACTGGCGTTGAGGTACTGCGAATAGGAATTCAAGTCCAAGCCGTAAATGCTGTTCGTGGCGCAAGACCAGCTGAACCCTCCGTCGCCGCCGTCCACCGGTATGCCCGAGTGTGCGTTGCGGCAGCCCGGGGCGGGGCGCTCGGTAGTCGATGCGAGGCGTCTCGGCCTTCCGTACCCCCGCCCACAGGAAAACCGCCCCGCCCGTGCGGAATCCCGATAAATCTGCGTATCTTTGCCCCGTTTTTTGAGACTGTTCGGATAATTCGATGGCTGGAAAAATCGGGATGGTTTCAGCGTGTCGGCCCGGCGGCCTGCCCGCGCTTCGAAACCCGTCGCGCCCGCCGGACCCGGCCTTCGGAATGAGCCGCCCCGACGTTGTGTGCGGCAGGTAAACATCGAAACAGTCTATGATCTTAGAAGAATTCAAAGAGCTCGGTCTCTCAGACCGCACGCTCGAAGCCTTGGCGGCCAAAGGGTTCGAAACCCCGTCGCCCATCCAGCGGCTCACCATTCCCGTGATGCTGCAAAACCGGCACGACATCATCGCCCAGGCCCAGACCGGAACCGGGAAGACCGCCGCCTTCGGCCTGCCCATCGTCGAGCTGCTCGAACCCCAGGCCAAGCAGGTGCAGGCCTTGATTCTTGCCCCCACCCGCGAGCTCGCCATTCAGGTGAACGACGAAATCCAATCTTTCCGCAAAGGCGACCTGCGCGTCACCCCGATCTACGGCGGTGCCGCCATGAACGAACAGTTGCGTCGGCTCCGCGCCGGCGTCGACATCGTCGTGGGGACGCCCGGCCGGATTCTCGACCACCTGCGCCGCGGGACCCTCGACCTCTCGGCCCTGCGCTGGCTCGTGCTCGACGAAGCCGACGAGATGCTCAACATGGGCTTTATCGAAGACGTCGACGAAATCCTGAGCTACGCCCCCGACGAGCGGCGCATCTTCCTCTTCTCCGCCACCATGCCCGAGCGGATCGCCGGTCTCGCGAAGAAATACATGCGCGACGTCGAACTCCTTCGGGTCGAGAACAAGCAGGTCACCACTGACCTGACCGACCAGATCTACTTCGAAGTCCGCGAGAACGACAAATTCGACGCCCTGACCCGGATCATCGACGTCGAGAACGACTTTTACGGCATCGTCTTCTGCCGTACGAAAGTCGCCGTCGACCAGTTGGTCAATAACCTTCTGGAGCGCGGCTATGCCGCCGAAGGGCTCCACGGCGACGTCTCGCAGGCCCAGCGCGAGAAGATTCTCCGGAAATTCAAGAAACGCCACTCCAACATACTGGTCGCCACCGACGTCGCTGCCCGCGGGATCGACGTCTCGAACCTGACCCACGTCATCAACTACTCCCTGCCGCAAGACCCTGAATCCTACGTCCACCGCATCGGCCGGACAGGCCGTGCCGGGAACGAAGGGACAGCTATCACCTTCATTTCGCCCGCCGAGAACCGGCAGTTCATGTTCCTTCAGCGTCAGGTCAAAGCCGAGATTCGGAAAGAGACCCTGCCCACCGGACACGACATCGTCGAGATGAAGAAGCTGAAAATCAAGGACGAGCTGGCCGAAATCGTCGAAAACGAGACCTATGCCGACTACGACGGGATCGCCCGTGAGTTGTTGGCCGAGCTCGATCCGGAAGTCGCCCTCGCCGCCCTGATGCGTCTGGCCTTCAAGAACGAGCTCGACGAGAGCAGCTATCCCGAGATCCGTCGGATCGACGTGAACCGTCGCGGCACGTCGCGGCTCTTTATCGGTTTGGGGAAGAGCGCCGGTTACCGTCCGAAGCTGATCGTGGAATTGCTGGCCCGCGAGTGCGGCATTCCGCAACAGAAGATCGACGACGTGAAATGCATGGAGGATTTTTCGTTCGCCACCATTCCTTTTCAGGACGCCGAGGCGGCGATGAAGAAGCTCAATTCGCTTCGGGAGCTCGCCCAGGACGACCGTCCGTTGGCGAAGTTGGCCAAAGAGTCCGAGAAGAAGAGCGATCGGAATCCGAACGGCGTACGGGACAACGGTCGGAATTTTCGTCGTGGCCCTCGCGATTCCTATCAGCGCCGCAGCGGTTCTCAGACCTATGCCCCCCGTCGCGACCATACCCGCCGGAAACACTGACAGGAGGGTAGGGGTTGCCGCCGTATCGGTTTGCGGCAGTCGCACGAACGGAGACTTGAGTTCTGCGGAGCTTGAGGCGCGCGGTCAAAGAGTGGGGTAGAGGCTGCCGCAGCAAAACGAAGTTTTGCCCGTCCACGGGACGTGGGGCCCGGCCGGCCTGAGGCCAGTCGATGCTCGATCGTCGCCCGCCTGTCTAAAAGGGCATATTCTGTGGGTTGGCACTCGGCCAACCAACGAGAATTGCCGCGGTCGAGCTTTGTGCCGGACGGAACTGCCCTGCGCGGGCGGCGTCCGGGTGACCCCG
>NZ_CAJTMN010000111.1 GCF_910577125.1 uncultured Rikenella sp.
AATCGTCAAAATGTGTCGGCACATTTTGACAAGATTTCCCAAGGCGCGCGGAAAATGCGAACAAAGCTCACTCGCTCGCGATCGCTGAAGTAGGAAATCATCCAAACGCGCACTTCGCGTTTGGATAAGATTTCCGTCAGCGCGCGGACAGAGGACGGAACGGCACTTGGTCTGACTTTACGCGGGACGCGGATGTGCCGCTGAACGGGACTTTCCCGTACTATTCGGATGGCGTAGCGGGTGAAAAGTATGGGACAGGCAATTACAAGGCGACCAACGGTCGGTTGTACAAGGTAACCACCTCGGGAACGGGAACCCCGCTAGCCTGGTACCCCGCCCCGGGCTACCGCAATCGGGATACAGGCGCGCTGGGCCGCGTCGGCTACGGCGGTTACAGCTGGTCTTCGACGGTCAGCGGTTCTAATGGCATGCACTTGGATTTCTACGTGACGTGGCTCAATCCCAGCTACGCGAACTACCGCGCCTACGGTTTTCTGTTGCGTTGCCTCTCGGAATAAACGGTGCCGCTCGGCACTCGAAAACTGCCCGGGTCTATCCTAACCCTAACAGGCAGCCTCGACCTTAAAAGCTACCAACAAGGACAACCTCTATCCCAACAAACCGCAGCCCTTATCCCGAACCGACCTCAGGAGCTAAAGGCGCTGCCCCCTCTCCCTTGATCCGTTAATCCGAAACTTATCCGAATGCCAGACACCTCTCACCTCGATATCGGGATGGCCGGCGAACAACTCGTCGCCGACTATCTGACTGCCTGCGGGTGGGAGATCGTCGAACGGCGGTGGCGCGATCCCAGGCACGGCAGAGGAGCTACGGACATCGATCTGATCGCCCGGTCGCCAGACCGGCGCTACCACTTCGTCGAAGTCAAAACCCGTACCGCAGAGTGGTGCGGATGCGGAGACTTTGCGCCCGAAACCGCCGTGACCCCCGCCAAAGTCCGTCGCATGACAGCCGCCGCCGAGCGCTATCTGGCCTGCGGCGGGATCACGGCGGAGATACAGATCGATATCGCTGCCGTGATCCTCTCTGAACATCCCGGCCGCCGGCCCGAAATCCGCTACTATCCGGATGCCGTGCGGTGACCTTCCGGCAAGGCGGTTTTGTCGTAATTGCCAAAAAAGCACTATCTTTGGCGCGTTGCGTATACCCGGCACGCGCATCGAAAACCCGATCGCCGGGACAACGAAACCTCCGAAAATCTCGCTTATGAGTGAACATCAACCTCAGAAACCCGATCTGCTTTTTGAAGTCAGCTGGGAAGTCTGCAACAAAGTAGGCGGTATTCACACGGTGGTGGGCACCAAAGCCCTGACCGCCATCGAACACTTCGGCGATGACCGTTATATCGTCATCGGGCCCGACCTGACCAGCGAAGGTAGCAACTCCGAATTCGACGAAGACCCCGGCCTGTTCCGCGACTGGCGGAGGATGGCTCAGGAAGAGGGGCTCCGGATCCGTGTCGGGCGCTGGAAAAACGTCAAAGGGACTCCCATTGCCGTACTCGTCAATTTTTCAGTCCTGATCCATCGCAAAGACCAGCTCCTGGCCTCGCTGTGGGAGGACTATCAGGTCGATTCCATCACCGGACAGTGGGACTATGTCGAACCCGTGCTGTTCGGTTACGTCGCCGGAAAGGTGATCGAAAGCTTCCTGAAGTACCGTTTCGGACAACAGCTGCGGGCGGTGGCCCATTTCCACGAATGGCAGACCGTCTCGGGAGCGTTGTACCTGCGGAAAGTCATGCCGGCCGTAGCGACCGTCTTCACCACCCACGCGACGGTCACCGGACGGGCCATTGCCGGAAACGGACTGCCGCTGTACGGCGGGCTCGATTCCTATAACGGCGACGAGATGGCCCGACAGTTCGGCGTGGTGGCCAAACACTCCATCGAGAAGGTCGGGGCGCATCAGGTCGACGGCTTTTCGACCGTCAGCGCCATTACCGCACACGAATGCCGGGCTCTGCTCGATGCCGAGGTGACCGCGATTACCCCGAACGGGTTCGAAAACGGGTTCGTCTGGGAGGGGGCCGAAGCCGAAGCCAAACGGCGCGAAGGACGCAATGCCCTGATCCGCGTGGCCGAGGCGACCCTGGGATTCAAATTGCAGAACGATCCGCTCATCGTCTCGATCGGCGGCCGGTATGAGTTCAAAAACAAAGGAATCGACGAATTCATCGACTCGCTCGGCGAACTCAACAACGACGACTCTCTGCCCCGGGATATCCTGGCCTATGTCATGGTGCCCGGCTGGAACCACGGGGCGCGGAAGGATCTGCAGGGAGTGCTGGCCGGGAACGAGGCCTGCTCGATGGACCATGCCGGAGCGCTGAACGCTACCCACTACCTCGGCGATCCGGACAACGATCCCGTGGTCAATCACCTGCGGGCGCGCGGCCTGCTGGGACGGGGCAATCGGGTGCACACCGTTTTCGTGCCGTGCTATCTGAACGGCAACGACGGGATCTTCAACAAAACCTACTACGAACTGCTCGTGGGGACGGACGTGACCGTCTTCCCCTCCTACTACGAACCGTGGGGATATACCCCGCTGGAGAGCATCGCCTTCTCCGTGCCTACCGTGACCACCGATCTGGCCGGCTTCGGCCTCTGGGTGCGGCAGTATGCGGCCGAAGGGCATAAAGGCGTGACGGTGATCCACCGCGACGACACGAACAGTCCGGAGGTGGTGAGCGCCATTGCCGCAACCTTGAGAAACTACGCCGCCATGGACGACGGCGAGATGAACGAACACCGCTCCTCGGCCCGACAGATCGCGGGGACGGCACTTTGGTCGAATCTTTACACGCATTATATGGAGCTTTACGACAATGCGCTGCAAAATGCAGCAGAACGCGACACGCACCCCCAGACCGACGGAGGCGCCAGTCACGAACAACTCAGCTATATGCGCCACCAGCTGGTGCTCGACAGCCGGCCCAACTGGACCCGGATGATGGTCGAAAGTTCGGTGCCCGAGCGGCTGCACCCGCTCGAAGTGCTGACCAAGAACCTCTGGTGGTCGTGGAACGACCCGGCGCGGAAACTCTTCGAATCGATCGACCCGGAACTCTGGAACCAGGTCGATCGAAACCCCATCGACCTGATCGCCCGGCTGAATCTGACCCGCCTGCGCGAACTCGCCGAAAATCAGGAATTCCTCGGCCGGATGGATGCCGTGTTTGCGGATTTCCAGGCCTATATGGCGGCTAAACCGCAGGATGCCAGGCCGAAAATCGCATACTTCTCCATGGAGTACGGTCTGCACCATACGCTGAAAATCTACTCCGGCGGGCTGGGGATATTGGCCGGCGACTACCTCAAGGAGTCGAGCGACAAGAACGTGCCGATGACCGGGGTGGGGCTCCTGTACCGGTACGGCTACTTCACCCAGCGCCTCTCGGCCGCCGGGGACCAGGAGGCCAGCTATGAACCGCAGGACTTCTTCAACCTCCCGATTACCCCCGTGCGCGATGCCGAGGGGAACTGGAAGACCGTGACCGTCAATTTCCCGGGGCGGAAAGTCATTGCCAGAATATGGCGGTGCGACGTGGGCCGGACGGAACTCTACTTGATGGACACCGACCACGACCTCAATCTGCCGGAAGACCGCTCGATTACTCACCACCTCTATGGCGGCGACTGGGACAACCGGCTCAAACAGGAGCTCCTGCTGGGGATCGGCGGGATCCGACTGCTCAATACCTTGGGAATCAAGGGTGATGTCTATCACTGCAACGAAGGGCATGCGGCCTTTATCGGCCTCGAACGGGTGCACGACCTGATCGAAGGGCACAACCTCAGCTTCTCGGAGGCGCTGGAATGCGTGCGCTCCTCGTCCCTGTTCACTACGCACACCCCTGTGCCGGCCGGGCACGACGCCTTTCCGGAAGATATGATCCGGCAGTACATGTCGCACTATCCCGACCGCCTCAAGATCACCTGGGAGCAGTTCATCAACCTCGGGAAGACCAATCCGAACGACCCGAACGAGAAATTCTCGATGAGCGTCCTCGCCTCCAACATGTCGCAGGAGGTCAACGGCGTGAGCTGGCTGCACGGCGAGGTGAGCAAAGAGATTCTGAAGAATATCTGGCCGGGATACCTCCCTTGCGAACTCCATATCGGATACGTGACCAACGGGGTGCACTTCCCGACGTGGGCGGCTACGAAACTCAAAGATTTGTATTACAGCGCGTTCGGCGAATCGTTCCGCAACGGGGACTACTCCAAGCAGAACTGGGACAAAGTCTACCAGATCGACGACCGGGTGCTGTGGGATATCCGCCTCTTCCTCAAGGAACGCCTGATGAAGAAGATCCGGAGCCGCGTGGCCGACCCGATCCAGTTCCGGTTCGACTCGCCGCGGCAGATCGTCCAGATTCAGGAGTCGCTGAAGAACGACGTGCTGACCATCGGCTTCGCGCGTCGGTTCGCCACCTACAAACGGGCGCACCTGCTCTTCACCAACCTCGAACGGCTGGAACGGATCGTGAACAATCCGACGCGGCCCGTGCAGTTCGTCTTTGCCGGCAAGGCACACCCGGCGGACAAGGCGGGACAGGATCTGATCAAGAAGATCGTCGAAGTGTCGAAAATGCCGCAGTTCCTCGGAAAGGTGGTCTTCCTGCAAAACTACGATATGGAACTCGCCCGGCGGATGGTGCAGGGGGTCGATGTCTGGATGAACACCCCGACCCGGCCGCTCGAAGCCTCGGGAACCAGCGGCGAAAAGGCCGTGATGAACGGCGTGCTCCACTTCTCGGTGCTCGACGGCTGGTGGGTCGAAGGCTACCGCGAAGGGGCAGGGTGGATGCTGCCGATGGAGAAGACGTTCGACGACCAGCGCTATCAGGACGAAATGGATGCCGAGCTGATCTATTCTACCATCGAGGAGCAGATCGCGCCGCTCTACTACAACCGGAACGAAAGCAACCTGCCGGTCGGCTGGGTGGCGGCCATCAAGAAGTGCGTGGCCGAAGTGGCATCGCAGTTTACGACCAACCGCATGATGCAGGATTACGAAGACCGCTATTATGCGAAACTCTTCGCCCGGCACGAACGGATGATCGCCGACAACTTCGCCGAAGCGCGTGAGATCGCGGCCTGGAAACGGCGTGTGAGCCGCGATTGGGACAAAGTCCGCGTGCTCGACTTCAAACAGTTTGACGTAGCGCATACGGCGATCAAACTGGGCGAATATTACAACCTGGAGGTTCGGGTGGATGTCGACGGACTCTCGCCGGAAGATGTGGGCGTGGAACTGGTCATCGCCGACCAGATCACCGAAGGGCAGGATAAGGGGAAAATCACGGTCAAAAACACCTGTGAGTTTGAGCGGACGGACGTGGAGGGAAGTGTGGTGACCTATAAGCTCCGTTCGGCACCGGAAAATGCGGGATCGTACGATGTGGCGATCCGTGTGTTCGCCCGGAACCCGAAACTGCCTCACCGGATGGATTTTGCTCTGGTGAAGTGGGTATAGCATTTCTGTCGGGAAGGGAGTAGGCCGGTTTTGCCGGTTTCCTTTGCCGCATTTCAGCCTGTTTGCGTCCTCATCGATCCTTCCGGATCGGATGAGGACGTTTTTTGTTGCCGATGAGGGGGCCTATACGCACGTACAGAGAGCGGGGCGAAGAGTTGGGCTGACCCAGCCGCAGAAATGCGTAGCATTTCTCGTCCACGGGACGTGGGGCCTGAGTCTTGCGGAGCCTAAGGCATAGCGTAGCTAACTAAAAGTTTACCTTAAGGTTTCCTCCTTGCGCCTCGGCCATTCAAGTAAACTTGATGGCAACTCGGCTGCTACGTCGGTTTTGGTGCCGCTTTTTTCAACCGAGCAGCGTTCCGAGACCAAAGCTGCTTGCGAGCTTTGGCGAGGTAGCGCGAGGAAGGCGAAGCCAAAAAGCGGCAGTTTCAGACGGGGCAAAGCTCGCCGCGTGCCGCCGTTTAAGGCGGCGAAGAACCGCGCGCCACGCCTTAAGAGGGAAATCGTTCAAAGCGACTTGCGCTTTGGACAAGATTTCCCAAAGGCGCGCG
>NZ_CAJTMN010000112.1 GCF_910577125.1 uncultured Rikenella sp.
GCGCGCCTTGGGAAATCTTGTCAAAATGTGCCGACACATTTTGACGATTTCCCTCCTTAGGCGTGGCGCGCGGTGCCTGCGGGCACTCCGACAGGGCAGCCTCTACCCTAACAGGATAGAACTGCCCTCGGGCCGGGCAGGCCCCACGTCCCGTGGACGGGCGAAACTTGCGTTTCGCTGCGGCAGCCTCTACCCAATTCTCTTTTCGCGCGCCTTGGGAAATCTTGTCAAAATGTGCCGACACATTTTGACGATTTCCCTTCTAAGGCGTGGCGCGCGGTGCCTTCGAACACTCCGAAATGGCAGCCTCTACCCTAACAGGATAGAACTGCCCTCGGGCCGGGCAGGCCCCACGTCCCGTGGACGGGAAATGCTCACGCATTTCCACTGGCCGCCTCTACCCCAATAACGCTACGACAACCGCCCCCAACGCGCTGCGCACAGCAGCCCCGTCACTTCACATGCCACGAACCGCGCGCCTTGACGAACGTCCGTTTGTCCTTGTACTCCCGACCCTGCTGAAACCCCTTGCAAACCCCGAACGGCGTAATGTCCCGCTCTTCGAACGTAAACGTGCACTCGACGATCCCCTCCTCCGACAACGTACGGAACTCGTCGATCCGCACCGGAGCCATCCGGCAGACCGGCACATACGCCTCCCGCTCCGTCGAGCGGCTCCCGTCCACCATCGTCCGGGTCTTTTCCGACAACCGCACGTCGATCACCGTCCGCCACGTATTCCGATCCGCCACCGTCACCTCCGCCAGCCCCGCATCGATCAACGGCCCGTAATGTTTCCGGATATATCCTTTGGAATCTTTGTGATTGTCGCCCGTCAGCACCACCTCGCCGATCCGCATCGGCGCATAGTACGGCATACGGAACTCCGCCTGCGCCGCAATCTGCTCCAGCGCCCCCTCCGATGTCAACTCGCCCGAACACGAAACCAGCCCTCCCCAACAAACGGCCCAAACCAAAAACTGCCGGACACCGCGTCCTGCGAATCGATTAATTCTCTTTAAACCAAACATTTAAACTCCTTTCCGCTTTAAATCCATCCCCCTCCGCCTTCCTGTGCAAGGTTCACAAGATAGCTATTTTTTCGAATAAACACCGCTCAGCTCTCCAAGATTCGGATAATATCCTCACGCAATTTGGCGAATAACGGACAAGCCCGATATCCCGTATTGCTCTTCAGCAACTCGTCCACGTCCGAGAGCACATTGTTATACGAGCTCAACTCGTTGTTCAGCGGCAACCCCTGCCGCGAGCTGCCCAATATCTGCCTCACAGCCATCTTCCTCAAGGCATTGCAAACCGTCCCCACGAGCGTAGCCACCACATTGTCCAGCAGCGTATGCCCCTGCATGTAGAGGTGCGTCTCCTCCGGCACCACCCCCCGGCTTCGGAGATAAGCGTCGAATTTCTCCACCTCGGCCACATGCTGTTTATGCTTGGAGCGCAACATGCGGAGTCGTTTTTCCACCTGTTTTTCCAGCCACTCCAGCGTATCCTCGCCATTGTCCTCGACATTGACGAAGTTGATCTTCACGGCATTCCGGAAATCGGCCAGCGTGAAGATCGTGGGTCGATCCACCCGGGCGGCATAGGCATACCACAGAAAGACGGGGTAAATGATCCGCGAATATTCGGCCATGAACTCTTCGAATTCGAAGATATGGGTATCGCGCTTGGTCGCCCGCACGCAGACGGAGTGCAGCGAAGGCGGATAACAGAGGTAGTTTTCGATGGCGTAAGTATAGGTCTGCAACAGATACGGCGTCTGATTCACCTGCTTCGACCGTTCGCAGAGCTCTCCGAAGAGGTAGTCGAAATCGGAATCGACACAGAGAATCAGGTGTTTACCCGCCTGCGGAATGAATTGCATCACGACCTTCTTCCCCTTCGCCAGGTCATTCCGAGCAGGCGTCGAGATTTCGAACCGGCGCTCCGGTGTCTCGAACTCATCGAAAATAGCCCGCCAGAAGGGGATATCGTCATACCCTTCGACATAGACCATCACCCGGTTCCGTTTATGCAGCATCGATGAAGCCGCCAGATACTCGGAGGTGATATTTTGCACCAATCTTTTTCCCATAATGTTCCACGTGAAACATCGAATTTCGTTCTCCCCCCTCTACAACTGCGTGTTTCCCGCCTCCCGGAAGCGCTCGTAGACCTTCTCGCCCGGAAACTCGCGAGCCACCATATCCACCTTATCCGGCGGCACATCGCACAAATCGAGGATCAACATCGCATCCAGCGCGTCGCCGAACAGCGGATCCACGTTGAACCCCATCACCCGTCCTCCGAGCTGGAGGTATTTCTTCATCAGCACCGGCATCCCCTGCCCTGTCGGTTCGACATCCCGGATCAGCTTGTCGATCTCCTCGTCCGACCGAATCCCCCGGATCAGCGCCGCCTCGACCACCGGCCGCCCCAGCGCCCTCACCCCGTTCCGGGGCACCACATACTTCGCCAGCTCCGCATTCCAGTGGTTCGCCCGGATATAGTCGATCAACAGCCACTTCGCCGCCATCGAATAGCCTCCCGACATGCTCACCGGCCCGAGCAGATAGCGATACGAAGCGTTCCGCATCAACACCTGCAGAATCCCGCGCCACAACAGCAGCAAGGTCTGCGACCGCCGCTGATACTCCTGCACCACGAACGAACGCCCCAGCTCGATCGACTGTCTCAACACGTCATGCAGGTGGTGCGAGAACTCGAACGACCGATAGGTATAAAATCCCTCGAATCCCCTCCGGTCCAGCAACACATCGCCGAATCCGATGCGATAGGCCCCCGTGATCGTCCGGTGCTCCGCGTCCCAGACAAAAAGATGCCGATACAGTTCGTCGTGCGCATCGCCCCCCACCGGCCGCAGCTCCTCCCCATCCGCTTTCCGTCCGTCGGCCTCGCGCAGGCGGACGATCTCGCGCATCGTCAGCGGAATATCGTCCGCCGAGGCGCAAAACAAGCACATATCCCCCACCCGGATCCACATACACCGCGCC
Organism: uncultured Rikenella sp.; assembly: GCF_910577125.1. GTDB lineage: Bacteria > Bacteroidota > Bacteroidia > Bacteroidales > Rikenellaceae > Rikenella. Next base: position 3,018 of record NZ_CAJTMN010000112.1, read on the forward strand.
GCAATCCGATCGAGCTCCGCCCCCAGCTCCGCAGGATCCGCCGCTCCGGCGACTCCGCCGCCCTCCGGCTTTCGCACCCGCCGCCCCCGCTTCTTTTTTCTCATCTTGAGCCGCGCCAGTGCCTCGCGGCGACGCTCCTCCTCCAGCTCCTCCCGCATCGCCGCCTCGTCCACCAGCACAGCCCGCAGCGAATAGACATTCGCCCGCAGGAAATCGCCGACCGCCTTCAGGTCGCCCATCTCGCGCAACCTCCGCGCCGCTACCGCCGAACCGAGAACCACCGCCACCGACCGGCTCCGCTTATTGGTCAGCTCCAACGGCAGGCGCATCGTCTGCAACATCGGGTGCACCTTTCCCAGCAGATGGAAAATCAGGCTGTTACGTCCGTCGATATAGGCCGGCAGAACCGGCACCCCCGCCTGGCGGATAAATTTGATCATCGACAGCGCCCACGGTTTGTCCTCTACCTTTGTAAATCCTTTCTGAAAAGTAGAGACCTCTCCCGCCGGAAAAATCACCAATGGTGCCCCGCTGCGCAAGTGCTCGACCGCCCGCCTCACCTGCGAGAAATTCCGTCCTTTTTTCGCTTCGAACGGGTCGATCGGCAGAAAAAAGTCCCGCAGCGTATCGATCCGGCTCAGCAGAAAATTGCCCAGGAACTTGACATCGGGCCTCACCCGCGCCACCAGTGCCATAAGCAGCAGCCCGTCCAGCGCGCCGTACGGCTGATTCGCCACAAGGATGAAAGGCCCCTTCGCAGGTATCCACTCCAGCCGTTGCTCGTCCGCCTCGATCGTCACCCCGAGCCGTTCGAGAATCTCCCGAGCGAACTCCACCCCCGTTTTGTCCGCCGCAGCGCCGTACAGATCGTTGATTTTATTGATTCCCAGCATCGACCGGGCGATCTTCACGATCGCCTTGTTCAACACCGTCGTATAGGGAATCCCGAGGTCGGAATTTTCCACCAGTTTCTTCATATCTCGATCATTTTCAATTTTTTACGGGCCGTTCGTTCCACGTGGAACACCGCCCTCCTATCGCCCGAAATAGACAAGCAGCACGTTGATATCCGCCGGCGAAACCCCCGGAATCCGCGAAGCCTGCGCAATGGTCAGCGGCCGTATCCGCGTCAGCTTCTGCCGCGCCTCGATCGACACGGAACCCAACGCATTGAAATCGAAATCGGCCGGAATCCGAATCCCTTCGAGCCGCTTCATCTTCTCGGCCACCATCCGCTCCCGTTCGATATACCCGGCGTATTTCACGCCGATCTCCACCGCCAGCACCTCCTCTTTGCTCGCCCCGATCTCCTGCAGATAGCCGGCAAAAAGAGGCAAAGCCCCGGCCAGCCCCGACAGCGAGACCCCTGTCCGCAACAACAGCTCGGCGAGCCGTTTCCGCTGCGTAATCGGCGACTCGACGACCGAGCACAGATAACCGTTCACCTCTTCCGGTGCCGCGGTCATTTCGCTCAAACACTGCTCCACAGCCGCGATCCGCCCCTCCGAAGCCTCGAAAGCCGCCCACCGCTCGTCCGAAACCAGCCCGATTTTCCGTCCCAGCGGCGTCAACCGCCGGTCTGCATTATCCTGCCGCAACAGAATCCGATACTCCGCCCGGCTGGTGAACATCCGATACGGCTCATCCACCCCCTTGGTCACCAGATCATCGATCAACACCCCGATATAGGCCTCATCCCTTCCTAACACGAACGGCTCCTCACCCCGCAACGCCAACACCGCATTGATCCCCGCCATCAGCCCCTGCGCCGCCGCCTCCTCGTAGCCCGTCGTCCCGTTGATCTGTCCGGCGAAATACAGACCCGCCACCCGTTTGGTTTCGAGCGTATGCCGCAGCTGCGTCGGCGGGAAGTAGTCGTATTCGATGGCATACCCCGGCCGATAGATCTGCACGTGCTCCAGCCCCTCGATCCGCTGCAACGCCTCGACCTGCACCTCCCACGGCAGGGAAGACGAAAAGCCGTTCAAATAATATTCGTTCGTCGACCTCCCCTCCGGTTCGAGAAACAACTGGTGCTGCTCCTTGTCGGCAAACGTCCGGAGCTTGTCCTCTATGCTCGGACAATACCTCGGCCCGCGCCCCCGGATCACGCCTGTGAAGAGCGGCGAACGGTCGAATCCCGACCGCAGCACGTCATGCACCTCCGGCGACGTATATACCAGATAACAAGGCAATTGTCGTTCGGTTTCGACCGGCCGCACGGAAGGCAGAAAAGAGAATTTCTCCGGCTCCGCATCTCCGTACTGAGCCTCGATGCGATCGAAATCGATGGTTCTCGCATCCAGCCTGGCCGGCGTCCCGGTCTTCATCCGATCCGCCTCGAATCCCAGCTCCTGCAACTGCTCCGTAAGCCCGTGGCTGGACATATCGGCCGATCGCCCTCCCGGAGCCTGCGCCGTCCCCACGTGCATCAGACCGTTCAGAAAGGTACCGTTGGTCAGGATCACCGCCCGCGCCCTAAAGCGTACCCCGAGCTGGGTAACCACCCCCTCTACCCTGCTCCGATCCTCCGAAACGAGCAACCCCGTCACACTGTCCTGCCACATATAGAGCCCCTCTGTCCCGTCCAGCACCCGCCGCCACTCCTGTGAGAAGGCATATTTGTCGCACTGCGCCCGCGGACTCCACATCGCCGCCCCCTTCGACCGGTTGAGCATCCGGAATTGCAGGGTCGTTCTATCGGTCACGATCCCCATCTGCCCTCCGAGCGCATCGATCTCGCGCACGATCTGTCCCTTCGCCACCCCTCCGACGGCCGGATTGCACGACATCTGGGCCACTTTGCCCATATCCATCGTCACGAGCAGCGTCTGTGCTCCCATCCGAGCCGCTGCCGCCGCCGCCTCGCATCCCGCGTGCCCGGCTCCGACCACAATTATATCGTATTCGAATCGCATATTTTCCTCCTTAACTAAAACCCTACTTTAATTTATATATACTGTTCTTTGCGTCGGACGGAACCGTACCTTTTCTGAAGAAAAGGTACCCAAAAGACTTTTAGATAGC
>NZ_CAJTMN010000113.1 GCF_910577125.1 uncultured Rikenella sp.
CTCGAAGAGCCGCGCGGGCCGGAGCCACCCCAGGCGTAGGCCTGCAACTCGGCGGAGCTCGTTTCCGGCCACGCTGGCTCCGACCCGCTCCAGCCCCGCCCAACCATAGCCAACGGCTCAGCCCGATTCTCTACCTTATTCGGCCTGTCGCCCACCCCCCGAGGCGCTTCGCGCCTGGGCGACGAGGCCGGCGACCCAAAGGGTCGCAAGAGCTCTGCTCAATTCTTTGCCGGTTCGGGCTGCGCGCTCCGGGGGTGGGCCGAAGGCCCAGCGCGCAAGCCCGGCGATTCTGCGAATCGTGCTACTCGCTCTCGGCCCAAAGCCCGGTAACAGCTCTGCCCAGCGCGGCGGGAAAACCGCAAACGGTTTTCCCGCCCGAAGAATATCTCGGCCCAAAGCACCGCCCCGTGTCCGCCTCACTGCGGCTCCGCTATCGCTCCGCCACATTTTCCCGTCGCCCGCAGGGATTTCATCTCGATTTTGCTCACCGCAAAACGAGTGAAATCCCTTTTCAGGCGGGCGGGCGACGGGAGAGCTTTGAACCGGATAGAACTGCCCTTACGCCGGGCAGGCGGTGCGTGCCGCACTCCCAATGGGCTGTGTCGGCCCAAAGCTTCGCCCCGTTCTCTGCGCGCGCCTGAGCGATTCATCTGTATTCGGCTCACGCCGAAATAGTTGAATCGCTTCTTAAGGCGTCGGCGCGCGGTTTCAGTCGCCCGCGGCCATTCTTGCCGGATTGGTTCGCCGCCAATCGGCAGAATATGCCCTCTTTGGCGGGCGGGCGACTGTCGAGCTTCGAACCGGCTGGAACTGCCGCTTTTTTCAAAAAGCGGCACCAAAAACTTTTAATTAGTTACGCTACGCCTTACGCTCCGCAAGACTCAGGTTTGCGCTCGCTGCGGCAGCCTCTACCCCATTCTTTGACCGCGCACTGAAGCACCGTCGTTACGGTCACTCAGCGTTTCAGCCGTTTTTCCGCTTCCAGCGCCGAAATCACCGTCATCACCGGACGTCCGTCCGGCGTGTAGTTCGGCTCGTCGCAGCCGAAGAGCCCTTTTATCAGCTCCTCCGCCTCCACGGTCGTCACCGTGCCCGTCCCTCCCGACGCAAAAAGCGGAGCGCAACAACTACGGGCCATCGCCTCGGCCAGCCGTTCGCGGTGGTTGTCGCGCAGCGAGGCCCCCTCCTCCTTGATCTGCCGGAGCAGCTCCTCCACCGCCTGCGCCGGCGCCGCGCTTTCGCCCATCTCGACCGGCAAACCGTAAACCACCACCGTCGTCCCCCCCATATCCCGAATGTCGAACCCCATCGCCGCCAGTTCCGCCATGTGTTCGATCAGCAGGAAGTGGTCGGCCGCCGTCAGTTCGATGCGCTCCGGAAAGAGATCGCGCTGACCCACCACCGAGAAATCGTTCTCCATCCGCCGCAAAAATTCTTCATACAGCATCCGCATCCGCGCCCGGGCCCGATCGACGATGACCAGCCCGTCCGCCGTCGCCGTGGCGATGTATTTTCCCCCGCCGAATACCAGCGCCCGGGCAGTCGCCTCGCCGCCCACAGCGGGAAAATCCGTCTCTCTGCCGGAAACAAACTCGTTATCAGGTGTTTCGAGCGGCAACTTCCCCTGAAGAGCATCGTCATGGCTCGCACCGTTCTCATTGTCGTGCTTCCCGCCGAAATCCGGAATTAACAGATCGGGCGGAATCATCTCCGTAAACGGCGCCTGTTCCGGGTCGTCGAAAGTCGCCCGAGTGCCACCGAGGGTGTTCCCCATCCCGAAATCCGTCGAGGCCGGGGCGTCCCACTCCTTGCGGTCATAGCTGCGGAACGGGTTATAGTCGTCCCGTGTCGCAGCCGGCGGAGGCGGTGGCATATGCCTCCCGCCTCCGCTGCCGGAGCCGCTTCCGCCCGCATGGTGCCGCGTGGGATTGTAGATCGGAATGTCGATCGGCGTCGGGTTGTCGAAGTCGAGCATCGGCACGATGTTGTGCCGCCCCAAACTCCTCCCCACCGCCGAGGCTAGCATCTGCCACATCGCCTGCTCCTCCTCGAACTTGATTTCGGTCTTCTGCGGGTGGATATTCACGTCGATGCGCGACGGATCGACCTCGATATAGATATAGTACGACGGCGTGTAACCGTACGGCAGCAGCTTGTTGTACCCGTTCACGACGGCCTTTTGCAGGTACGAGCTGCGGAAGTAGCGCCCGTTCACGAAGAAGAACTGTTCGCCGCCGCTCTTTTTGGCCGTCGCCGGCAGCCCGATGTAGCCGCCGATCCGCACGATCGGGGTGTCGACCTCCACGTCCAGCAGTTTGTCACCCGTCTTGCGCCCCACCACGGCGGTGATCCGCTGCCGCAGTCCCCCCGGCGCTAAGCTGAACAGCGTCTTGTCGTCCGCCACTAAAGTAAATGCCGTCTCGGGATGGCACAGCGCCACCCGTTGAAATTCCGTGATGACCTGTTTGGTCTCCGTCGGATTGGCCTTGAGGAACTTCCGCCGGGCTGGGGTATTGAAGAAGAGGTTCCGCACCGTGATCTGCGTCCCTTTCGGACAGCTGACGCTCTCGGTGCGCGCATCGGCCTCCGTTCCCCCCGCGATGGTGACCAGCGTCCCCACCTCGTCCTCCTCGCGCCTCGTCCGGAGCTCGACCTCGGCCACCGAGGCGATCGAGGCGAGCGCTTCGCCGCGGAACCCGAACGTCCGCAAAGCGAAGAGGTCTTCCGATTCCCGGATTTTCGACGTGGCGTGCCGCGCGAAGCAGACCACGGCATCCCGGGCCGCCATCCCGCATCCGTCGTCGATCACCTGCACGAGGCTCTTTCCTCCGTCGCGCACCACGACGCTCACGCTCTTGGCGCCCGCGTCCACGGCGTTCTCCATCAGCTCCTTGACCATCGAGGCGGGGCGTTGCACCACCTCGCCGGCCGCGATCTGGTTCGCGACGGTGTGGGGAAGTATCTGTATCAGGTCGTTCGGCACGGGTATAGTATTAAAGTGTGGAATCGGAGAGACTACATCGCCCGTCCGAGGTAGTTGAACATCAGGTAGAGCACCGCCACCGCTCCGGCCAGAAAGATGACCGTGCGGATCGAGTTGCGTTTCTGCCGCTGGGCCCGTTCGCGCTCCTGCTCCTGCATCCGCAGCAGGCGACGCTCGCGGATGTACATTCCCGGCCGGTACTCTCCCTCGGCGTAGTCGTCGCCGAGAATCATCCGCCGACGCGCTTCGCGCTCTTCGGCTTCCGGGTCCCAGTAGCGGGGTTTGTATTCGAACTGACGGGGCTTGCGCCCGAATCCTGTGAATCCTGCCATGGCGGTCGTGTGTTTGTCCGGTACAAAGATAACACATTCCGAACGGATTTCGGTGTCGGCGAATTGTGCGGGGTGTGTTCATATTGCAGAGCGCCCGGCCACGAAACTTGGTTCGTGGCCGGGCGCTCGATGGTCGCAAAAGAGCGGCGGCGATTACAGCCGCTTCCGGAGTTTTTCTCCTTCGGCTTCGTAGCCCGGCTTGCCGAGCAGGGCGAACATATTTTTCTTATAAGCCTCTACCCCCGGCTGGTCGAACGGGTTGACGCCCAGCGCATAGCCGCTGATGCCGCACGCCTTTTCGAACATGTAGAGCAGCGCCCCGATCGTGTGTGCGTCGATGCGCGGCAGCTCGACGACGATGTTGGGCACCCCGCCGTCCACATGGGCCAGCATCGTCCCGAGGATCGCCATCCCGTTCACCTCGCCGATGCGTTTGCCTGCGAGGAAGTTCAGCCCGTCCAGGTTCTCCTTGTCGGCCTCGATCCGGAACGTGTGCGCCGGCTCCGCCACCCGGATCACCGTCTCGAACATCGTCCGCTCGCCCTGCTGGATGTACTGCCCCATCGAGTGCAGGTCTGCCGTCAGGGTCACCGAGGCCGGAAAAATTCCTTTGCCCTCTTTCCCCTCGCTCTCGCCGTAGAGCTGTTTCCACCACTCGCCGATGTTTTGCAACTTCGGTTCGTACGAAGCGAGGATTTCGATCTTCTTCCCGGCCCGATACAGCGCCGTCCGCGCCGCCGCATACTGCATGGAGGGGTTTTCGTCGAACGCCGCTTCGGCCGTCAGTTTCTCCATCTCCGCAGCCCCCGCCACCAGTCCCCGCACATTGACTCCCGCCACCGCTAATGGCAGCAATCCCACCGGCGTCAGCACCGAGAACCGTCCGCCCACGTTGTCCGGAATCACGAAGGTGCGATACCCCTCCGTATCCGCCAGCTTGCGCAGCGCCCCTTTCGATTCGTCCGTCACGGCCACGATGCGCCGCGCGGCGTTCTCCTTGCCGTACCGCCGTTCGATCTCGTCGCGGATAATGCGGAAGGCGATCGCCGGTTCGGTGGTCGTGCCCGATTTCGAGATGACGATCGCCGCGATATCGTAGTTTTTGGCCGCCTCCATCAGTTCCCACGTATAATCTTCGCTGATGTTCTGCCCGGCGAAGAGCACACGCGGGTTCGTCCCTTTCTTAGGAACGACGAGGCTGTCGAACGAGCCGCTCAACGCCTCCAGCACCGCCTTGGCCCCCAGATAGGAGCCCCCGATGCCGATGGCGATGATCAGGTCGGCTTCGTTCCGCAGCACATCCGCTGCCTTCTGAATCTCGTCGAGCTGCGCCGGGGTGATCGACGACGGCAGGTTCACCCACCCCAGAAAGTCGTTCCCTTTCCCCTGTCCGTTGTGCAGCAGGGCGTTGCCCTGTTCGATCTCGGGCCGCAGGGCGGCGATGTCTGCGGCGGTCACCGTCGAGGCCGGTTCGAAAATCTTGTCGATGCGTACGTTTACACTTTTCATAGTCTGTGCGTTATTTGAGTTGATCCAAAATACTCCCGATCTCCGTCCTCGGCGCGCGCCGCTCGTAGAGGATGCCGTACACCGCCTCGGCGATCGGCATCCCGATGCCGAACCGCGACCGCAGCCGGTGGATGCAGTCGGCGGCGTAGTATCCCTCGGCCACCATGTTCATCTCCATCTGGGCGTTCCGCACCGAGTATCCCTTGCCGATCATCACGCCGAACGTCCGGTTGCGGCTGAACTGCGAGTAGCAGGTGACGAGCAGGTCGCCCAGGTAAGCCGACCGGCAGATGTCCCGCTCGGCGGCGAATGTCCCGCTGAGGAAGCGCTCCATCTCGATGGCTGCGTTCGAGATCAGCACGGCCAGAAAGTTGTCTCCGTAGCCCAGCCCGTGGGCGATCCCCACCGCGATGGCGTAGATATTCTTGAGCACCGCCGCGTATTCGGCGCCGTAGATGTCGGTCGAGGTGGAGACGCGGATGTGTTCGCAGGCGAACTTCTCGCCGAGCCGCTGCGCCACCTCCGGCTCTTTGCAGACCATGGTCAGGTAGGACAGGCGTTCGAGGGCCACCTCTTCGGCATGGCACGGCCCGGTGACGATCCCGATGCGGTCGAAGGGCACGCCGTACCTCCGGTTGAACCACTCGGCGACGGTCAGGTAGCCGTCGGGCACGATCCCTTTGATGGCCGAGACGATGAATTTCCCCTCCAGCGCATCCGGTGCGAGCGGCGCGACGGTGAGTTCCAGAAAGGCCGACGGCACGGCGAAGATAATCACGTCGGCTTCCCTCACTGCTGCGTCGATATCGCCGGTCACGCGGAGCCGGTCGCTGTCGAAGTGTATCTGGCTGAGGTATTTGGGGTTGTTTCCGTGCCTGCGGAGGTGTTCGGCGACTTCCGGATTGCGTACGTGCCACCGGACGCGGTTCCCGTTTCCGAGGAGTATCTTGACGATGGCTGTGGCCCAGCTACCGTATCCGACGACGGCGCACCGGGGGTCTTTATGTTCAGAGGTGGGTGACATCGATACTGTTTGATTGGGTAAAGATAGCGATTTTTTCGAGGAGTGGAACGGCGGGGTCGACAGAGTGACACGATAAGGGGCTGACGCGGAACGGGAAATGGGACTGAGCTTGGGGCGGGCCTTTGTTGCGGGAGGCTTCGGCCTGTCGCCCACCCCCCCCCCGAG
>NZ_CAJTMN010000114.1 GCF_910577125.1 uncultured Rikenella sp.
CGCGCGCCATGGGAAATCCAGTCAAAACACGCAAGCGAGTTTTGACGATTTCCCTATTAAGGCGTGGCGCGCGGTCAAGCATTGTGCCGGATGGAACTGCCCTGCGCGGGCGGCGTCCGGGTGACCCCGGCGGGACGGGCGATGCTTGCGCATCGCTGCGGCAGTGTCGGCCCAATTGGGTAGAGGTGCCGGTAGTTTAGGGTAGAGGCTGCCCGTTTAAGGCCGAGGCTGGTAGTAAAACACCCTGTGGGTGCGAGCGGCCCCGTTTATTCCGAGAGGCAACGCAACTGAAGACCATGGCCGCGGCCGTTTCCGTCGCTGGGAGCGAGGTACTGTGTGTAAAAACCCAAGTAAACGCTACTGATACTGCTGATGGCAGACGACCAGCTGTACCCGTCCTTGCCGACGGCTATCAGATCGCCCCATATGCTGTAATTACCCGCATCGCGGAAGCCCGGGGCGGCCTGCCCTTCTCCGTCTGGTCCGAAAAAAGAAAAGACTCAGACCCGCGGCTCCCACCGCACCTCGTGTGCTCCCCCCGCATGCCCCAGATATCTTCCCAAAGCATAAAAGTAGTCCGACAGCCGGTTCAGAAACTCACGCACCACCCCCGGCACCTCCGGATAACGCTCAGCCGCGCTCACGACTCGTCGTTCCGCCCGCCGGCACACCGTCCGACAGACGTGCGCATACGACAGCGAAGCCAAACCGCAGGGTAACGTAAAATGCTGCAATTCAGGAAGACCGGCCAGCAGACCGTCGATGTTCCGCTCCAGCCGGGCGATATCCTCGGCATAGACCTGCGGCAGACGCTTCCCCACCTCTCCCTCGGCCGCCAGCAGCGATGCGCAACTCATCAGCCGATCGAGAATCCACTCCAGCCGAGCGCGTTCTTTCGCGAAGGTATCGTTCAGTATATCATGTAGATAACCCGTGTGAGCCATCAGTTCGTCCACCGTGCCGTAAGCCTCGATCCGCGGGTCGTCTTTCGGTGCGCGCGTTCCGCCGATCAGCGAAGTCGTCCCGTCGTCTCCTTTCCGTGTGTAGATTTTCATGTCCGAATGTCGAATTTGAGTTAGAAAAATTCCGGGCGGAAACGGTAGTCTCCCCGCAGCTCTTCGAACCGCTCCGGAGCCGCACGTAAAGCCGTGTCATCGGTCCGGATATCGTAATGTCGTGCCATTCCGGCCGTAATCTCCTCCCAGCTCAGCCCCCTGCGCGGATGCCGTTCCGGAGCCTCCGCCGGATACCAGTCCTCTGCTATCGGAAGCCCCAGAAACGCCGCCACGGCCCGTACCGCCATCGCCGTCCCCATCGCCTTGCCCTGTAGCGAATACCCCGCCACGTGCGGCGTCGCTATCGTCGTCAGGTCTAATAACTCTCTGTCGATCAGCGGCTCATGAGGCCAGACGTCTAATGCGGCCCGCGAGACCCGACCGCTCCTTAAGGCTTGTTTCAGAGCCGTTTCATGGACGACCTCTCCCCGCGAACTGTTCAGAAAGACCACCCCCCGTTTCGCCGCGGCGAAAAACGCTTCCGAGGCCATCTCCCGCGTCGTCTCGTCCAGCGGCACGTGCAACGTCACGACATCGGCCCGTTCGAGCAGCTCTTTCAGCGCAACGAATCGTTCCGTTCCCAGCTCGCCGCGCCGAACCCTCGGCGGGTCGCAGCAGACCACATCGAAACCCGCCGCCACGGCCGCCTCGCGCACCGCCTCGCCGACATGTCCTACGCCCACGATCCCGAGCGTCGTCCCCTCCGGCCGCACCCCGAGCGTCTCCAGCGCGGCGAAGACCCATTGGAGCACTCCGCGCGCATTGCATCCGGCGGCCGTCGCCACCTCGATTCCCGCCCGGCGGCAATACGCCGTGTCGATGTGGTCGTAGCCGATGGTCGCCGTGGCGATCATCCGCACCCGGCTCCCGGCCAGCAACGCTTCGTTGCAGATCGTTCGTGTCCGGATGATCAGCGCGTCGGCCTCGCGCACCGTGTCGGCCGTGAAAGTTCCTCCGGGAGCGTAGACCGTTTCGGCATAGGGCTCGAACACGCCCCGGATAAAGGGGATTTTGTCGTCGATTACGATTTTCATGGGTTTCCCGTAGGGTTGCAGATACAAATATCATAAATATTTTGCCTTTTGTTTTGTGCTGGGACAGGATTTCCCCGGCGCGCGAATGGAGAGTTGGGCCGAGGCTGCCTTAGCGATTCGTAAGCATCGCCCGTCCATGCACCCGTTGGGTGTTTTGTTAGGGTTCTCTTCGCCTTACTAAGTGGGGCCCGCGCGGCCCGAGGCCAGTTCCGTCCGGCACGGAGCTCCACCGCGCGCTACCCCGCCCAGACCCGCGAGCACTCTGGCGCAGAATTTGCTGATCGCCTCTTCAAAAAATCGACCCGAACCATGAACCGACAAGACAGCATCCGGGCGCTCGCAAACCGCGAACGCATCTGGGACATCATCGTGATCGGCGGAGGAGCCACCGGGCTCGGAATCGCCGTAGACGCCGCTACACGCGGTTTCAGCACCCTCCTCGTCGAACAGGAGGACTTCGCCAAAGGAACCTCCAGCCGGAGCACCAAACTCGTCCACGGCGGAGTCCGCTACCTGGCTCAGGGCGACGTCGGACTCGTCCTCGAAGCCCTCAGGGAACGCGGACTCCTCCAACGAAACGCCCCCCACCTGGTCAAAAACGAAGCCTTCGTCATCCCCTGCTACCGGTGGTGGGAGAAACCGTTCTACACCATCGGACTCACCCTCTACGACCTGATGGCCGGGCGGCTGGGACTCGGCAAATCGCTGCCCAAGAAGCGCAAAACCACCCTCGAACTCATCCCCGGACTCCGGGCCGAAGGGCTCCGGGGCGGCGTCCTCTACCACGACGGGCAGTTCGACGACGCGCGGATGGCAGTCAATCTGGCCCAGACCGCCATGGACGCCGGCGGTTTCGTCATGAACTACGCCCGGGTGACGGGGCTGCTCAAAAAACAGGACGGCACGGTCGACGGCGTGCGGGTCGAAGACCGACTGACGGGCGAAACGTACGAAGCGCGGAGCCGGACAGTAATCAATGCGACGGGGGTCTTCGTCGATTCGATCCTGCGGATGGACAACCCGGAAGACCGGCCGATCGTCCGGCCCAGCCAGGGGATACACCTCGTGCTGGACCGCTCGTTCCTCGGCGGAACGGATGCCGTGATGATCCCCCGGACGGACGACGGAAGGGTGCTGTTCGCCGTACCGTGGCACGACCGGGTGATCGTGGGGACGACGGACACGCTCCGCGAACGGCCCGAGCTGGAACCCAGAGCGTTGGAAGAGGAGATCCGCTTCATCCTCGACACGGCGGGACGCTACCTGACGCGCAAACCCACACGGGAGGACGTGCTGTCGGTCTTCGCGGGGCTCCGGCCGCTGGCGGCGCCCAAAGAGGAGGGGAAAAGCACGAAGGAGATCTCGCGAAGTCACAAGATCATCGTCTCGCCGTCGAACCTCATCACCATCACGGGCGGGAAGTGGACGACGTACCGCAAGATGGCGCAGGATACGATCGACCGGGCGATCGCGCTGAATCTCCTGCCGCCGCGGGAGTGCATGACGGCCCACTATCCGATCCACGGCTACCACGAACCGACGGACTTCGACAAACCGCTCTACTTCTACGGTGCGGACGAGCCGAAGGTGCGGGCATTGGCGAACGAACGGCCGGAGCTGGCCGAACGGCTCCACCCGGACTATCCTTACACGGGGGCGGAGGTGGTCTGGGCGGTGCGCGAGGAGATGGCGGTGACGGTGGAGGATGTCCTGGCACGCCGGCTCCGGATGCTGTTGCTGGACGCCCGCGCGGCGATAACGATGGCGCCGGCGGTGGCGGCTCTGATGGCTACGGAGTCGGGCCGCGACGAGCACTGGCAGCAGGAACAGGTCGAGGCGTTCACGGCGCTGGCAAACGGCTACCTGCTGAAATAATTTGATTTCCGTATATCGTTTTGAATGGGAGGGTACTGTTCTTTTTGTGAACAAAAAGAACCAAAAAAACTTCAGAGCGCATCCCTGCGGGATGCTCTGGCCGTGTCTGACCGATTGGTTGGGCTGGATTTTCGGCGGGCGCGCTTAAAGTATTACGTAGCACAATAGCGCGCTTCGCCTGAAAATCACAGCCCAACGAACAAGGCGGAGAAAACCCGTGGTCGTCCCACCGGGACGACCTATGGAAAAGTCTTTTGGGTACCTTTTCTTCAGAAAAGGTACGGTTCCGTCCGGTCAAAAAACAATACGAAACACCGAACTATTATTCATCATGGCAACCGAACTGACACAGAAATACATTCTGGCTTTGGATCAGGGGACGACCTCCTCGCGCGCGATTATCGTCGACCACGGAGGCAACATCGTGGCCTTCGCCCAGAAGCCCTTCGAACAGATCTTTCCGCGTCCCGGATGGGTCGAGCACGACCCGGGCGAGATCTGGTACACCCAGTCCTCCGTGGCCGCCGAAGCCGTTGCCAAAGCCGACCTCACGGGGCTCGACATCGCCTGCATCGGGATCACCAACCAGCGTGAAACGACCATCATCTGGGATCGCGAGACCTCGCTGCCCATCTACAACGCCATCGTGTGGCAGGACAGGCGGACGGCCGACTACTGCGAGCTCCTCAAGCGCGAGGGGCGGGCCGAAACGATTCGGGCCAAGACAGGCCTGATGCTCGACGCCTACTTCTCGGCCACAAAAATCAAGTGGATTCTCGACCACGTCGAGGGGGCCAGAGAACGGGCCGAAAAGGGAAAGCTCTGTTTCGGCACCGTGGACAGCTGGATCGTGTGGAAGTTCACCCGCGGCCGGGTGCACGTCACCGACGTGAGCAACGCCTCGCGGACGATGCTCTTCAACATCCACACGCTGGAGTGGGACCGCGAGCTGCTGGAGCTGTTCGACATCCCGGAATCGCTGCTTCCGGAGGTGTGCGACAGCAGCGAGATCTATTGCGATACGGCCACGACGCTCTTTTCGACCAAGATTCCGATCTCGGGCATCGCGGGCGACCAGCAGGCGGCTCTTTTCGGCCAGCTCTGCACCGAGCCGGGGATGGTCAAAACCACCTACGGCACGGGGTGTTTCATGATGGCGAACACGGGCGACCAGGCGGTGGCGTCGAAGAACCGCCTCCTGACGACCATCGCCTGGCGGATCGGCGGGCGGGTGACCTATGCGCTGGAGGGGAGCGCCTTCGTGGGCGGGGCGGTGATCCAGTGGCTGCGGGATGCGGTGCATGTGGTGAAGTCGTCGGCCGAGACGGAGGAGCTGGCTCAGTCGGTGCCGGACAACGGCGGGGTCTACTTCGTACCGGCTCTGACGGGGCTGGGGGCGCCCTACTGGGATCAGTATGCGCGGGGGACGATCGTGGGGATCACGCGGGGGACGACGTCGGCCTATCTGGCGCGGGCGGCGCTCGAGGGGATCGCCTACGAGGTCTACGACATTCTGGCGGCGATGGAGAGCGATGTGGGAGCGCTGTCCCGCGAGATGCGGGTGGACGGCGGGGCGGTGGCGAACAATTTCCTGATGCAGTTCCAGGCGGATGTCTCGCGGGGGAACATCCTGCGGCCTCTGACGCTGGAGTCTACGGCGATGGGGGCGGCGTTTCTGGCTGGGCTGGCGGTGGGCTACTGGGAGGGGCTCGAAGAGTTGCAGCAGCTCTGGAAACTGGATCGGGCTTTCGCACCGCTCCTGCCGGAGCCGGAGGCGGAACGGCTGTTGACGGACTGGCACCGGGCGGTCGAGCGGGCCAGAGGCTGGGCGAAGGAGAAGTAGGCCGGGAAGGTGACCGGTTGTTTGGAGTAGAGGCTGCTTGGATTGGGGTAGCCCCGGTTTGGGTAGAGGCTACTATTTCGGAGTGCCCGCCGGCACCGGCACGAGGGGGTGCGCCGAGGACGAATGCCGCAGAATGGGGCGGTAGGCCGAAAGGGGCAGAGGATCGGATTGTGGGTTGGGTGAGGTTGTGGCGGGGGGG
>NZ_CAJTMN010000115.1 GCF_910577125.1 uncultured Rikenella sp.
GGTCACCCGGACGCCGCCCGCGCAGGGCAGTTCCGTCCGGCACAAAGCTCGACCGTCGCCCGCCCGCGTAAAAGGGCATATTCTGTGGGTTGGCATCCAGCCAACCCATGAGAATTGCCGCGGGCGACTGAAATAAGCGTTGACACGCCCGCGCGCCAGACAAATAAGCCCCTACGACCCTCCCCGCAACGCCTTTCACAACAAAAAAAGGGTTTCTCTCGAATGAGAGAAACCCCTGTAAAACTTATTAGTAGGGTGAAGCAATCGGTCACCAATCGGCCAAATACCGACCCAGACCGACAATCGTCACCTACCCTGAGTGTTGTCCTTTTCCTTAGCCGCCGCATAGCTGATCGAAAGCGCATTGGCCCGCCGCAGCTCCTGTTTGATATCGGTCACCAGCCCCATTTTGGTAGCTGCGTCGATCTTCAGGCTGACGGTCATATCCGGCCGTTCGTTTTCTTTCAGTTTGTCGCGTTCGGCAGCGATGAACTCGGTGATGTTGGTCAGCGAGCTGTACGCCCCGTTGAGCTGGATACGCGGCGCCGTCCCGAGCTGTTGAACGAACTCTTTCTTGGGCGGCCCGACATAGATGTAGCTGACCAGCGATTTTTTCTCGAGTTTCTGCGCCTCGCTCGCCTTCGGAGAGTCGATCTGCACCTTCAGTTCCACCTCGCGCATCGTCGTGGTGGCCATGAAGAAGAACAGGATCATGAAGACAATGTCCGGCAACGATGAGGTAGAAATCCCCGGAGTACCTTTTCCTCCGCCCTTTCTTTGAATGATTGCCATGATTATTTTCCTCCTGTCAGGTTACGCGGTTCGGCTTCCGAGATTTTGACCGGAATCGCCTTGTTGATCGCCTTCTGCTGTTCAGGACTCAGGTCGGTATACGGCCTCCCGAACGATTTTTGCGCCAGGTCGTTTTTCGCTTCGTTATAAGCCTTGGTCAGTTCGTTCTGCACCTTGAGGTACATTTCGTAGCTGGTACCGCGGTCGTTCTGGAGCGAAATCAGCCCTTTGCTCACCGGATAGCTGCCGAGCAACGGAATTTCGGTCATCTCCTTCTCCGGCATAGAGGGGTCGTTGGTCGGGTTGGTGATAAAGGTTTTGGCCTTTTCGCTCAAGCCCGAGACATCCATCCGTTGTCCCGCCACCAGGAGCTGGTTATTGCCGCTGACGAACACCTGGAGCACGTTACGCTCGTGGGCGTCCATCCCCGGGTCGTTGTCCTGTTCGACCAGAGGGGGCAATTTCCGGGAGATCCCCGAATCGACGTTCATCGAAGTCGTCATCAGCCAGAAGATGAGCAACAGGAACGCGATGTCGGCCATAGATCCGGAATTGATTTCTGGAACTTTTCTTTTCGCCATCTTCGTGAGCGGTTATTTTTTGATGAGTTTGTAGACTTCACCGAAGAGGATGCTGAGGATCACCCCGATGAAGGCGATGTAAGTGGCATAAAGTGCCGTATCGCTGAACTTGAGTTCGAACGAGTCGTCCATCATCTTGCCGCTGGCGAGCCGGATCGGTTCGTCGCTCGCCAGAGCGTACGACACGAGCAGCACGACCACCAGCACACCCAGCCCGATCAGCGAGCGAGTAGCGCTCTTCGGATTCTGGAACACGGCGAACAGCGGCATGATAATCACCAGCGCAATGGTCAGGAGTACCATGACCAGCGCCCAGACGAGCATCATGTTGAGCGTCACGCTCTCTTCGCCTTCGACGAAGGTCGCCGCCCCGAGCACCACCAGAATGGCCGAAACGACCAGGAGGATGTATTTAATAATCGAAAGGTATTTCATAGTTTCGTTTGTGCCTAAAACACGCCACGGCGCTCCCGCAGAGCCCACGGCCGGAAACTTGCCCCGAACCGGTCGCCGCACGAGCCGAAGCCGTGTATGCGCGGATTATTTTTTCAGGTATTTGGTCAGGATGTCCACCAGCGAGATGGAAGCGTCTTCCATCGAGATCACGATACTATCGACCTTAGCGACCAGATAGTTGTAGAACAGCTGGAGGATCACAGCGGCGATAAGCCCGGCCACGGTGGTCAAAAGGGCGATCTTCATCCCCCCTGCAACCAGTGCCGGAGCGATATCCCCTGCAGCTTCGATGGCGTCGAACGCCGCGATCATACCGACCACGGTACCCATAAACCCGAGCATCGGCGACAGCGCGATGAAGAGCGAGATCCACGACATACCGCTTTCGAGCTGCCCCGCCTGTACCGAGCCGTAGGAAGCGACCGATTTTTCGACCACGTCGATCCCTTCGCTGGTCCGGTCGAGCCCCTGATAGAAGATCGAAGCCACCGGTCCGCGGGTATTGCGGCAAACGTCCTTGGCAGCTTCCACCCCGCCTTTATTCAGGGCATCTTCCACTTTTTCGAGCAGTTTCTTGGTGTTAACGGTAGCGAGGTTCAGATAGATCACGCGTTCGATCACGATAGCCAGCCCCAGCACCAAGCAGAGGAGGATCGGCGACATCCAGCCCACACCCCCTTCGATGAATTTCTGTTTCAGCGCCTGATGCATCGGCTGTCCGCCGAAGTCTTCGCCAGCCACCGCATCTGCAATGGCTTCTTCGGCCGGCGTGAGCGCCTCGGTCTGTTCGGTCTGCGCAGCAGCGGTCGAGTCGGCAGCGTCTTGCGCATACAGGTTCACGGTTCCGAAGGTCAGCAGACCTACCATGGACACGATTGTCAGAAGTTTTTTCATAGTGACGGTAATTTGATTTAGTTGTTTTGTTTGTTTCGTTAGTTCGTCGGTCATAGTTTCAGCGCGTGGCAGCCGCGCGGACGATTCGCTTTCCGGCATACGTGCGTCCACTCTCCCGGAATCGACCGCCTCTGAAAGTAACAGCCCCCAACCTCCCGTTCAACCGGTTTTGCGCCCGACGGAATGTTCGTCGACAGGCCTTTTACCCGCCCTATTTTTTGTCCGTCCGACAAAATCGGGACTACGTCGGTTGTCCGCAATCCCCGCCTCCCGTCAATAAAATTCCTGAACGGGATTCATCGCGCCGCCGTGGCTTGTTTTTCTCGTTTCCCGTCAATAAAATTCCTGAACGGGATTCATCGCGCCGCCGTGGCTTGTTTTTCTCGTTTCCCGTCAATTGAAACTCCTGAACGGGATCAATCGCGCCGCCGTGGCTTGTTTTTCTCGTTTCCCGTCATTGAAATTCCTGAACGGGATTAACTGCGCCGCTATGAGGCTTGTTTTTTCTCATTTCCCGTCATTGAAATTCCTGAACGGGATTAACTGCGCCGCTATGCGGCTTGTTTTTCCCCCGCCTCCCGGCGGGCTCCCTGCAATTACCTCCCCGAAAAATGCCCCATGCGCTGCATGTTTTGTACGGATGAACAGGAATTCTTCACCGAACAAGTTCGTTTCGATTTCTGTTCATCCGTACAACCCGCTTTGCGGGAAGGCTATTTTTCGGCTCGATTGCGGAGGAAAAGGGATTCGAACCCTTGATACCCTTTTGAGGTATACACACTTTCCAGGCGTGCTCCTTCGACCACTCGGACATTCCTCCATGTACTCCCGTTCAAAGACCGCTTTACCCCGTGACCGACAAGGAGTTACCCACACCGGACACCCCTCCGGCAGCGCCCCCGGCCCCGGGAAACGAGCCGTTTCAACGGGTTAAAGTTAGAATAAAAATTTATTGTGCACAATATCCCGCCAAAATTCCTCACTTTCCGCCCTCCCCTCTTCAGACCGTCATCTCCCCCCGGATCGACATCCTGAGGTAATTCATCAACTGCCCCTGCGACAATCCGCGCCCCAGGAGGTACATCAGTTTCGCCACCGCCGCCTCGGTCGTCATATCCCGCCCGCTCACCACCCCCGCCTTCAGGAGCGCCCTCCCCGTGTCGTAGAGTTCCATATCCACGCTCCCCGCCGCACACTGCGTCACATTGATCACCACCACGCCGCCCGCCACCGTCTCGGCCACCGTCTCCACGAACCACCCGTCGGTCGGCGCATTCCCCGCCCCGTAAGTCTCCAGCACGACCCCCCGCAGCCCCTCGACACCGAGCATCGCCCGGAAAATTTCGGGCCTCAGCCCCGGAAAAATCCGCACCACCGCCACCCGCGTTTCCAACGCCGTATCGGCCTTCAGCGAAGGCAGAAAGCTGTCCACCTTCCTGATATACGGTTCGTTGTATTTGATCGCAATTCCCGCCTCAGCCAACGGCGGATAGTTCGGACTGCGGAACGCATTGAAGTGTTCGGCATTGTATTTAATCGTCCGATTGGCCCTGAGGAGGCTGTTCTGGAAGTAGATACACACCTCGGGCACCATCCCCGAGGCGGCGATTTCGATGGCCGAGACCAGATTTTCCCGTCCGTCCGTCCTCAGCACCCCGATCGGGATCTGGCTTCCGGTGAAGATAATCGGTTTGGCCAGATTCTCCATCATGAAGCTGATCGCCGAAGCGGTATACGCCATCGTATCCGTCCCGTGCAGGACGACGAATCCGTCATAGCCGTCATAAGCGTCCCGAATCGTGACCGCCAGCCGTTCCCATTCGACGGGACTGACATTCGACGAGTCGATCACAGGGTCGAACGCGACGGTATCGATGCGTATTCCGAATTTGCGCAACTCGGGAACTTCGTTTCCGATTTGTGTGAAATCGAACGGAGCGAGCGAGCCGGTTTCTGGATTTGTTTTCATCCCGATCGTTCCGCCCGTGTATATGAGGAGTATCGACCTGTCCATATGTATGCAAAGCTAACATTTTTTTCTCACCGCGCATTCGGTTTCCGCCCCGGGCGAACGCCATCGGGAGACGGGCGCGCTGGGCGGAGTCGGCAACTACGGGTTCAGCTGGTCTTCCGATACGAGCGGCATCTACGGCCTGGACTTGAATTTGCATTCGCAGCGCCTCGCCACCAGCAACTCGACCAACCGCAGCTACGGTTTTCAGTTGCGTTGCCTCTCGGAATAAACGGTGCGTGTCGCACTCACAAATGGCCGGGTCTACCCTAACAGGTAGCCTCTATCCCATTTTACCGACACAGCCGCAGAAATGCGAAGCATTTCCCGTCCACGGGACGTGGGGCCTGCCCGGCCCGAGGGCAGTTCCGTCCGGGGCAAAGCCCGAAAGTCGCCCGCCCGCCTAAAAGGGCATATTCTTGTTGGTTGGCGCTTGGCCAACCAACAAGAATTGCCGCGGGCGACTCAAACCGCGCACCGACGCCTTAGGAGGGAAATCGTCAAAATGTGCTGGCACGTTTTGACGGGATTTCCCCCGGCGCGCGGACAAAGGACGGAACGGTACTTGGTCTGACTTTACACGGGACGCCGATGTGCCGCTGAACGGGACTTTCCCGTACTACTCGGACGGCAAAGAGGGGGAAAAATACACCAATGGGGATTTCAAGGCGACCAACGGTCGGTTGTACAAGGTAAGCACATCCGGCACGGGAACCCCGCTTGCCTGGTACCCCGCCCCGGGCCTCCGCGAGAGAGCCAATGGCGGACTGGTGAACGTCGGTATCCACGGATTCAGCTGGTCTTCCGTGATAGGCGGTATCAGCGGTCTGGACTTGAATTTCCATTCGCAGATCCTCAACGCCAGTGCTTCGGACTGCCGCGCCCACGGTTTTCAGTTGCGTTGCCTCTCGGAATAAACGGAAGCACGGCATCTTTTAATGGTTGTCCCCAATAAACAGCCAAAACCCTGCGACCCGCAGGGTCGCGCGGGCCGGAGCCACCCCCGGCGTAGGCCTGCAACTCGACGAAGCTCGTTTCCGGCCACGCTGGCTCCGACCCGCTCCAACTCGCCCAACCCACAACCCAATTCTCCGCCCGTTCGTCCTCGGCGCGCCCCCCCGCCGCTAAAGCGTCGCTGCGCCCGAGGCCG
>NZ_CAJTMN010000116.1 GCF_910577125.1 uncultured Rikenella sp.
CCCTCGGGCCGGGCAGGCCCCACGTCCCGTGGACGGGCGAAACTTGCGTTTCGCTAAGGCAGCCTTTACCCCAATTCTTTGTCCGCGCGCCTCACGCGCCGCAAGACTCAAACTTCAGAAACATGCCTGAAATCCTTCTCGCTGCGGCGGGTTCGGTGCGGGTGCACCCGCACCGCAACAACCCCCAAACAACAAGCTCCCGATTGCCGTTTTTCACAAATTATCGTATATTTGTCTTATCGGGTCGGCATGCGCCTCCCGGAAGCCGCCATAATTAACGACAAGAAAACCATGCAAAAGCCATTACACCTGTTATTCACCCTCGGCGCCCTTTGTCTCCTGCTCCGGCCGGCGACGGCACAGGAGATCGACAGCACAGAACGGGTCGTCTGCGGAGAAGATACCATCGTCGTCCGCAACGTCGGGAATCACATGGTCGTCACCGACGCATCCGCCTACGGGAAAGCCGGACGGGGTATCGAAGCGGACACATATGCCGGACGGATACCCAAACGATGGAAATGGTACGGAGGCCACTGGGCCGGAGTCGGGATCTATTATAACGGTCTGGTACGGAACCTCGGAAACCTGAGCCTGCCGGACGGGGCGGACTATCTGCGGCAGAGCCCGAAATCGATCGGCGTGAACGTCAACCTCGTCGACCTGACCATCGTCTCCAACCGCCACTTCGGACTCATCACCGGACTCGGATTCGAAATCAACAACTTCCGATTCGACCGCGACATCGCTTTGACCCTGGACGAAAACGGACACACCGCGCCGGACTACCGGTACGACCGTCCGGGAGTCGATTTCAAGAAATCGAAACTGACCACCATGTACCTCAACCTGCCGCTGCTCGCCGAATTCCAGTTCGGACGCGGGAAGGCAGGTAAACGGGCCCCCGGTTTCATCAACTTCGGCGTGGTCGGAGGTGTGCGGCTCCAGGGACACACCAAAGTGAAATACCGCGACGAAGCAGGATACACACATACCGAAAAGCAACACTCGGGACTGAACCTACGGAATTTCCACTATGGCATAGAATGCAACGTGGGCTACCGGTGGGTGGCCGTATCGGCACGCTACTACCCGCAGAGCATCTTCGTGGACGGGAAAGGACCGAACGTGCAGCAGGTCAATATCGGACTCTCGTTCCTGCTTTAACCGGTTTCCATCCTTTCGTTCGCCACCCGATGAGCCCGAAACCGTCGCTTTTATACCGCCAGCCCATCGACACCCCGCTCGGAACGATGGTGGCCATCACCTCCGAACAAGGAATCGTCCTGTTCGAATTCGCCGAAGGAGCCCATCTCGAACGAGGGCTGCGCGATCTGTTGCGACACCTGCCGCCCGCGGTCGAGATACGGGAGGCATCCCATCCCCACCTCGACCGGCTGCGCCACGAGATTTCGGAATACTTCGCCGGGAGACGCACCCGATTCGACGTGCCGCTTCAACTGCTCGGCACCCCGTTTCAGCTTCAGGTCTGGTCGGCCTTGCTGTGGATTCCGTACGGCCACACCTGCTCCTACGCCGAAGAGGCTGCCATGATCGGGCGGCCCGCAGCCGTGCGGGCCGTAGCCAACGCCAACGGACGGAACCGGCTGCCCATTCTCGTTCCGTGCCACCGCGTGATCGGCTCCGACGGCTCGCTCGCCGGCTACAGCGCAGGCATTCAACGCAAAATCCGACTCCTGGAACTCGAACGGAAATCATCGGCAGAATAACCTCCCCCTCTCCCGATTTTTTATCGTATATTTGCGAGCCGCTCCGGCGGCACGACATACCGTATCCTCCGATTGCGCATGAAAGAGTTTATCGACCAATATCCTCCTTATCAGATCTATCTTGTCCTGCTGCTCGCCCTCTGCGCCATCATCCAGCTCGTCTACTGGTTCCGCTACGGACGGGTAGCCACCCACCGGCACAGCCTGCGCGAACCCGAAGGGGCAGGGACACCGCCCGTTTCGGTCGTCGTGGTCGTGGCCGACGACCCGGAATACGTGACCGAGCACCTGCCGAAACTCCTCACCCAACGCCATCCGAACTACGAAGTCGTCGTCGTGGACGACGGAGCGGAAGTCGACCTCACCGACGAACTCGTCATGATGCAGGCCCAATACCCCCACCTGCGGTTCACCACCATCAAGGCAGACCCCGTCTTCCGGCACAGCAAGAAGCTGGCCCTCACCGTCGGCATCAAGGCCGCCCGGTACGACAACATCATCTTCACCGACGCCGACTCGGTACCCTCGTCGGACAAATGGCTGTCGATCATGGCGCGGGGATTCAACGGAGGGCAGCTGGTCATCGGCTACACCGGCATCGAACGCCGCCCCGGACTCGCCAACAAAATCATGCGCTGCCAGCGGCTCACCACCTCGATCCGCTACCTCAACGCTGCCATCCGGGGACACGTCTACCGCGGAATCTACAACAACATCGGCTACACCAAACGCCTCTTCTTCGGCAACAAAGGCTACACCCACCTGCGGATGACCCTCGGCGAAGACGACCTCTTCGTCCAGAAAGTCGCTCCGATCTGTGCGCGGCGCACCAGCGTGATGCTCAATCCCAGCGCCACCGTACGCCAGTTCCAGTGGGGCGGGATACGCTGGTGGCGGGCCGAACAACGCTACCGCGGAGCCGGATTCGACCTCTACCCGGGACGCGTCCGGGCGACCGTCTGCTTCGAACTCCTGACCCGTGCCCTGCTGATCGCCGCGACGATCGCCCTCGGCGTGCTGCTGCCGCCGGTGCTGTGGATCGTGGGCGTCGGGCTCTTCGCGCTGCGGGAGCTGGTGATGCTCTCCACCGTCCGGATGATCGCCCGCCGCGTGGGCGAACGGAGAATTCTGTGGGCCTACGTGGCACACGACTTTTGCGCACCCGTCGGCGAACTGTTCCACTGGATCGGACGTCGAATCAGACCCAGCCAGCGCTTATGGATATGACCCTATCGACACCGACCGACCGGGAGCTGATCGAACGCACGCTGGCCGGCGATGCCACCTGTTACGAAACCCTGTTCGAGCGCTATCGGCGAACCCTTCAGTCCGCCGTGCTCGCCAAATGCACCGACGAACGCGACGCCGAAGATATCCTGCAGGAGAGCTATGTCAAAGGCTACTTCAACCTCTCGCGCTACAACCCGGACTACACCTTCGGACAGTGGATCTATACCATCGTCCGGAACCAGTGCATCGACTACGCCCGGCGGAGACGGTCGGCAGGCAACACCCTCTCGATCGACGGGCCGGACAACGAACTCCACGGCCGCATCAACCCGCCGTGCGACACCCCGAATCCCGAGGAGCGGATCATCTCGCGCCAGAACAGCCGTCAGCTCGACTCCCTGATGGAGGAGCTCCCGGCCCACTACCGCACGATGATCGAACTGCGCTTCGTCCGCGAATACTCCTACGAAGAGATCGCCGAGCAGCTCGCCCTGCCCATCGGCACCGTCAAGACCCGGATACACCGGGCCCGGGAAAAGCTCTGCACACTGATCACCGACCGGAAACTGCTCTGACCCCACATGTCCCTCATCGACCGCTACTTCCCCGACCTCACCCCGCGGCAGCGCGAACAGTTCGCCGCCATGCCCGACCTCTACCGGGAGTGGAACGCCCGGATCAACGTCGTCTCGCGCAAAGACATCGACCACATCGAAGAGCACCACATCCTCCACTCGCTCGCCATCGCCCGCACCGGGCTGATCGTTCCGGGCGAGAGCGTTCTGGATGTGGGATGCGGAGGCGGCTTCCCGGGGATTCCGCTGGCCGTTTTCTATCCCGACGTCCAGTTCACACTCGTCGACTCCATCGGCAAGAAGATACGCGTCGTGCAGGAGGTGGCCACCGCACTGGGACTCACCAACGTGCGGGCCGAACACAGCCGCGTCGAACAGCTGGACGGCGGCCGCAGCCGGTTCGACTGGGTCGTGAGCCGCGCCGTGACCGACCTGCGTACCTTCGTCGGCTGGACCTGGGGACGGACGACATACGGCATCATCTATCTGAAAGGCGGCGATCTGGACGCCGAAATCGCCGCCGCAGGACGACAGACCGAACAGCTGCCCGTCTCGACCTGGTTCGCCGGCGAGTTTTTCGAGACCAAGAAAGTACTCGTCCTGCCTAAAAAATAGCCCGTTCGACCGCACGGTTGTTTGCAGGAACCGGGAAAAAGCGTATCTTTGCCCTGCATTTCCGGCCTCGAACCGGTGAACCGCGTTGTAAATCAAGAAAATAGAAGATAATCATGAAAAGGACTTTCCAACCTTCGCAACGGAAACGCGTCAACAAACACGGCTTCCGTGAACGTATGTCTACCCCGAACGGACGGCGCGTGCTGGCTGCGCGGCGGGCCAAGGGGCGTAAGAAACTGACCGTTTCGGACGAATTCCGGCAGGCGTAGGTTTCACTCCATTTCGATACGGGGGTCTTCTCGATTTTCAAGGCCCGCCGAGCCTTCTTTTCCCCTCCTGAGCGGGATAAGGAGGCTTTTTTGTAGGAACGTTTCATCCCCCTTTACAAGTCCCGATATGAATACCCGCCTGCTCCGGCACATGCACCTCACACCCGAAGTCGAACACATCGCCACAGCGCTGCTGAACCCGGAAAATCCAGCGGCCGGCCACCGGCTCACCGACCTCGAAGCGCTCACCCTGATGCGCGAAGCCCCGCTCGCCCTGCTGGGCACCCTCGCCGCGGCCCGCAAACGAGCCGTATCGGGCGACGAGGTCTATTACAACCGGAACATCCACATCGAGCCGACCAACATCTGCGTTTTCCGCTGCCGATTCTGCTCCTACCGGCGCGGAGCCGGGGAACCGGACGCCTGGTACCACGACCTCGACGCCGTGGAACGACTGGCCGCCGAACGGCGCGGAGAACCCATTACGGAGGTGCACATCGTGGGCGGGGTACATCCGGAGCACGATCTGGACTACTACTGCGAGATGATCCGGCGGGTGAAAAAGCAGTTGCCCCATGTGGCGGTCAAAGCCTACACGGCAGTGGAGCTGCACTACATCATCTCCAAAGCGGGACTCACGCTCGCCGAAGGACTGCAACGACTCAAAGAGGCGGGCATGGAGGCGATTCCGGGCGGCGGGGCCGAGATTTTCGCCCCGGAGATCCGGGAACAGATCTGTCCCGAAAAACCGACGGCGGAAGAGTGGCTCGCCACGCACGAGGCGGCGCACGGCTTAGGCATCTCCACCAACTGCACGATCCTCTACGGGCACATCGAGACGTACGAACACCGGATCGACCACCTGCGTCGGCTGCGGGAACTCCAGGATCGGACGCACGGCTTCGACGCTTTCATCCCGCTGAAATACCGGAACCTGCACAACTCCATGTCGGCTGTCGGCGAGGTCTCGCTGCCGGAGGACATGAAGATGATGGCACTCTCGCGGCTCTACCTGGACAACATCCCGCACATCAAGGCCTACTGGCCGATGCTGGGCATCAGCGCTACGGAACTGGCGCTCTCGTTCGGCGCGGACGACATCGACGGCACGATCGACGACACAACCAAAATCTATTCGATGGCGGGGGCGGAAGACCAACGGCCGCGTCTCACCACGGAGCGGATGGAACAACTGGTGCGCTCTGCGGGATTCACTCCGGTCGAACGGAACACATTCTATCAACCCATAAAGCATTAAACTTTTTATTCATTCCTTTATCCGTGTCTACCCGCATGGAACCGTACCTTTTCTGAAGAAAAGGTACCCAA
>NZ_CAJTMN010000117.1 GCF_910577125.1 uncultured Rikenella sp.
CCGTTATTACTCTTGTTAGAGCCTAACGCGCGCCACGCCTTAAAAGGGAAATCGTCAAAACTCGCTTGCGAGTTTTGACTGAATTTCCCAAGGCGCGCGAAAAACAGCCCCGCCCCGGGCTGCCGCCACTATGCCTCCGGTGCGCCGAGCGGCACCTGGAACAACGGAGTCAACTGGTCCTCCTCATCCCACAATTCAGGCAACCACGATCGCGGCCCTGCTTTACACTTCAGTACGACAGAGCACTACCCCGGCTATGCACACTATCGCTCCCACGGTTTTCTGTTGCGTTGCCTCTCGGAATAAACGGTGCGTGTCGCACTCACAAATGGCCGGGTCTACCCTAAGGCAGCCTCTACCCTATACCGGCGGCACCGCCCCGGGCTGCCGCGAGAAAGCAACCGGTGTTCCAATAGACGTCGGCAACGCCGGATTCAGCAACTCGTCATCGGTAAGTAATGACAACGGCGGGGTGTGTTTGGGTTTCACCATGACGTACTTCTATTCCAGCAACACAGGCTCTCGCGGCAACGGTCTTCCGTTGCGTTGCCTCTCGGAATAAACGGAAGTACCCCGCCCCGGGCTGCCGCGAGAAAGCAACCGGTGTTCCAATAGACGTCGGCAACGCCGGATTCAGCAACTCGTCATCGGTAAGTAATGACAACGGCGGGGTGTGTTTGGGTTTCACCATGACGTACTTCTATTCCAGCAACACAGGCTCTCGCGGCAACGGTCTTCCGTTGCGTTGCCTCTCGGAATAAACGGAAGAGACCCGCCCCGGGCTTCCGCGAGAGAGCCAATGGCGGGCTGAGCGGCGTCGGCCGCAACGGTTACAGCTGGTCTTCGACGGTCAGCGGTACCGGTGGCATGCACTTGTATTTCAACGTGTCGTGGCTCAATCCCAGCAGCGCGGGCAACCGCGGCTACGGTTTTCAGTTGCGTTGCCTCTCGGAAGAAACGGTACGCAGGGGCCAATGGGATGGAACTACCCTAAGCCTCTACTCCAAACCAAAAAATAGCATGCGCCCCGCAGGGTCGCGCGGGCCGGACGCCTCCCCATCGGGAGGCCCGCAACACGCCGCTCACGCGTCGAAAATTGCGGCACCTCCCGGGCGCCGGCCTGTTCTCAACTCTGCCTCACTCGCAATACAAACGACAGTTCGACGCCAGCGGAGGCGCAACGAGCTCCGCGAAGTTGCAGTCCTCCGCCTGCCGGGGCGTCGGACTGCGCGACCCTAAGGGTCGCAAAAGCTCGGCCACAAGCACCGCCCCGTGTCCGCCTCACTGCGGCTCCGCTATCGCTCCGCCGCATTTGCCGTCGCCCACGGCAATTCTTGCCGGATTGGCTCACCGCCAATCGGCAGAATATGCCCTCTTATGCGGGCGGGCGACGGTATCAAGTTCCGTCCGCGCGCGCCTTGGGAAATCCTGTTCAAACACGACTGCGTGTTTGAACGATTTCCCTTTTAAGGCGTCGGCGCGCGTTTGCTTTGAAGTAATAAAGGCCGCCCGCCGTGGCGCGAACGCGTCCGCCGGGCGGGCGGTGCGTGCCGCACTCCCCATTAGCCGTGGCGGCACAATTCTTCGCCCCGTTCTCTGTTCGCGCGCTCAGACTCCGCAAGACTCAAGCTTCATCCGCGCCGGATAATCGGCCGGCGGCCCGCAACCCCTCTCGCAGACTGCATCCAAAGACAAAAAAGCCTCGCCGAAAATCGGCGAGGCACACAAATATCCTCCATGACAAACTCCTACAACGCCACCATATAGACCCTGCTCGCCGGCAGATCCGGCACGATCAGATAGCCCTTCGTTACCGAAATATCCGCCGGCCCCCGCAGCTCCACCCCCAGATCCAAGACCGTCACCGCATTCTTCCCCTCCGGCGTCAGATCGACAAACCCCACCTCTCCCCCACCGTTTTCCCCCCTCCAATTGCTGAAATAGAGCCTCTTGCCGTCCCCCGACACCGCCACCCCGTCATACTGCCCGAACCGCTCCCCCATCAGATTGACCGGTTCCGCCGTCAGATCCGTCATATTCACCGCATAAATGCCATTCTCCTCCCCCGGCCTCTCCCCCGGATCATACGACGCCACATAGAGCGTCCCCTCATGCTCCGCCAGCCCGTTCGCCCCCGGAATCGTCGCCACCAGCTTCGGTTTCGGCCTCCGCGCCCCCCACACCGCCTCGCAATCCCGCACATCCAGCGCATAGATATGCCCCGTGTTCGTCACCGACACCAGCAGAAAATCTCCCATCGCCACCACATCGTTCACAAACGCCTCCCCCTCCGGAAACGCAATCTTCACCGGCTGCATCCCCGGTTTTTTCAGGTGAAAAACCATCACGCACCCCACATCCGCCACGAACAGACAATCCTCCTTGACCGCCATCCCCTTCGGCGCATTCAGCCCCCCCCTCGCCGGAATCAGAATCCGGTTCTCCTTGTCCAGCGACACGATATATCCCCTCCCCTCCCGATTGAGCGGCGCCAGCGAATCCGTCCCGAAATTCGAGACCAGTATCTCCCCGCTCCTCAACACCAGCGTCCCCTCCGGGAAGCGGATATTTTCCGTCACCGTATAGACCTTCTCCTTCGCCTGCTGCGCCCCGCAGACGCCCATTCCCCCCGCCGCCAGAAGCGCCAGAACCGTGAGCAACCGTTTCATAACCTGTTTCTTTGTTAATTTAAGTTGCAGTAAAGATAATTAGAATTCATAAATTTGTCGGAAACTTCATTTCTGCACCAGAAAAACACACAGAATACCATTCGCTTATGAACAACCCCAACATCCGTATCGTATCGGCTGACGAGGCTGTGAAAGTCGTTAAAAGCGGCGACCATGTCCACCTGAGCTCGGTAGCCAGCGCCCCGCAATGTCTGATCAAAGCCCTTTGCGCCCGCGGCGACCGGGGCGAACTGCGTGACGTCTTCATCCACCACCTCCACACCGAAGGCCCCGCGCCCTATGCCGAACCGAAATACGAAGGCATCTTCCAGTCCGCCCAGTTTTTCGTCGGTAGCAACCTCCGGCGCGCGACCCAGGAGGGGTATGCCGACTATATTCCCGTTTTTTTGAGCGAAACGCAAAAACTGTACCGCTGCGGCGCCCTGCCTATCGACGTGGCCATGATTCAGGTCTCGCCGCCCGACAAACACGGCTACGTATCGCTCGGGACCTCTGTCGACGCCACTTTGGCTGCCGTGGAGTGCGCCCATACCGTGATCGCCGTCATCAACAAATACGTCCCCCGGTCGTTCGGACAAGCCATGATCCGGATATCCGAGATCGACATCTGGTGCGAAGACGACACCCCGCTGATCGAAGCCCCCTTCACCGCCCCGAACGAGATCGAGACCGCCATCGGAAAACACTGCGCCGAGCTGATCGAAGACGGCGCCTGCCTTCAGATGGGCATCGGCGCGATTCCGAACGCCGTGCTCGCGCAGTTGGGCGGCCATAAGAATCTGGGAATCCACACCGAAATGTTCGCCGACGGCGTACTTCCGCTGGTCGAATCGGGCGTCATCAACGGGATGAACAAAGTAACCGACCCCGGCAAGATGGTCTCGACCTTCCTGATGGGTTCCCAAGAGGTCTACGACTTCATCGACGACAATCCCGGCGTCCTGATGATGGACGTGGGCTACACCAACGACCCGCACATCATCTCCCAGAACCCGAACTTCACCGCCATCAACTCGGCCCTTCAGATCGACCTGACCGGTCAGGTCTGCGCCGACTCGATCGGGACGAAACACTACTCGGGCGTGGGCGGCCAGATCGACTTCATCTACGGCTCGTCGCTTTCGAAAAACGGGAAAGCGATCGTCGCCATGCCGTCGAAGACCAACAAAGGGATCAGCAAGATCGCCCCGGTACTCAATCCGGGGGCAGGCGTCGTAACCACCCGCGCACACATGCACTGGTTCGTGACCGAATACGGCGCCGTGAACCTGTACGGCAAGACCCTGCAGGAACGGGCCCGGCTAATCATCAGCGTCGCCGCTCCGGAACATCGCGAAGAGCTGGATCGCGCCGCCTTCGAACGCTTCGGCCCACACCACGCCTATATCAAGATGGAGTGCGGCATGTAGCCCCGTCCGGAAATCTTCCATATTTTATCAGAGACAGCCCTTTCGTCGAACGTTTCGGCGCAAGGGCTGTCTTTTAGGATAAAGCGGAACCTAAGGCGCGCGAACAAAAACTGAGGATTGCAGAGCCTGAGGAGTAGCGTAGCTATCATAAAGTTTTTCTGGTTCTCTTTGTTCACAACCGACGCTGCCAGCGAGCGCAATGCAAACGCAGTTTGCAAATTGCCGAGCGGCGAGGAGGAACCGAGTAGCGTACTGAGGGCAGAGACCACTTGTGGGCTTTGCCGAGGTAGCACGAGGAAGCCGAAGGCAACGCGAAGCCAACGAGAACAGTACCCTCCTGTAGAAAGTCGCCCGCCCGCTTAAAAGGGCATATTCTGCCGGTTGGCGGTGAGCCAATCCGGCAAATTGCCGCGGGCGACGAAGAACCGCGCGCCACGCCTAAAGAAGCGATTCTCTATTTTGACAGTAAGTCAAAATAGAAGGAATCGCGTAAGGCGCGCGAAACGCGGCGGAGCGACAGCGGAGCCGCAGTGAGGCGGACACGGGGCAGTGCTTGGGCTGAAGCTTTTGTCCAGGCTTTGGGCTGAGAGCAAGTAGCGCGATTCGCAGAATCGCCGGGCTTGCGCGCTGGGCCTTCGGCCCACCCCCGGAGCGCGCAGCCCGAACACGACAGATAGTTTGACCGAGTTTTTGCGGTTCGCAGAACCGCGCGGGCCGGACGCCTCCCCACGCGGAGGCCCGCAACTCGCAAAGCTCGTTTTTGGGCCCCGCAGGCTTCGGCCCGACAAACCCCGCCCCGGGCTACCGCCATCGGGGTACGGGCGCTCTGATGGGTGTCGGCAATAACGGTTATAGTTGGTCTTCTGCCGTCCTAGAGATCGAAGGTATGCGTATGCGTTTCGATATGACAAATACTGGGCCGAGCACCTCGGACGACCGCGCCCACGGTTTTCAGTTGCGTTGCCTCTCGGAAGAAACGGAAAAGTCCCGCCCCGGGCAACCGCCACGCGCTCTCGGGCGATCCGGTACTCGTCGGCAGCCTCGGGTTCAACTGGTCTTCTTCTACGAGCGGCACGAGTGGCGTGGACTTGGATTTCAGTTCGCAACACCTCCGACCCGGCTACTCGGATCACCGCGGCCACGGTTTTCAGTTGCGTTGCCTCTCGGAATAAACGGGGCTGGCGGGCACTCCGAAATAGGTTGTCTCTATCATACGCGCGCCTTGGGCAATTCATTCCCTTTCGGCTCATCGCCGAAAGAGTTGAATCGCCTCTTTTGGCGTCGGCGCGCGGTTTGGTTTGAGGGTACTGCGCTCAGGCCGCGCGGGCCCCACGTCCCGTGGACGGGAAATGCTTCGCATTTCCACTTTTCTGCTCAGCCCAAGTTTTCGTTCAGTTCTCTGCCCGCGCGCCTTTGAATCTTGTCCAAACACGACTACGTGTTTGAACGATTTCCCTTCTAAGGCGTGGCGCGCGGTGCCTTCGAGCACTCCGACAGGGCCGCCTCTACCCTAACTGGCTGGAACTGTGCTCGGGCCGCGCGGCCCCCACTTAGTAAGGCAGAAAGAACCCTAACAAAACACCCAACGGGTGCGTGGAC
>NZ_CAJTMN010000118.1 GCF_910577125.1 uncultured Rikenella sp.
AGTCTTTTGGGTACCTTTTCTTCAGAAAAGGTACGGTTCCATGCGGGTAGACACGGATAAACGAAAGGTTAGAGTATATGGAACAAAAATAGGGAAATTCGGTGGAAAAGCCCGGTTGGTTTCGGAAAAAGCGCTATCTTTGTATTTCAGAAACTAATTCTGAAGATTGACATGCTGAAAAGTAAGACCGCCCGTCTGATATTAGAGGATGGTACGCAGTTTGACGGCTTCTCGTTCGGTGCAGAACAGTCTGTGTCGGGGGAAGTCGTTTTTTCTACCGCCATGACCGGGTATCCGGAGAGTTTGACAGACCCTTCTTATTCGGGACAGATTCTGGTGTTGACCTATCCGTTGGTCGGGAACTACGGCGTGCCGGATACTTCGGCCTTGGACGAAGCCACAGGTTTGCCCGAATTCTTCGAATCCGATCGGATACACATCAAGGGCCTTGTGATCAGCGACTACTCATTTCAGCACAGTCATTGGAACGCCGTGAAGAGCCTCTCCGATTGGCTCCGGGAAAACGGCGTGCCGGGGATCTTCGGCGTCGACACCAGAGAAATCACTAAGATTATACGTGAACGGGGGGTGATGCTCGGGAAATTGGTGCAGGAGACCGATTATGCATCGGCCGACGCCATGCCGTTCCATAACCCGAACGCCGAAAATCTCGTGGCGGCGGTCTCTTGCGAGGATATCATCACTTATACCAACCCGGAAGCGAAGCGGACTATCGTATTGGTGGACTGCGGGTGCAAGTACAATATCATCCGGTGTCTTTACAATCGGAATGCTACGGTGGTGCGGGTGCCGTGGGACTACGATTTCAGCACGCTGGACTATGACGGGGTGATGCTCAGTAATGGGCCGGGGGACCCGGCGTTGTGCGGCGCGACGATCGAGAACATAAAGAAAGCCATGTCGACCAAGGCCGATAAGCCGATCTTCGGGATCTGCCTCGGGAACCAGCTCTTGAGCTGGGCGGCGGGGGCGACGACCTATAAGCTCAAGTACGGACACCGGTCGCACAACCAGCCGGCGCTGGAGGTGGGAACCGATCGGGCGGTCATTACCTCTCAAAATCATGGGTATGCCGTCGATCCGACAGGGCTGGGGGACGGATGGGAACCGTACTTTATCAATCTGAACGACAACACCATCGAGGGGATCAGACACAAAAACTTGCCCTTCTTCAGCGTGCAGTTCCACCCCGAGGCCACCAGCGGGCCGGTGGATACCGAATACCTTTTCGACCGTTTCATCGAGTTAATCGACCAATACAAGAACAGATAGAGTCATGGCAGACAACAGCATAAAAAAAGTCGTCCTCCTGGGTTCGGGGGCGTTGAAGATCGGCGAAGCGGGCGAGTTCGACTACTCGGGTTCGCAGGCGCTCAAGGCGCTCAAGGAGGAGGGGATCGAGACCATTCTGATCAACCCGAACATCGCCACGGTGCAGACCAGCGAGGGGATTGCCGACAAGGTTTACTTCCTGCCGGTGACCCCGGATTTCGTCGAGGATGTGATCGCCAAGGAGCGACCGGACGGGATTCTGCTCGCTTTCGGGGGGCAGACCGCTTTGAACTGCGGCGTGCAGCTCTATAAGCGGGGGGTATTGGAAAAGTATGATGTGCGGGTGCTCGGGACGCCGGTACAGGCCATTATGGACACCGAGGATCGGGATTTGTTTGTCCATAAATTGGACGAAATCGACGTCAAGACCATTAAGAGCGAGGCGGTGACCACGGTGGCGGATGCCAAGCGGGTGGCGAATGAGCTGGGGTATCCGGTGATTATCCGCGCCGCTTATACGTTGGGGGGATTGGGCTCCGGGTTCTGCGACACGGATGCGGAGTTGGAGCAGCTGGCGGCAAAGGCATTCACCTATTCGCCGCAGATTCTCGTAGAAAAGTCGCTCAAGGGGTGGAAAGAGGTCGAATACGAGGTGGTGCGGGACAAGTACGACAACTGTATTACGGTTTGTAATATGGAGAACTTCGACCCGCTGGGGATCCACACCGGCGAGTCGATCGTCGTGGCGCCGTCTCAGACCTTGACCAACTCGGAATACCATAAGCTGCGGGAGATTGCGATCAAGATTATCCGGCACGTGGGGATTGTGGGGGAATGTAATGTGCAGTACGCGTTGGATCCGAACTCCGAGGATTACCGGGTGATCGAGGTCAATGCGCGGCTCTCGCGCAGCTCGGCGCTGGCGTCGAAGGCGACGGGCTATCCGCTCGCCTTTGTGGCGGCGAAGCTCGGGCTGGGGTATGGGCTGCATGAGCTCAAGAATTCGGTGACGAAGTGTACGACCGCTTGTTTCGAACCGGCGCTGGACTATATCGTTTGTAAAATTCCGCGGTGGGACTTGAGCAAGTTCAAGGGGGTTTCCAGGGAATTGGGGAGCTCTATGAAGTCGGTGGGCGAAGTGATGGCCATCGGGCGGAACTTCGAGGAGGCGATTCAGAAGGGCCTCAGGATGATAGGCCAGGGGATGCACGGATTCGTGGCCAACAAGGAGATGGCCGTCGAGGATATCGACCGGGAGCTGACCAAGCCGACCGACAAGCGGATTTTCATTATCGCTCAGGCGTTCAAGCACGGGTACAGCGTGGAGCGGATCCACGAGCTGACCAAGATCGACAACTGGTTCCTGCGGAAGCTGGAGGGGATTATCGCCCTCGAAAACGAAATGGGCACCTACCACACTTTGGACGCGATGCCCGACACGTTGTTGAGGGAGGCCAAGTGCAAAGGGTTCTCGGACTTCCAGATCGCCCGGACGGTGCTCCACAGCGAAGATCTCAAGATGGAAGAGGGGTTGCTCAAAGTGCGGGCGCATCGGAAATCCAGGGGGATTGTGCCGGTGGTCAAGCAGATCGACACCCTGGCGGCGGAATATCCGGCGCAGACCAACTACCTCTACCTGACTTATAACGGGACGGCGCACGACATCGATTTCGCCCATGACGATAAATCGGTCGTCGTCTTGGGTTCGGGGGCTTACCGGATCGGCTCTTCCGTGGAGTTCGACTGGTGTTCGGTGAGCGCCATCAACACCATTCGGGAGAACGGACTGCGGTCGGTGATGATCAACTACAACCCGGAGACGGTGTCGACCGACTACGACATGTGCGACCGCCTGTACTTCGACGAGCTGACCTTGGAGCGGGTGCTGGACGTGACCGACCTGGAGGTGCCGCGCGGGGTGATCGTGTCGGTGGGGGGACAGATTCCGAACAACCTCGCGATGCGGCTCTATCAGGAAAACGTGCCGATTCTGGGGACGGCGGCCACGAATATCGACCGGGCGGAAGACCGGCACAAGTTCAGCGAGATGTGCGACCAGCTGGGAATCGACCAGCCGCGGTGGAAGGAGCTGACGAGTATGGACGAGATTTATGGGTTTGCGGACGAGGTGGGATTCCCGCTGTTGATTCGGCCGTCGTACGTCCTTTCGGGGGCGGCGATGAACGTCGTCTCCAATAAGGAGGAGCTGGAACACTACCTGACGCTGGCGACCAATGTCTCGAAGCAGTATCCGGTGGTGGTGACCGAGTTCGTGAATAGCGCCAAGGAGATCGAGATCGACGCGGTGGCGAAGGACGGCGAGGTGCTGATCTATGCCATTTCGGAACACGTCGAGTTCGCAGGGGTGCACTCGGGGGATGCCACGATCGTCTTCCCGGCTCAGAAGCTCTACATCGAGACGGTGCGGCGCATCAAGAAGATCGCGCGGCAGATTGCCAAGGCGCTCGAAATCAGCGGGCCGTTCAACATGCAGCTTCTGGCCAAGAACAACGATATCAAGGTGATCGAGTGTAATTTGCGGGCTTCGCGGAGCTTCCCGTTCGTGTCGAAGGTGTTGAAGGTCAATTTTATCGACATCGCCACGCGGGTGATGCTGGGGCTCGATCCGAAGGTGCCGCACAAGTCGGCGTTCGAGCTGGATTACGTGGGCATCAAGGCGCCGCAGTTCAGTTTCAGCCGGTTGCAGAAGGCGGACCCGGTGCTGGGGGTTGAGATGGCGTCGACGGGCGAAGTGGGGTGTATCGGCGAGGACTACTATGAGGCGATTCTGAAGTCGATGCTTTCGGTGGGATATTCGATTCCCCAAGGGAGTGTGCTGTTGTCGACGGGCGATGCGAAGTCGAAAACGCAGACGCTCGAAGCGGCGCGAGCTTTGCAGGAACGAGGCTACACGATCTATGCGACGAAAGGGACGGCGAACTTCCTGGCCGAGAACGGGGTGCAGGCGACGGTGGTCGGGTGGCCGGATCAGGATCCGAAGGTGAGCGGGCTGCCCAATGTGTTGGACTTCATCAAGGAGCACAAGATC
The DNA here is from genome assembly GCF_910577125.1 of uncultured Rikenella sp. Classification (GTDB taxonomy): domain Bacteria; phylum Bacteroidota; class Bacteroidia; order Bacteroidales; family Rikenellaceae; genus Rikenella. The sequence continues at coordinate 4,343 of NZ_CAJTMN010000118.1, forward strand.
GACTGCGTGGTCAATATTCCGAAGAACTTCACCAAGGACGAACTGAACAACGACTATACGATCCGTCGGTCGGCGATCGACTTCAACATCCCGTTGATAACGAATGCGCGGTTGGCGAACGACTTTATCGTCGCTTTCTGCCGGCGGGGTCGCGGCGACCTGAAAATCAAGGCTTGGAACGAGTACAAGTAGGTGTTGTGTGCGAGCAACGGGTTGGGCTGAGCAGGTAAGTGGAAATGCGTAAGCATTTCCCGTCCCCGCACCCGTTGGGTGTTTTGTTAGGGTTCTCTTTGTCTTACTCAGTGGGGCCCGGCCGGCCGACGCGTTCGCGTCACGGCGGCCGGCCTTTATTACTCAAGCAACCGCGCGCCACGCCTTAGGAGGCGCGCGATAGAGAATGAGGTAAAGATCTGGGCCGACACAGCCCATTGGGAGTGCGGCACGCACCGCCCGCCCGGCATAAGGGCAGTTCTCTCAAACTGCCGCGCGCCGACGCCTTAAGAGGGAAATCGTTCAAACACGCAGTCGTGTTTGAACAGGATTTCCCCCGGCGCGCGACCGAAGAACGGGGCACAGCAAACAAGTGAGCGAAACGCAGTTTCGCCCGTCCACGGGACGTGGGGCCCGCGCGGCCCGAGCGCAGTCGAAGCTCAACGGTCGCCCGCCCCGCTTAAAGAGGAATTTCATTCGTTTTGCGGTGAGCAAAACCGAGATGAAATTCCAGCGGGCGACTAAAACAAGCGTTGACAAGCTCGCGCGCCGACGCCTTAAAAGGCGATTCAACTGTTTCGGCGACGAGCCGAAAGAGAATGAATCGCCCCGGTGCGCGAAAAATCCGTCGCCCGCCCGCCTAAAAGGGCATATTCTCGTTGGTTGGCACTCGGCCAACCAACGAGAATTGCCGCGGGCGACTGAAATTGGAGTAGACACGGCAGCCTTCGAGTGCCGAGCGGTACCGCGCCACGCCTTAAGAGGGAAATCGTCAAAATGTGCTGGCACGTTTTGACAAGATTTCCCAAAGGCGCGCGAACAGAGAACAGGGCGCAGCAAACAAGTAAGCGAAACGCAGTTTCGCCCGTCCACGGGACGCGGGGCCCGCGCAGGGCGGTTCCGTCCGGCACAAAGCTCGCCCGTTGCCTGCCCGCCTAAAGAGGGATTTCACTCGTTTTGCGGTGAGCAAAATTGAAATGAAATTCCAGCGGGCGACTAAAACAAGCGTTGACAAGCTCGCGCGCCGACGCC
>NZ_CAJTMN010000119.1 GCF_910577125.1 uncultured Rikenella sp.
ATTCAAAAGCGGGCAACGCTTTTGAATGATTTTCCTGTTAAGGCGTGGCGCGCGGGCTTGTTAATGCGTTTTTGAGTCGCCCGCGGCAATTCTCGTCGGTTGGTACTTGGCCAACCGACAGAATATGCCCTTTTACGCGAGCGGGCGACTTTCCTACGGGAGGGGACTGCGCTCGGGCCGCGCGGGCCCCACGTCCCGTGGACGGGAAATGCTTCGCATTTCTGCGGCAGCCTCAGCCCAATTCTCTGTCTGCGCGCCGCACCTAAGCTACGCGGCGACTCGTCAACAGATACATGATCGGGATCACGAAGCCGTTCAAAAAGGTCGAGGTGAACAAACCGCCCAAAATCACATCCGCCATCGGACTCTGAATCTCGTTCCCCGGCAGGTCGCCTCCCACAGACAACGGAATCAACGCCAAAGCCGAGGTCAAGGCCGTCATCAGAATCGGGTTCAGCCGGTCGGCAGAACCCTGTATCACACTCTCGCTCAACGACATCCCCGACGCCCGGAGATCGTTGTAACGCGCGATCAGCAGCATCCCGTTCCGGGTCGCGATGCCGAACAGCGAAATGAAACCGATGATCGCCGGAATGCTGATCACTCCCCCCGTCACCCACACCGCAAACACGCCGCCGATCAGGGCCAAAGGCAGGTTCAAAAGGATCACCGCCGATTGTTTCACGCTCCGGAACTGATTGAACAACAGCAGAAAAATCACCAGCACAGACAACACCGAGGTCAGCAGCAGGGTGCGCGAGGCGGCCTGTTCGCTCTCGAACTGGCCGCCGTATTCGATGCGGTAGCCCTCCGGCAGCTCGACCCCCGCGTCGATCGCCTGTCGGATATCCTGCACGACGCTCCGCAAGTCGCGACCCGCCACGTTGGCCGACACGACCAGCTTCCGGGAGACATTCTCGCGGTTGATCGTATTGGGCCCCATCGACGAACGGATCGTAGCCAGCTGGCACAGAGGCACTTTCCGACCTCCGGCATCGACCGTCAGATCGCCGATCCGGTCGGCTGTCGCCCGGCCCGCGTCGTCCACTTTCAGAATCAGATCAAAGGTGCGGTCGCCCTCGTAGACCGTCGAGACCGCCTCGCCGGCCAGCATCACGTTCACCAGCTGTGCGAACGCCGGCAACGAAATCCCGTACCGGGCCAGCATCTCGCGGTTCGGTTCGATCTGTAACTGAGGCCGTTCGACCTGCTGTTCGACGTTCAGGTCGGCCAGCCCGTCGACTCCCTCGACCGCCTCGCGAATCCGGTTCCCGAGGGTGTAGAGCCGGTTCAGATCCGGCCCGAAAAGCTTGATGGCGATGCCGGCACGTGTCCCGGAGAGCATCGCGTCGATGCGGTGGGTGATGGGCGAGCCGACTTCGACGTTGATTCCGGGAATCTCGCCGAGCCGTTCGCGAATCTCGGCCTGGACGGCCTCTTTCGGCCGCCCGGAGAGCACGAAGGGGGCCTCGATCTCTGAGTCGTTCACCCCGAGGGCATGTTCGTCGAGCTCGGCCCGGCCGGTCTTGCGCCCGACGGTTTGAATCTCGGGAATCGACAGCAGGGTCTCTTCGACGCGACGGCCGATCCGGTCGGACTCGTCGAGCGAAATCCCCGGAAGGGTGCTCACGTTGATGGTGAACGACCCCTCGTTGAAGGGGGGCAGGAAGCTCCGCCCGAGGCCGGCGAAGAGGACGACGGCTCCGACGAACGCCACGCCGGTCGCCCCGAGCACCCACGCCCGGTGGCGCAGAGCCCAGCCGAGCAGCCGCAGGTAGAGGGTCTTCAAGTGTCTGGCCACGAAGGGTTCGCGTTCGAGGCGGCCACTCTCGCGCCGGCTCCCGAGCAGGTAGCTGCAGAGCACGGGGGTCAGGGTCAGGGCCACGAGGGTCGAGGCGCACAGGGCGGTGATAAAGGCCACGCCGAGCGGGGCGAGCATCCGCCCCTCCATCCCGGTCAGGAAGAAGAGGGGCACGAAGCTGACGATGATGATGAGGGTGGAGTTCAGGATGGGCATCCGCACCTCACGCGAGGCTTCGAAAATAACGGTCAGCACGGGGCGCCGCTCGCCGGAGGGCCGGTTGCGGTTCTCGCGCAGCCGCTTGAAGACGTTCTCGACGTCGACGATGGCGTCGTCCACGAGCGAGCCGATGGCGATGGCCATCCCGCCGAGGCTCATCGTATTGAGGGTCAGACCGAGGAGCTTCAGCATCAGGATCGACACGACGAGCGCCACGGGGATGGCCACGAGCGAGATGACGGTCGTCCGGAGGTTCATCAGGAAGAGGAAGAGCACCACGGCGACGAAGATACCGCCCTCGTACAGAGAGCGTTGGACGTTGTCGATGGAGCTCCGGATGAAGCGTTCCTGGCGGTAGATGTCGGTCGAGAGGCACACGTCGGGGGGCAGGCTGTGCCGCAGCTCGGCGAGGGCGCGGTCGACGCGTTCGGTGAGCTCGACGGTGCCGACCTGGGGCTGTTTCGAGAGGGTCAGAATCACGGCGGGTTCGGCACGGTACGAGGCGACGCCGGTCCGGGGCGAGCGGTCGCCGATCCGGATGTCGGCGATGTCGCGCAGCCGGACGGAGCGCCCCTCGGGGGTCTGCTTCACCCACGCGGAGCCGAGGGTCTGCGGGTCGTCGGTCGAGAGGAGGCCCCGGACGATGTATTCGTTGCCATACTCGTACAGAATCCCGCCGGAGACGTTGCGGTTCATGTTCTGCACGGCGGCGAGGGCTTCGTCGAGCCCGACGCCGTGGTGACGCATCCGGGCGGGCGAGAGAAGTATCTGGTACTCTTTGACTTCGCCGCCGAGCACGGAGACCTGGGCCACGCCGCCGACGGCCAGCAGCCGCGGCCGGACGCTCCAGTCGGCGAGCGTCCGGAGCTCTTGCAGGGAGGTGGTGTCGGCGGTGAGGGCGACGAACATCAGCTCGCCGAGGATGGAGGACTGGGGCCCGAGGGTCGGGTTGCCGACCTCGGGCGGAAGCGATTCGCGCACGGCGGCGAGCCGCTCGGAGACGATCTGACGGGCGCGATAAATATCTGTCCCCCAGTCGAATTCGACCCAAACAACGGAAAACCCGGTGGTGGAGGAGGAGCGCACACGGCGCAGGTCGGGCGATCCGTTCACGGCGGTCTCGACGGGGAAGGTGACGAGGCGTTCGACCTCTTCGGGGGCCATCCCGGAGGCTTCGGTCATCACGACGACGGTGGGGGCGTTCAGGTCGGGAAAGACGTCGACCTCCATCCGCGAGGCGGTATAAAGCCCGGCGACGAGCAGCAGCACCGACATCACGAGCACGGCGAGGCGGTTGTCGAGCGAAAATCGGATGATTCTATCGAGCATGGCGGGCGGGAATTAGTGGTTGTGGGTGTGGGCGGGAATGGCGTTCGAGGCGCCGGCGAGCTTCAGCCGGTAGGCGCCGCGGGTCACGACGCGGTCGCCGGGCTTCAATCCGCGGAGGATCTCGACGCGGGAGCCGTCGTTCTGGCCTACGGTAACCTCTTGTTTCTGAAAGACTTCGTCTTCGAGCTGAAGATAGACGAACCGAAGGCCCTGCTCTTCGGTCAGGGCGGAGAGGGGGAGGGTCAGGACGCTGTCGCGCGACCGGGCGAGCAGGCTGACGTCGACGAAGGAGCCGGGCAGGAGGTCGCCGGGGTTGTCGAATTCGAAGACGAGGGGGATGTAGGCGCCGTCGGAGGCGCGGCCGGCGGAAACCAGGCGGCCGTCGAGGTCGGCGAGACGCCGGACGGTGTCGTCGTAGGCGGTGCGGAAGTGGGCGCTCCGGATGGCGCTCAGCGAGCGGAAGGCGTGTTCGGGCAGGTCGGCGCGCAGCTGAAGGCGTCGGTTCCGGCCGACGACGGCGATGGGCTGACCGACGGTGACGTATTCGCCTTGTTGGACGAGTCGGCTCCGGAGGTAGCCGTTCATGGGCACGGGAACGGCGAGTCCGCGGGCGGTCATGCGCTGTGCCTGTCCGCGCCAGGCGGCTCGGGCGGCTTCGTAGCGCGCACGGATGGCGTCGAGCTCCCGGGCGGAGAGGAGGGTGTCGGCTGCGAGCTTCTCGGCGCGGCGGTATTCGCGTTCGGCGGCTTCGAAGTTCAGGGCGGCGCGCTGGACGGGGTCGCCGTCGAGGAGGGTCTCGCCGGAGATGGAGGCGAGGGTCTCGCCGGCCCGCACGGCGGAGCCTTCGGTCAGCGAGGGGTCGGAAAAGTAGAGGATGCCGCTGGAGGGGGCGGCGACGGTCTGTTCGTCGCCGGCCGGGGACTGGAGCTGTCCGCCGACGGGAATGACGGCGGCGAAGGGGCCGGGACAGAGGGTCTCGACTTCGAGTCCGGCGGCTGCGGCCTGGGCGCGGGTGAAGCCGACTTCGCCGGGGTGGTCGTGCTCGGGCGCTTCTTCTTCGGCGGCGTGGAAGTGGTCGGCGTCGCTTTCGGCACGGTGGCTGCAGGCTGCGCAACCGATTGCCAATGAGAAAAATATAAATTTTCGAACGAATAATAAGGTCTTCATCGTTTCGGTTCGGTAAATAAACGGGGCCCGTTCCCTGAGGGTGTCAGGAAGCGGACGAAGGAAATCGATCGATTTCAAAAACGGGAAAAACGGGAGGAGGTCTCCCTCAGAATGCGAAAAAAAGCGCGCCGAAACGGTCGAAAAGGCCGCGAATCGGGCATTACGCTCTCGCAAAGACCGAAACCGGCGGCCCGCGCCGCCCCTTATCGCCCGTCGTGCCGGGGTCTTCGCCGGGCACTTCGGGAGCGTCATAAAAGACGAAAGACGAGAGGTCTTTGATTCGATGAGACTCAGCGCAATGCCAGCATCCGCAGCCAATCGGCACCCACAAATCCTGGGTCGGCCGATGATCTTCGCCGGCCACGAACCGGGGCCCTTCGAGGCAGGTGCTGCGGTCGTCGGCATGTCCGGTACAGGGGTCGTTGTCGGCGTCGTCGCCGGCGCAGTGCTCGACGGTCAGGCAGATCGCACCCTCGTGATGGTGGTGCGGCAGCAGCGGCACGACCAGCAGCAGGAGCAAGGCCCAGCTCAAAAAGGCTATGGAGGTCTTTCGTTTCACGTCGTCGGGGCGTCTCTGTGCAAAGATAGGAATTATTCTTCTAACGCGGGAGGCTGTCCCGCCCCGGGCATCCGCGATGCGGGTTATCGGGGCACGGGCGGAGGCTCGGTATATTTTGCCGGAAACGGAGGGTACAGTTGGTCGTCCAAGGATGGCGAGACGGGGGGAACCGGTTTGGTTTTCGGAGCGGGATGGAACTTTGTGAGCTACGTGGACTACCGTGGTCTCGGTCTTCAGTTGCGTTGCCTCTCGGAATAAACGGACGCACCGCCCCGGGCTACCGCGAGAGGGGAAATGGCGGGCTGACGGTTGTCGGTAACCGCGGATACAGTTGGTCGTCTGCGGTTAACGGGCATACCGGCGTGAGTCTCAGTTTCGATGTGTTATGGATTTATCTCGGTTATGCGAATACCCGTGGCCACGCTCTTCAGTTGCGTTGCCTCTCGGAATAAACGGACGCACTGCGTCTTTTACTGGCCGTGTCT
>NZ_CAJTMN010000120.1 GCF_910577125.1 uncultured Rikenella sp.
TGTGGGTGCGTTTATTCCGAGAGGCAACGCAACTGAAGACCGTAGGCGCGGCTGTTTGCGTCGCTGGGATGGAGCCACGTCACGTAGAAACCCAAGTACATGCTATTGGTACCGCTGACCGTCGAAGACCAACTGAACCCGAGAAGACCGATGCTCACCGGTACGCCATTGGCTCTTTCGCGGTGGTCCGGGGCGGGGCCGCCGGTATAGGGTAGAGGCGGCCAGTAAGACACCCTGTGGGTGCGTTTATTCCGAGAGGCAACGCAACTGAAAACCGTAGGCGCGGTAGCCCGCGCCGCTGGGACTGAGCCACGTCACGCCGAAACCCAAGTTCATGCCATTGGTACCGCTGACCGTCGAAGACCAGCTGTAACCGTAGTTGCCGACGCTGCCCAGCGCGCCTGACCGCCCATAGTAGCCTGCGTCGCGGAAGCCCGGGGCGGGGCAGCCTGAAAAGAAAAGGAGCTCCCGGAATGGAAGCTCCCAGTGTAAAACACGCCGCGCGATGAGGCATCAGTACGCCATCACCTCGTCGATGAACATCCACGCCGGATTTCCCTGTCCGATATGTCCCTCGGGCAGCGGCCCGTTCTCGATCCGGAACCGGATGTAACGCGCCTGCACCCCGCCCGGAATCGAAGCGCTGAAGTAATGCGCACCGCTCTCTGCCGTCAAGCTGTCGCTCCCTTCGATCCGCACCGGATGGCCGTAATGCACCCCGTCGGTCGAGAATTCGAACACCGCACCCCGCGGTAAAACGATCCACGACCGCGGTTCGTTGTCCGCATTGAAGCCCACGTGCCGCAAGCTCCGCACCCTCCCCAAGTCGATCACCCCCGCCGCATCGATACCGTTAAAACCGATCCACTCCGGTCGTACATAACTGTTCCCTCCCAAGGCAAAATCGACCAAAGCGCCCGCCCCGCCGTTCACGTACGGTGCCGACGGCGCCTGTTCCAACGTCACCACCGCATCTCTCAGCGCACTCTTGTAGAACCGGTAGCTCTTCACCTGACTGTCCGCCCGTCCGTCCATGGCGATCGCTTGCAACTTCACTTCCGTGTTCCCCGTGAGCGTAATGCCCCCGATCGGTACGATCGGAGAGGAGGAGGTCGGTTCCGAACCGTCCAGCGTGTAGACGATCTTCCGTGGCTGCGGCGCTGCACATTTCGGGAACAGGGTCATCGAGCTGCCGAACACCCGCAGCGTATCTTCGATGTACGGCTCGAAGACGATGTCCGCGAGCATCTGTTCTGCGGTCAGCGCCTCTTCGGCCGGAATCTGAGCCACCGGTCGGTCTGCCGGATCCGTACCGAAATCTTTCGTCGGTTCAGACCCCATATGCAGCACGAGCTTGCCACCCTCGTCGAGCATGGCCTGGGTGATGTACGATTTCGTGTACGGCTGGCCGTTCCACTCCGCCGACCGGATGTAGATGTTTTTCCCCTCCGAAGAGAGCCCTTCGGCTTCGATAATAAACGGCTGGCCGGATGCCGTCGTCGGTGCGATTTCGACCCGTTCGAAGGTCGGCGTTCCCAAGACATAAATCCCCGCTCCCGGCGTCACGGGATAGAAACCCATGGCGCTCAACACGTACCAGGCCGACATCTGGCCGCAATCCTCGTTTCCGCACAACCCGTCCCGGGCCGTGGTGTACATCGTCCGTTTGATCTCGTCCACCCGCTCCTGCGTCCGCCACGGTGCGCCCGCATAGGAGTAGAGGTAGGCCACCTGATGCGACGGCTCGTTGCCGTGGGCATACTGGCCGATAAGCCCCGATACGTCCGGCGAATGGTCGTTCGTCGTCGACGGCGCCTCGAACATGGCGTCGATGGTCGCGATATAAGCGCTGTCGCCGCCCAGCATGCCGATGTGGGTCGTTACGTCCTGCGGCACGAAGAAACGGTAGTGCCAGGCATTCCCCTCGGTGAAATCGCCCTGCCCGAGGATCGAGATTTCAGCCGGATCGAACGGTGTGCGGAACGCTCCCGTCGAGAAACGCCCTTTGAAGAATCCGTCCGCCGGGTCGAAGTGGTTTTTGTACGATTGCGCCCGGCGGATGAAGACCCGATACAGGCTGTCGTTCCCCAGCGCCTGTGCCATCCGGGCGATGCACCAGTCGTCATAGGCATATTCCAACGCCTTGGAGACCGAGTTGTTCTCCTTGTCGGCCGGCAGGTAGCCCAGCTGCCGGTAGTGTCCGATTCCGCCGTGTTCGCGCTGCATGGCACTGTGCACCATCGCCTCCAGCGCTTCGTCTCCCTCTTCGGCCGAGAGTTCGCCCTTGAAAAAAGCGTCGGCGATGATCGGCACCGAGTGATACCCGATCATGCAGTTGTTTTCGTTCATGTGGAGATCCCACACCGGCAGACGTCCCGCTTGCCGATAGTAGCGCAGCATCGAGCGGGCGATCTGCGCATTGACCTCCGGCTGTACCAGGGTCAGCAGCGGATGCAGTGCGCGGAAAGTGTCCCACGTGGAGAAGATGCTGTAATTCGTCGCGCCGGTCGAATCGGCCGGGTGAATCTGTCCGTCCGCTCCGCGGTACCGGCCGTCGGTGTCGGTAAAGAGCACCGGGGCGATAAACGAGTGGTATAAAGCGGTATAGAATATCTTCCGTTCCTCCTCCGTCCCGCCCGAAACGGTGATTCGTCCCAGCTCGCGGTTCCACTGCTCGCGAGCCTCGGCCGCCAGGGTGTCGAACGATTTGCCGGCCGTTTCCGCCGCCAAATTGCGCTGCGCTCCCTCGATGTCCACAGCGGAGAGACCTACTTTGACCTCCCAGTTTTTGACGTGTCCTTCCGGAAAGAGGGCCAGTACGACCTCTTTACCCGTCCCTTCGGTGACGGTCGTGTCGCGCCCGTCGATCCGTGCCCGAATCTCACGGATGGGTTCCGAAAATTCGGCCCGGAAAAAGACGGTGTGATCTGCGGCCCACCCGTTCGACCGCCGCCATCCTTCGATCGTTCGGTCGTCTACCTGGCGGAATCCGGCTTCGCGCACGTTGTCCTGTATCCCGTGCCGCAGGTCGAGGATCAGGTGCTGGTTCTCGCTGTGTTCGTAGGTGTACCGGTGGATCCCCGCATGCGGCGTGGCGGTCAGTTCGACTTTCACGTGCGGATCGTCCAGATAGACGCTGTAATATCCGGCCGAAGCCTTTTCGCTTTTGTGGCTGAACCGCGACCGGTAACCGCTGTCCGGTTCGGCTTTCGTCCCCGATTCGAACCGGACGGGCCCGATGGCCGGCATGAAAAGAATGTCTCCCAAATCCGCCCCGCCCGTCCCGCTCAGGTGGGTGTGCGAGAAGCCGATGAGGCTCGAATCGCTGGTATGGTAGCCGGAACACCAGTCCCACCCTTCGGTGTCGGTGTCCGGAGAGAGCTGTACGAAGCCGAACGGTGTGGTCGCTCCGGGGAAGGTGTGCCCGTGGGCGTCGGTGCCGATAAAGGGGTCTACGTAGTCGGCCGGTTCGCCGTGGGTGCCGCAGGAGGCGAATGCCAGAGCTCCGGCGACTAAGAAGAGGAGTTTTTTCATCTGTTTCGGGTCAGTTTTCGGCAAAGATATTGATTTTTAATGCTACTTTTATCCTCAGAACGGATTTTGTCTATGGAATTGAGTTTATTGACTCCGACCCGATGGGCGGATTACGAATTGATCGACTGCGGAGACGGTCGGAAGTTGGAGCGTTTCGGCCGGGTGGTCACGGCGCGGCCGGAGCCGCAGGCGTTGTGGGCGCCTTCGCTCTCGGAGGGGGAGTGGGAGGCGCGGGCGGGGGCGGTGTTCCGCAAAAACAGGGGGAGCGAGGAGCGGGGCGAGTGGGTGTTGAAACGGGGAACGCCACAGCAATGGTCGATCGACTATGGGGGCGAAGGGGGATGGCGTATCCGGCTGCGGCTGGGGCTGACGTCGTTCAAGCATGTGGGGGTCTTTCCGGAACAGGCGGCCAACTGGGGCTATATTTATGAGACGGTGCGGCGGCTGAGGGAGCAGGGGGTGGAGCGGCCGGCGGTGCTGAATCTGTTCGCTTACACGGGCGGTGCGTCGCTGGCGGCGTGTGCGGCGGGGGCGGAGGTGACGCATGTGGATTCGGTGCGGCAGACGGTGACGTGGTCGCGCGAGAATATGGAGGCGTCGGGGCTGGAGGGGATCCGGTGGGTGGTGGAGGATGCGATGAAGTTCGTCCGCCGCGAGGTGCGGCGGGGGCGTCGTTATCAGGGGATTATTCTTGATCCGCCCTCTTACGGCCGGGGGCCGGAGGGCGAGAAGTGGGTCTTGGAGGAGCATCTCCCGGAGATGCTTCTCCGGTGTGCGGAGCTGTTGGAGGAGACGGGGTGTTTTGTGGTGCTGAATCTCTATTCGATGGGTCTTTCGGCTCTGCTGGCGCGGACGCTGGCGGAGTCGGCGTTTCCTCAGGCGGCAGGGGCGGAGGTGGAACAGGGGGAGCTGTATGTGACGGATGCGGCGGGGAAACGGTTGCCGTTGGGAGTCTTTTTGCGGTTCCGGCGGCAGAGGTAAGATGCGACGAAGGGCTGTCGTTACTTTGGTTAGATTCCAGTGTGCCGGCGCTCGGGAGGTGCCGTCATAGGGTATAGACAGTCTTATTGGGGGTAGAGGCTGCCTTAGGATAGATCCGGCCATTTGTGAGTGCGGCACGCACCGTTTATTCCGAGAGGCAACGCAACTGAAGACCGCCGGCCAAGCTCGCTGCGTGGCAGGGGTAGAGGTCTTGCGTGTTGAACCATAAAAATCGCCCGAGGATACCGTTTGCCGCAGTCGACCAACTGTATCCGTGAAGACCGACGCCACCCGGTGCGCCGAATAATCCATTCTGGCCCGGATCGCGGTAGCCCGGGGCGGGACGAATTTGGCTAAACTGTCTGCCGTGTTCGGGCTGCGCACTCCGGGGGTGGGCTGCAGGCCCAGCGCGCAAGCCCGGCGATTCCTCTCGGAATCGCGCTACTTGCTCTCGGCGCGCCGCAGTTCGACGCCAGCGGAGGGCTCAACGAACTCCGTCGAGTTGCAGCCCGCCGCCGGGGGATGGCGTCGGACTGCGCGACCCTGCGGGTCGCACAGCACTCAGCCTAATCCATAGTCCAATTCTCCGCTCCATTCGTCCTCGGCGCGCACCCCTCGCGCCGCTTTTGCGTCGCTGCGCCCGAGGCCGGCGACCTTACGGTCGCAAGAGCTTTACCCAAAATCAAAACACCGCCCCGTGTCCACCTCACTGCGGCTCCGCTATCGCTCCGCCGCTTGCCGTCGCCCACTGGGATTTCATCTCGATTTTGCTTACCGCAAAACGAGCGAAATCCCTTTCTATGTGGGCGGGCGACGGGAGCGAGTTTTGTCGCGCGCCTTGGCGATTCAACTGTTTCGGCTTGTCGCCGAAACAGTTGAATCGCCTCCTAAGGCGTGGCGCGCGGTGCCTTCGGGCACTCCGACAGGGCCGCCTCTACCCTAA
>NZ_CAJTMN010000121.1 GCF_910577125.1 uncultured Rikenella sp.
CTCCGAGGCCGGCGATTCTGCGAATCGCGCTATTCGCTCTCGCCCCGATTCACCGCCCAAAGTCCGCTCCTTTCGGCCTGTCGCCCATTTCCCCGAAGCCGCTACGCGGCTTGGGCGGCAGGGCCGGCGGTTCTCCGAACCGCAAGAGCACAGCCCATTCACTGCTCCATTCTCGAAAATCCGTCCTCGGTGCGCAAGCCCAGCAATTCCTATGGAATCGCGCTACTCGTTCTCAAAATACATTTTAACGCCCGTAGCAATCCAGAGCCAACGGAGGGCGCAACGAGCTCCGTCGAGTTGCAGTCCTCCGCCTGCCGGGGCGGCGGACTGCGCGACCCAAAGGGTCGCAAAAGCTAAGAACAAAATACGGCCGACAGTTCGGCCCGTTTCTCCGCCCCCTGCTCGGCCCAGCGCAGCGCGAAAGCCGCAAGTGGTTTTCGCGCCCGGAGAACAGTTGTAGCCCCAAACACTGCCCCGTGTCCGCCCATTGCGGCTCCGCTGTCTGCCGTCGCCCGCTGGGATTTCATCTCGTTTTGCTCACCGCAAAACGAGCGAAATCCCTCCTTTAGGCGGGCGGGCGACGGTATCAAGTTCAGTCCGCGCGCCTTGGGGCAATCTTGTCAAAACGCACAAGTGCATTTTGACGCTTTCCCTCCTAAGGCGTCGGCGCGCGGTCGAGCTTCGACTGGCCTCGGGCCGGCCGGGCCCCACGTCCCGTGGACGGGAAATGCTTCGCATTTCTGCGGCCGTGTCAGCCCCATTCTTTATCCGCGCGCCTCACACTCCGCAAGACTCAGATATCGACCGCGCTGCGCTGCGGCAGCCTCGGCCCAACCCCTCGCACCGTTCTCCGTTCGCGCGCCAAGCTCCCCTGCTCACTCCCGCCGCAGCACCGTGAAACGAACGGTTTGCGTGTATCCCGCCTCGTCCACCACCGTCAGCCGATGCTCCCCCGCCGACGGAGAGACCGCAAACGTATGCCCCGCCGCCGAAGAGGCCCGCGTCGTCCCCAGGTAAAGCTGATCCAGATGCCAGTGTACCGACATACTGTCCGACCGATGCGCCGCCCGGAAAACAAATTTCTCGAACCCCTCCGCCCCGCCCCCTCCTTTGGGCAGATAAAGCATCGCACCCGGCTGCGGATAAATCACCTCCAGCGGCCGCATGTCCGCCGCCACAGGAGGCGGCACATAGTCCGTCGCCCGCTGCCGATAGTAATACTCCGCCGCCGGAGGCAGGACGAACCATCCCCTCGTCTCACCACCCGCCGTCACCGGACGATGATAGGGACAGACCCTCGAGACGACTCCCCGCAGCGGGATCCGCACCGTATCCACCGCATCTCCCGACGACACGCACCACTCCGACACCCGATGCCCGCTCCTCCGGCATACCGCCGCCTCCGTCATATCTCCGAGCGGCTCCGGAAACCATTCGCCCCCGTCCGGCAACAACGAAAAGAGATCGAACAGAATCGGAGCCGCATACCCCACCCCCGTCATCCCCGCCCGGCCCTCGCCGTCGGCATTCCCCACCCATACCCCCACCGCATACCGCGGCGTCACCCCGATCGCCCACGCATCACGATTGCCGTAACTCGTCCCCGTCTTCCACGCCACCCGCTTCATCGAGCTGAACTCCTGCCACGCAGCCTCCTCCTCGGGACGATTCACCCCGCTCATCGCCTCGAACATAAACCACAACGCCGACGGAGAGAGCGGACACCCCCCCTCCGCCTTCCGTATCGTCGCCGACGAATCGACCCTCAGCCCCCGCATATCCTCCGCCTCGTACCGCCCCGTCCGGCCGTATCGCAGCAACGACCTCGCCAGCGCCGCATAAAGTCCCGTCATCTCGCCCAGCGTCCCCTCCGCCCCGCCCAGGATCAGCGTCGAACCGTAATCGTCCGCACTCCGGTCGAACGTCGTCAGCCCCATCGAACGCAGCAGTCCCAAGAAACGGTTATGATTGTACTCGGTCAGCATCCGCACGACCGGCACGTTGAGCGACCGTTCGACCGCCCGCCGCGCCGAGACCACCCCGCCGAACGTCTTGTCGTAATTGGACGGCACGAATCCCGCGACATTCAGCGGTGTATCGAATACCAGCGTATTCGGCAATATCTGCCCCTCGGTCAGCATCGCCCCGTAGAGGATCGGTTTCAGCAGGCTGCCCGTACTCCGCCGGGCCGACACGACATCCACCGACCGACCGTCCCGCGCCTCCGCCGCCCGTTCGCCCGGCGAGAGGTTCCCCACATAGACCAGCACCTCGCCCGACTCCACATCCGCCACCACCGCCGCCGCATTCCGGATCCGGTTGGCCGCCAGCAGCCGTTCACCGTATCCGTCCAGAATCTGCTGCGCCCGCACCTGAAGCGTATAATCCACCGTCGTGCGCCACGCCCTGCCCGCAGCCAGCCGATCCGCCAGCTGAGGCGCATGCCGCGGCAACGGCTCCGGCGCATCGGGCAGCGGTTCGGCCAGCGCCGCCTCGTACTCCAGCGTGTCCAGCACCCGCCCGGCCAGCAGCCGGCCGAGCAGCCGATTCCGTTTCGCCAACAGCTCCCCGCGCCCCCGTCCCGGATGGATCAGAGCCGGCGAATTGGGCAGCACCGCGAGCACAGCCGCCTCGGCCCACGACAACTGATCCGGCGCATGTCCGAAATAACGCCACGCCGCCGCCTCGACCCCCACCACATTTCCGCCGAACGGCGCATGAGCCGCATAGAGCGCCAGAATCTCCTCCTTCGAATAGCTCCACTCGATGCGCGTGGCGAGCACCGCCTCGCGGATCTTCTCGCCCACCGTCCGGGGCGGATTCCCCCGGCTCAGCCTCACCAGCTGCATCGTGAGCGTCGACCCGCCGCTGACCACCTCACCTGCCCTCCGGTTCTGCTCCGCCGCCCGCACCAGCGCCGGCAGCGAGACCCCCGGATGGCGATAGAAGCGCCGGTCTTCATACTCGACCACCGCCCGCAGATACTTGTCCGACAAAGCCGTCCCGGGCGGAAAGCGCCACTGCCCGTCCTCCGCTACCCGCGCGCCGAGCAGCTCGCCGCCGCGGGCATACCACACCGTCGAATACGGCGCATCGAACAACGGCGAAGGCAGCATCCGCACATATCCCGCCACCACCCCTGCCGCCAGGAGAGCCAGCAACCCGTTTCGTATGCGCCGTCGTTCCATAGTCTTCCAAAAGTAGCTATTTTCACAGAGAATCGGCCTCCGAAACGATATAACCGGCCCCTATTTCCATTATACCCCTATTTCCACTATATTTGTAGGTAGCTTTGCATAGTTCAAACCGATACAAACCCCGATTCAAGATGAAACACATCGGTCTCCTTTTAGCCGCCGTGCTCTTCGGAGGACAGGCCGTCCCGTCGGCCGCGGCCGCCCCTCTGCAGGGAGAGGTCAAGAGCGTCAAGATCTACCCCCGCGGCGTTTACGTCACGATGTCGATTCCGGCGCCCCTGCAGGCCGGCGAGACGGAGATCGTCTTTCCCGACCTGTGGTACGCCGATCCGACGACCGTAGAGCTACGTCTGCTGCCGGGCACGACCGACGCCACCTATGTGATGGAATCGCAACAGGCCGTGCGCGGGAGCGACGTAGAGCAACAGCAGCGCCACCTGCTTCTGCGCGACACGCTGTCAGCCCGGCGGGCCCGGCTCGAAGCCGACAGCATGGTGCTGGTGCGCGAGATCGAGTTCCTGCAGGCGAATGCCAAACAGACGACCGCCTCGGTCAGCCAGCTGGCAGCGGCCGACACCTGGATGCAGACGAAATACGCCGCCGTCTACGAAGCCCAACGCCAGAACCGCGAAGCCCGGGCGGCACTGGATCGGGCCTGGGCAGAGAACGAACGCACCATCCGGCGGATAGACAGCCAGGCCTCTCAGGTGACGCTGGTTCGGGCGCGGGTGAACAGCCTCCGGGCCCAAAAGGCGACGTTCGAACTCGCCTACTTCACCCGGGCGGCCCAGTGGGAACCGGTCTACTTTTTCCGTTTCGAACCCGCCCGGGCGATGGCCGAACTGGACTATCAGGGAACGGTGTGGCAGTGGACGCATTTCGACTGGAACCGGGTGGCCGCCACGCTGAGCTACGGCACCCCGAACCGTTCGCTGAACCGCCCTCAGCTCACGCCCCGAACCATGTCGTACACCCCGGCAGTCAAATATCGGGTAAACACCCTGAATTTGAACACCACCCAGGATATGGCGGTGGATGTCACGAAATTCGGAGGCACTTATAACGGAGAGACGGTGCGTCCGCAGCTCATGGCCGCCGCACCGGTCGCTCCGATGGCACAGCCGGCCCGCATGGAGGTGTCGGAAAACAGCATCAGCTACCTGCTGGCCTCTCCGCTGACGCTGGTCTCGTCGTCCGACAACGGCGAACTCCGGCAGACGGTACAGGTTCGGCGCGACACGGTTCCCGTGCTGTACGAGTACGAAGTCACGCCGAAGATCAGCCCGGACGTCCTGCTGCTGGCCCGCGTGCCCGACTGGCAGCAGCTGCACCTGACGAACGGCCGGGTAAATGTCTTCTGCGACGGCCGGATGCTGGGGCAGTCGAACCTCTCGGTTCGGAACACGGCCGATACGCTGGTGCTGCCGCTGACCATCGAATCGCAGGTGGTGGTGGATCGCAAAGAGACGGGGAACTACAAGGAGCGGGCTTCGGGTTCGAAGATGGAGCAGATGCGGTCGTACGAGATCCGGATCAAGAACAACAAATCGTTCCCGGTGAATCTGACCGTGAAAGACCAGTATCCGCTGTCGACCACGTCGGAAGTGGAGGTCACCCTGACGAACGATTCGGGAGCCGAGGCGGATCCGCAGACGGGTATGCTGACCTGGCATCTCGCCCTCTCTCCGGGCGAGGAACGCGTCGTGACCTTCGGCTACACCGTCCGCTATCCTCGCGGCGGCCGGTTGCTTTGGTAGTTCGGGGGTACCTGAATTGGAGGCTTTGGTCTGACTTTACGCGTACGGATGATGTTGAACAGCCGTTTCTGGGTACTTTCCCCTATTACTCGGACGGGAAAGCGGGGGAAAAGTATGGCAATGGAGATTACAAGGCGACCAACGGTCGGTTGTACAAGGTAAGCACCTCGGGTGAGGGAACCCCGCTAGCCTGGTACCCCGCCCCGGGCTGCCGCGACCGCGGCTACGGCGCGGGCGCGCTGTACGGCGTCGGCCACAGCGGGCACAGCTGGTCTTCCGCTACAAGCGACATCAACGGTTTGTACTTGGGTTTCCTCGTGACGAGCCTCGGTCCTAGTGACGCGAACAGTCGCGCCCACGGTCTTCAGTTGCGTTGCCTCTCGGAATAAACGGGGCGGACACGGCCATTTGCCCACCGCGGGCACGCGGGGCCTGCCCGGCCCGAG
>NZ_CAJTMN010000122.1 GCF_910577125.1 uncultured Rikenella sp.
TCGGGCGCGAAAATCGCTTGCGCGGTTTTCGCGCTGCGCTGGGCGGAGCTGTTACTCAGGCTTTGGGCCGAGAGCGAGTAGCGCGATTCTCAGAATCGCCGGGCTTGCGCGCTGGGCTTTCGGTCCACCCGGGGAGCACGCAGCCCGAATTTGCAATAGGTTGGGCTGAACTGTTGCGGCCCGTAGGGCCGCCGTCCTCGGCGAGAGCGACGCTTTAGCGGCGCGAGGGGGCGCGCCGAGGACGAATTTTCGAGAATGGGGCGGTGGATGGGCTGTGTTCTTGCGACCCTTGGGTCGCCGGTTTTGTCGCCCAAGCCGCGTAGCGGCTTCGGGGGAGCGACAGACCGAATAGGGTAGAGAATTGAGCTGAGTCGTTGGCTGTGAGTTGGGTGGGACTGGAGCGGGTCGGAGCCAGCGTGGGCCCAACGAGCATTGCGAAGTTGCGGCCCTACGCCGGGGGTGGCTCCGGCCCGCGCGCCCCTGCGGGGCGCAGGGGTCTGGTCAATATTAGGGTAGAGGCTGTCTTCGTAGGGGTAGACACGGCCAGTAAAAGACGCTGTTCTTCCGTTTATTCCGAGAGGCAACGCAACTGAAAACCACGGCCTCGGTTGTTTGTACCTTGAGGATTGAGGTGTTGTGTGCCGAAACTCAGGAATACGACATCAGTTCCGCTGTGCGTAAACGGTAAGCAATATCCCGTATTGCCGACATGCATCAATAGACCTGGCCGACCTTGCAGTCCAGAGTCGCGGTAGCCCGGGGCGGGACGATAACTCGGGGAGCAGGATTGCGACAAACGTACCGGAGGGAGTGCAGGGTGCGGTAAGCTGGAGGGTGTGGACGGTACGGCCGGAGGTTATAAACGGTTGTGGCTGTGTCGCATCCGGAGATGGAAAACCGTAATCGAGGTAAAACGAACGGGAATTGTGGTTGGTGGTGTGGGGCGGAATGCGCTATTTTTGTCCCGTGAAAGTTTCGAATCTCTATCCGGTGCGGACTATGAAAGGTCGGGCAATGAAAATCAGATGTGGTTTGTGGATGACGGCGATGATCGGTGGCGCGGCGCTGGCCGGCGCTCGGGCGCAGATGCCGGTCTATCGGGCCGATTCGGTGGTGGTGACCGGAACGCGCAACCGAACCGATGTGAGACACCTGCCGATGACGCTCTCGGTGGTGGGGCGCGAGCGGCTGGAACGACGGCACGAGGCGTCGGTGTTGCCGGTGCTGGGAGAACAGGTGCCGGGGCTGTTCGTCACGTCGAGAGGAGTAATGGGATACGGGGTGTCGGACGGGGCGGCGGGGGGAATCAGCCTGCGGGGAATCGGAGGCGGAAACACCTCGCGGATGCTGGTGCTGATCGACGGACATCCTCAGTATATGGGGCTGATGGGACACCCGATCTCGGATGCCTATCAGACGATGTGGGCCGAGAAGGTCGAGGTGTTGCGCGGGCCGGCGTCGGTGCTCTACGGGTCGAACGCCATGGGTGGGGTGATCAATATCGTCACCCGGGGACAGGAGGCGGACGGGGTGAAAACGCATCTCCAGGCGGATTACGGATCGTACAACACGGTGACGACCGAGGTCTCGAACCGGGTGCGGCGCGGAGGGTTCAGCAGCGTGGTGACGGGATCGTACAACCGCACGGACGGGCATCGGCCGGACATGGGGTTCGAACAGTATGGCGGTTATCTGAAGCTGGGGTACGATTTCGCTGACCACTGGCGCGTGTTTGCGGATGCCAATGTCACGCACTTCAATGCCTCGAATCCGGGGATGGTGACGGAGCCGATCTACGACAACGATTCGAGGGTGACGCGGGGGGTGGCTTCGGCGGCGATCGAGAATAACTACGAAAAGAGCTCCGGGGCGCTGAAATTCTTCTACAACTGGGGACGGCACAAGATCAACGACGGATATGAGACGGGCGAGGAGCCGCTGGACTATCGGTTCCACTCGAAAGACCGGATGATGGGGCTTTCGTGCTACCAGAGCGCGACCTTCTTCAAGGGAAACCGGGTGACGGCGGGGGTGGACTGGCAGCGGATGGGGGGCGAGGCGTGGAACGAATTTCTGAACGGCGACCGGAGGGAGCTGCTGTCGGATCGGACGGAGGACGAAGTGGCCGGATATGTCGATTTCCGGCAGATGGTGGGGCGGTATCTCTCGCTGGATGCGGGGGTGAGGATCGACCACCATTCGCAGGCGGGAACGCAGTGGGTGCCGCAGGCGGGGGTGGCGGTGCACCTGCCGCGGGCGGTGGAGTTGAAGGCGATGGTGAGCAAGGGGTTTCGGAATCCGACGCTGAGGGAGCTCTATATGTTCGCTTCGCAGAATCCGGCTCTGAAGCCGGAGCGGGTGATGAATTACGAAGCGGGGGTGGCGCAGCGGATCGGGAACGGCAGATTCTCTTACGGGGTGAACCTCTTTTACCTTCGGGGCGACAACCTGATCCAGGTGGTGAGGGAGAACGGACGGCCGCAGAATGTCAATACGGGGGCGGTCGAAAACTGGGGGGCGGAGGTCGAAACGAGGTGGAGCGTCGGACGGGCGTGGACGCTGTCGGCCAATTACAGCTGGCTGCACATGGTGCATCCGATCGTGGCGGCGCCGGAACACAAGCTGTTCGTCGGGGGAGATTTCGCCCGGGGGAGGTGGGCGGTCTCGACGGGGGTGCAGTATATCCACGGACTCTATACGTCGGTCGCGCCGGAGGTGAAGGAGAGCTTCGTGCTGTGGAACGTGCGGGCGTCGCTGCGGGTGAACCGCTGGCTGGCGGTCTATCTGAGGGGGGAGAACCTGCTGGGGCAGCGGTATGAGATCAATCTCGGCTTCCCGATGCCGAGGGCGACGGCGTTCGGAGGGGTGAAACTGAATTTTTGAGACTGAAAACGGGATGAAAATAGGGATATGGATCGGGATCATTTTATCGGGTCTGGCGGCGATTGCGGGGGTCGTCGCGATCGTATTTCTTAATCGGCCGGAGTTCGGCCGGATGCCGGGGGGCGAACGGCTGAGGCGGATCGAACGGTCGCCGAATTTCCGGGACGGAGCGTTTCGGAATCGGCAGGCGACGGTGATGATGGTGTCGACGGGGGGATGGTGGAGAGCGGTGTGGAAGTTCCTCTTCGGAGAAAAAGCGGAGGGGGTGAGGCCGGACGAACCGTTGAAGGTGGTGCGGAACGACCTGAAGGCGCTGGATCCGGACGGGGAGCTGCTGGTGTGGTTCGGCCATTCGTCGTATTTGTTGCAGACGGGAGGGCGGCGCTGGCTGGTCGATCCGGTGTTCTGCCGGGCGGCTCCGGTCTCGTTCGTCAATCGTCCGTTTGCCGCCACCGATGCGTACATGCCGGAGGATATGCCGCCGATCGACTACCTGGTCATTACGCACGACCATTGGGATCATCTGGATTACGAGACGGTCGTGCGGATTCGGGAGCGGGTCGGACGGGTGATCTGTCCGCTCGGGGTGGGCGAGCATTTCGAGTATTGGGGGTTCGAACCGGAGCGGATCGTCGAGCTGGACTGGGACGAGGAGACGGTGACGGAGGAGGGGTTCCGTGTGGTCTGCCTGCCGGCGCGCCACTTCTCGGGACGGGGGTTGAGGCGGAACCGGACGTTGTGGGCCTCGTTCCTGATCGATTCGCCGACACAGCGCATCTACATCGGCGGAGACGGCGGATACGACGGCCGTTTCGCCGATATCGGACGCCGCTTCCCGGGGATTACGCTGGCGATGGTCGAAAACGGTCAATACGACGAGGCGTGGCGCTATATTCACACGATGCCGGAGGAGTTGGGACGTGTGGTGCGGGAGCTGGGGGCGGAGCGGGTGGTGACGGTGCACCACTCGAAGTATGCGTTGGCCCGGCATCCGTGGAATGAACCGCCGGAGCATGCGCGGAGGCTGGCGGAACGGGATTCGTTGCCGGTGGTGCTGCCGGAGATCGGAGAAATTATGTGGCTGAAACCTTTAAATCGAAATAAAAATGAATAAGATGTGCAAATGGGCGGGGCAGCTGGCGATGGCGGCTGCGTGCGCTTTCGGGGCATTCTCGTGCGGCTCGGCGACGGCGGCCGGCGGAGAGGCCGATTCGACGGCGGTGCCGACGGTCTATCTGGTGAAGGAGATCTCACCGGAGAGTCTGGTGCGGATTTACGAGGCGTTGGGCAGGCCGGCGGTCGGAAAGAAGGTCGCGGTCAAAATTTCGACCGGTGAACCGGGCGGACACAATTTCCTGCAGCCGGCGCTGATCAAGGAGCTGGTGCAGGGGGTCAGGGGGACGATCGTGGAGTGCAATACGGCTTACAACGGGAAACGATCCACGACGGAGAGTCATCGCCGGGCGGCCGAAGAGCATGGCTTCACGGCGATCGCGCCGGTGGACATCATGGATGCGGAGGGCGAAGTGGCGTTGCCGGTCGAGGGGGGAAAACACCTGACGGAGGATTTCGTGGGGTCGCATTTCCCGGAGTATGATTTCTTGGTGGTGCTCTCGCATTTCAAGGGGCATGCGATGGGCGGCTTCGGCGGGGCGATCAAGAATATCTCGATCGGGGTGGCTTCGGCGGCCGGAAAGGCCTGGATCCATACGGCGGGAAAGACGAAGGAGGATTTGTGGAACAACCTGCCGGCACAGGACGATTTCCTGGAAGCGATGGCGGAGGCGGCCAAGGCGGTGGCGGATCATTGCGGCGACCGGATTCTGTACATCAATGTGGCGAATAACCTTTCGGTGGATTGCGACTGCGATTCGTCGCCGGAGGATCCGACGATGGGGGATATCGGGATTCTGGCGTCGCTGGATCCGGTGGCGCTGGATCAGGCCTGCACGGATCTGGTGCGGGCGTCGGAGGATCACGGCAAAATTCATCTGATCGAACGGATCGACTCGCGCCACGGGATGCACACGCTGGAACACGCGGAGGCGATCGGGCTGGGAAGCCGGCAATATAATCTGGTCGAGTTGGATTAAGGACGGCGGCTCGACAGGGCTGCAAAGTTTCGGGCGGAGGCTTCCGATGGCGGAGTCTCCGCTCGTGTTTTCGGCTCGGACGGGATGCGGAGGGTGCGGGGCGGGGTGGAAAGTGAAAAATATTTGGTGCAATCGAAAATAGGTGTTACTTTTGTCTTCGAATTTTGCGGCGGGAGACATGCGGGGGCGGGGGAGAAATCCTATTTATTGCGGAAATAGCTCAGTTGGTAGAGCACGACCTTGCCAAGGTCGGGGTCGCGAGTTCGAGTCTCGTTTTCCGCTCAAAACGGACAGCCGGTGAGGCTGTCCGTTTTTGTTTGGGAAAACGGAGACTTCGGCGAGCGACCCCAAGGCCCCCTCGAGGGGGATCGGGGGTGAGAGGCACCGGCGCGAGA
>NZ_CAJTMN010000123.1 GCF_910577125.1 uncultured Rikenella sp.
GCATCCTCTAAAGTTTCTTTGGTTCTTTCTGTTCACAGAAAGAACAGTACCCTCCAATTCGATGCACAAGTTATAAAATTAGTTCTCAGGTTGTTCTGCGGTTCCCGACAGGCGAGCCACATATTTCCCGATGATGTCGAATTCGAGATTGACCCGTGTGCCGGGCTCGATCCGGTGGAAATTGGTGTGCTCGTGCGTGTAAGGGATGATCGCCACCTGAAAGCCGTTCGGCCGGGAGTTGACGACCGTCAGGCTTACGCCGTTCACCGCGACCGATCCCTTTTCGACGGTCACGTAGCCCGATTTCCGCAGCCGTTCGGGGGCGTCGTAGTCGAAGGTGTAGTACCAGCTTCCGTCGGCGAACTCGACGGCCCGGCAGATGCCTGTCGTATCGACGTGTCCCTGGACGATGTGTCCGTCGAGCAGGGCGTTCATCCGCATGCTGCGTTCGAGATTGACCGGGTCGCCGATTTTCAGGTCGCCCAGGTTGCTCTTTTCGAGTGTTTCGCGGATGGCGGTCACGGTATAGGTGCTTTGTTCGGGTTCGACGGCGACGACGGTCAGGCAGACGCCGTTATGGGCTACGCTTTGGTCTACGTGCAATTCCGGTGCCAGATCCGCTTTGAGGGTGATATGGAGGTTGTCGCGGTCGGAATCCAGCCGGACGACGGTTCCCATGCTCTGTACGATTCCTGAAAACATAGGTTTTAAATGATTTTCTGAGGTTTCGGTTCGGGTTTCGTGCGGTACCCCGCCCCGGGCCACCGCGGCTTCGGTGAGGGGGTATTGTGGTACGTCGGCGACGTCGGGTATAGTTGGTCATCCACAGTTAACGGTAGCGACGGATATTTTTTGTGGTTCAACGCACAGAATATCGATTCCTGTCGCGCGAACCGCTGTGGTCTCGGTCTTCAGTTGCGTTGCCTCTCGGAATAAACGGAAGACGACACCCTGCGTTCGAAAAACCGCCCGAGCAGAAAATCTATCGCAGTGCGGCGCCCAGCGAAAGGCGCTATATGGGGGTAAAGGCGGCCAATAAAAGACGCTATGCGTCCCCGCCGCCGGGGGTGGCGACGCACTGCGCGACTCTGCGAGTCGCAAAAGCTCGCCCCAATTCTCCCCCCGTTCGTCCTCGGCGCGCCTCCCCCGCGCCGCTAAAGCGTCGCTGCGCCCGAGGCCGGCGACCCAAGGGTCGCAAGAGCACAGCCCTTGTTTTCGCCCAAAGCACAGCCCCGTGTCCGCCTCACTGCGACTCCGCTTTCGCTCCGCCACTTGTCGCATTTTTCCCGCGCGCCTTGGGCGATTCAACCGTCGCCCGCAGGGATTTCATCTCGATTTTGCTCATCGCAAAACGAGTGAAATCCCTCTTTAGGCGGGCGGGCGACGGTCGAGCTTCGAACCGGACGGGACTGCCCTGCGCGGGCAGCGGCCGAGTGACCTCGGCGGGACAGAGCGATACTGCGTATCGCTTACTTGGATGCTGTACCCCATTCTCTGTTCGCGCGCCTTGGGCGATTCATTCTGTTTTGGCTCATCGCCGAAACAGTTGAATCGCCTCCTAAGGCGTGGCGCACGAATGTTCATTGCCTGAAATAACAACGGCCGGCCGCCATGACGCGAATGCGTCGGCCGGGCAGGCCCCACGTCCCGTGGACGGGAAATGCTCACGCATTTCTGCGGCTGGGTCTGCCCAAATCTTCGCACCGTTCTCTGTTCGCGCGCCTCAGGCTCCGCAAAACTCAGGCCGGACGCGGGCGGTCAGCCCCGCCGCTTCGCTGCAAGCCTACAAAACGCCGATGCCGTAGTAGGCGAAGCCTAAGTTCCGCAGCTCGTTGCGGTCGAAGATATTGCGCCCGTCTACCACCACATCGCCTCGCATCGCGCGTTTGACCACCTCCCAATTGGGCAGACGGAACTCTTTCCACTCCGTCAGCAGCACCAGTGCATCCGCATCCAGCACCGCTCCGTAAGCGTCCGTAGCGTAGGCGATCGAGTCGCCGATCCGGCGTTTCGCTTCGGTCATCGCAATCGGGTCGTAAGCCACGACCTCTGCTCCCGCCTCCCGCAGCTGTTCGATGAGCACCAGCGCAGGCGCCTCGCGCATGTCGTCCGTCCCCGGCTTGAAAGCCAATCCCCACAGCGCGATCCGTCTGCCGCGCAATGCCTCGGCACTGCCGAAGTGGCCGACCAGCTTCTCGAACAAAATCCGTTTCTGCCGCTCGTTCACCCGCTCGACCGCCTCCAGCACCTCCATTCGACAGTTGTTCTGTTTTGCGCTGTGAATCAGTGCTTTGACGTCTTTCGGAAAGCATGAGCCGCCGTAGCCGCATCCCGGATAGAGGAACTTGTTCCCGATCCGGCTGTCTGCCCCGATCCCCTTGCGCACCATATTGACGTCGGCACCCACCGCCTGGCACAAGGCCGCCACGTCGTTGATGAAACTGATCCGTGTGGCTAGCATCGCATTGGCGGCGTATTTGGTCATTTCGGCCGACGGGATGTCCATGAACATCACCCGGAAGTTGTTGAGCAGCATCGGTTTGTAGAGCCGCGTCATCAGCTCTCGCGCCCGTTCCGAGTCGGTGCCGACGACCACCCGGTCGGGCCGGATGAAATCCTCGATGGCATTCCCCTCCTTGAGGAACTCCGGGTTGGAGGCGACGTCGAACGGAATCTGCACGCCCCGCTTATCCAGTTCGCCCTGAATCGTGGCGCGCACCTTGGCCGCCGTCCCCACCGGAACGGTCGATTTGGTCACCACCAGCACATACCGGTCGATGTGTCGGCCGATGGTTTCGGCCACCTGAAGCACGTAGCGCAGGTCGGCGCTCCCGTCCTCGTCCGGCGGCGTCCCCACGGCCGAGAAGACGATCTCCACCTCCGGCAAGACCGATTCCAGCGAGGTGGTGAAATGGAGCCTGCCGGCTTTGTAGTTCTTTTCGACCAGCTGCTCCAAGTTGGGTTCGTAGATCGGAATGATTCCGTTCTGCAGCCGTTCGATTTTCGAGGCGTCGGTGTCCACGCAGGTCACGTCGACGCCCAGTTCGGCAAAACAGGTCCCGGTCACCAGACCGACATAACCGGTTCCGACAATCGCTATCTTCATAATTCGGGTTCCTGCGGTTCTGACGGGGTGTCGAGCGGTTCGTAGTTGACGGTAAAGGAGGTGCTGCGGATGGTCGTTTGGGCGTTCGATCCTTTTTTCATCACGTAGGAGAAGACGAGCGATCCGGTGGTCGTGACGGTCAGTTCCGGCTCGCCGTTCGTCCCGTTTGTGAGCTGGGCTTCCCGGATGATTTCGTCGAACTGTTTTTTCTGCAGCTCCGACAGGTTGTTGTCGTAAATCGCAATGGCCTGCCGGTCGTTTTCAGCCTCGTCGGCGCCTTCGATCAGGATCGGATTGCCGCCGGACCCGTTCCGGATAAAGTTGTTCTTGAAAAACCATTGGTTGAGGTAAATGGCCACTTTGCACATGTCTTTTTCGGTCGGGGGAAGGGCGTCGATCTGTTCCTGGGACAGCAAATCGTTCAATGTCGGATAGATGACTCCGATCTGGTATACCGAAAAAGGTTTCTCGTCCTGACAGGAGGTCAGGGCCACGAAGCCGGCGAAAAAGGCGGCCAGAATGCCTAAAACTCTCTTTTTCATAACTCTGTTGCGCGTTTTTGTTTGGTTAGTCTCATGCTGCGGGGCGATCCGGCCCCGTTACAAATATCCGTATTTTTCGGGAAATATCCGACTACTGTTTGCAATACCAGTCGTAGAGTCGCCGGACGCCGTTGTCGATTTCGACCGAGTGGCGCCAGCCGAGGGCATGGAGCCGTGACGGGTCGGTCAGTTTTCGCGGTGTTCCGTCGGGTTTCGAGGCGTCGAAACGGATCTCGCCGGTGTAGCCCACGGTGTCGGCGATGAGCCGCACGAGCGAGGCGATGGTGAGCTCGCTGCCGGTGCCGATGTTGAGGTGGCAGTTCCGTATTTCTGTCCCTTTCCCGGCGGCCAGGTCGCGGAAGCTGACCCGTTCCATCACGTAGATGCAGGCGGCGGCCATGTCTTCGCTCCAGAGGAACTCCCGGAGGGGTGTTCCGCTGCCCCAGACGGTCATGGTGCCGGGGGTGATGCCGTATTTCTCGAGTTTTTCCCGTATGGTCGCCTCGAAGGCTCTCCCGTCGACGCCTTCGACGGGTCGTTTGGCGAAATCTGCACGTATGGCTGCCCAATCTCCTCGCATCAGAGCGGCTGCGATGTGCATCTTGCGCAGCAGGGCGGGCAGCACGTGGCTGGTCTCCAGGTTGAAATTATCCTCGGGCCCGTACAAGTTGGTGGGCATCACGGCGATGAAGTCGGTGCCGTACTGGAGGTTGAAACTTTCGCACATCTTCAGGCCGGCGATCTTGGCGATGGCGTAGGGCTCGTTGGTGTACTCCAGCGGTGAGGTGAGGAGGCACTCTTCGGTCATGGGTTGCGGTGCGTCGCGGGGGTAGATGCAGGTGGAGCCGAGAAAGAGGAGCTTTTTCACGCCGTGTCGCCAGGCGGTGGCCAGGACGTTGTTCTGGATCTGGAGGTTGCGCCAGATGAAGTCGGCCCGGTAGAGCGAATTGGCCATGATGCCGCCTACGTAGGCAGCGGCGAGAAAGACGTATTCGGGTTTTTCGGTCTCGAAGAAGGTCTCTACGGCGCGCTGGTCGGTGAGGTCGAGTTGGGCGTGGGTGCGGCCGATCAGCCGGCTGTAGCCTTGTTGTTCCAAGCCGCGCCAAATGGCGGAACCGACCAGACCGCGGTGGCCGGCGACGTATATTTTGGAGTCTTTTTCCATATCGGTAGGTTGTGTAGTTGCAGAGTATTTTGTGTGTCGGCTGGGCCGAGGCGGCCGCAGCGCAGGGTTGTTTGTGTTGTGCTGGTAAACCCGGCCAGAGCATCCCGCAGGGATGCGCTTTAAAGTTTTTCTGGTTCTCTTTGTTCACAAAGAGAACAGTACCCTCCAATTAATCGCGCGCTGCGCTGGGCCGGGCAGGAGGCGGAGAATTGGGCGAAAATTGGGGGCGGAGCCGTTGTCTGTGCATTGTTCTTAGCTGGTGCGACCCTTCGGGTCGCGCAGTCCGACGCCACCCCCGGCGGCGGGCTGCAACTCGCCGGAGCTCGTTGCGCCCTCCGCTGGCGCCGCACTGCTGGGCTGAGAGCGTAGTGTGATTCCGTAGGAATCGCTGGCTTCGTCGCCCACGGGGGGATGGGCGACAGGTCGAATAGGGTAGGGAATCGGCGTAGGCTGTGGGTTGGGCGGGGCTGGAGCGGGTCGGAGCCAGCGTGGCCGGAAACGAGCTCCGTCGAGTTGCAGGCCTACGCCTGGGGTGGCTCCGGCCC
>NZ_CAJTMN010000124.1 GCF_910577125.1 uncultured Rikenella sp.
AAGTACCGGTCAAGGGTTGATCCAGGTCTGTCGCCCGCGTAAAGTCAGACCAAGTGCCGTTCCGTCCTCTGTCCGCGCGCTGACGGAAATCTTATCCAAACGCGAAGTGCGCGTTTGGATGATTTCCTATTTCAGCGATCGCGCGCGGGTGAGCTTTGTTCGCATTTCTCCGCGCGCCTTGGGGAAATCTTGTTCAAACACGACTACGTGCTTGAACGATTTCCCTCCTAAGGCGTGGCGCGCGGTGCTCACTTTGTCGCGCGCCTTGGGCGATTCATTCTGTTTTGGCTCATCGCCGAAACAGTGGAATCGCATCTTTAAGCGTGGCACACGAGTAGTTAGAACATAATAACGGCCGCGCGCCACGACGCGAACGCGTCGGCCAAGCGGGCCCCACGTCCCGTGGACGGGAAATGCTGACGCATTTCCACTTTTCAGTTCAGCCCAGTTTTTCGTGTCGTTCTCTCTCCGCGCGCCTTACGCGATTCATTCTGTTTCGGCTCGTCGCCGAAACAGTTGAATCGCTTCTTAAGGCGTCGGCGCGGTGCCGCTCGGCACACGAAGGCCGGCCGTGTCTACCCCAATTTCCGTCGCCCGCGGCAATTCTTGCCGAATTGGCTCACCGCCAATCGGCAGAATATGCCCTCTATAGCGGGGCGGGCGACTTGTCAACAGGAGGGTACTGCGCTCGGGCCGCGCGGGCCCCACGTCCCGTGGACGGGAAATGCTTGCGCATTTCCACCGTTCAGCTCAGCCCAATTTTCGAACCGTTCTTTGTTCGTGTCTTGCGGCTACTGCGCGTTCTGGCGGTAGGCTTGCAGGCCGGATTCCAAAAAGTTGATGAAGCCGTTTACATTCAAATCGTATGACCGAGGGGTCACCAACGGCTTCCCGTCGTTGTTCAGCAGCACGTAGTAGGGCTGGGCGTTGATCCCGAAGCGTTCGATCTGGAAGGCGGCGTTGATCTTCCCTAAGGTCTTCCGCACTTTCCCGTCGGGGGTGGTCACCCAGTCGCTCTCAGGAAGCTGCTTCTTGTCGTCCACATACAGGGCGATGATCACATAGTTGTCGCGCAGCAGCTTCTGCACGGTCGGGTCGCTCCATACGTTGGCCTCCATCTCGCGGCAGTTCACGCAGCCGTGGCCGGTGAAGTCGAGAAAAACGGGTTTACCCACCGCACGGGCGTACTCCATCCCCTGTTCGTAGTCGAAGAATCCCTCCAAACCGTGCGGCAGATGTAGGAAATCGCTGTATTTCGGCGCGCCGCCTTCGATTTTCGAACGGTCGAGGGTCGATACGGTACCGGCGGCCGCTGTCGAACCGCCGTTATGGGCGGCCAGATTGAAGTCCATTGTGGAGAGGGGCGGCAGGTAGCCGCTGAGCGCCTTGAGCGGCGCGCCGAACATCCCGGGGATCAGGTAGACGACGAAGGCGAAGGTGATGATGGAGAGGAACAACCGTTTGACGCTCACGTATTTGACTTCGCTGTCGTGGGCGAACTTCAGCTTGCCGAGCAGGTAGAGGCCCAGCAGGAAGAAGATCACGACCCAGAGGGCGATGTAGACTTCACGGTTGAGCAGCCCCCAGTGGTAGGTCTGGTCGGCGACGCTCAGGAACTTGAGACCGAGGGCCAGTTCGATAAAACCGAGGACGACCTTCACCGAATTGAGCCATCCGCCCGATTTGGGCAGGTTCTTGAGCAGCGAGGGGAAGAAGGCGAAGATGGTGAAGGGGAGTGCAAACGCTGCCGAGAAGGCGAGCATGGTGAAGATGGGTTCCCAGATCGCGCCCTGGGTCGACTTCACGAGCACGGTTCCCACGATCGGCCCGGTGCAGGAGAAGGAGACGAGCACGAGGGTCAGGGCCATGAAAAAGACGCCCACGAGGCCCCCTTTGTCTGCCTTGGAGTCGCTCCGGTTGACGAGTTTCGAGGGCATGGTGATCTCGAAGGCGCCGAAGAACGAGGCGGCGAAGATCATGAAGATCAGGAAGAAAAGAATGTTCGGCAGCCAATGTGTGGCCAGCCAGTTGAAGATGTCGGCGGTTACGGAGTCTCCACCCACGAAGTAGGTGATGAGGATGATGGCGGCGATCGGAAGGGTGTAGAGGGCGACGATCGAAATACCGTAAAAGGTGGCCATAAACCTCCCTTTGGCTTTGTTGTCGCTGCCTTTCAGGAAGAAGCTGACGGTCATCGGAACCATCGGGAAGACGCAGGGGGTCAGCAAGGCGGCGAAACCCCACAGGATGGCTTCGATGATGATGGTCCAGAAGTTCTTGCTCTCGTTCCGTTCGAGCCCTTTGAAGGAGGTCTCGCCGGAAACGGCTGCGGTGTCGGCGGTCGCCTCAGGGGTCACGAAGATGGCTTCGTCGCGCACCATCTTCCCGTCAGGATCGGGGGCGGCGGGCTGATCGGTCGCTTCGGCCGGTGCAGCTTCGTCTGCCGTCGGGGTCAGGGTCAGGGTGAAGTCTTTGTCGGTGGGGGGCAGGCAGCTCTCGTCGTCGCAGGCTTGCCACTCGACGTTTCCTTTGATGGTGACGGGCTGTCCGGCGGCGATGAGCTGGGGGGAGAACTTAAAGCGTTGCACGAATTTCGCGGAACGGGCGAAGTAGCCGATCTCCATGCCGAAAATGTCGTCGTGCACGCGGGTCGGGGCTGGGCTCTGCTGGATCCCGCCGTCGAGCGAGACGCCTGCGGGCAGGGTGAAGGTAAAGGTGGTGGCGTTCGGGCCGCCTTCATACGGCCCGATGTCGTACAGGTGCCACGGCTGGTCGATGGTGGCGGTCATCTCGGCCTGTCGGCCGGTGGCGGTGAAACGCCAGCTCACGGGCTGTTCGATCTGGGCGTGGGCTCCCGTCCCGAAAATCCCGAGGAGCAGAGTGGCAAGGGCAATTCTGAATCTCATAAAACGATGTTAGGTTCTGGTAAATATGTCGTGTGCGATTTCTGTGGCTCTTTGTTACAGGAGGGTACTGTTCTTTCTGTGAACAGAAAGAACCAAAGAAACTTTAGAGGATGCTTCGCATCCTAAAGCTGCCGGCGGCCCAACTCTCGGACTCTTCTTTGGGCCGGGAGTTGTAGCGCGCTATAAGGTTGAGCTCGTATTAAGCGCGCTACAACCCCGACCCAAAAGTAATCACGAAGATTGAGGACTGCGGAGCGTAAGGCGTAGCTAACTAAAAGTTTTTGGTGCCGCTTTTTCCAAAAAGCGGCAGTTCTATCCGGCACAAAGAATGTCAGACAAATAACCGTACAGTTATTTCGCGGCGATCTTGGCCCAGGAGTCCTTGAGGCTCACCGTTCGGTTGAAAACCGGGGAGCCCGGTTGCGAGTCGCTGTCGGCGCAAAAGTAACCGAGGCGCTCGAACTGGAACTTGTCGCCCGGGGCGGCATCTGCCAGTGACGGCTCGCAGTAGGCCTGCACGGTCTTCAGGGAGTCCGGGTTGAGGTTGTCGAGGAACGATCCGCCCTCCTGCACCTCGTCCGGGCTCTCGACGGCAAACAGGCGGTCGAAGAGCCGCACCTCGGCCGGTACGGCATGCGCGGCCGATACCCAGTGGATAATCCCTTTGACTTTCCGCCCGTCGGACGAGCCGCCGCCCAGAGACAAGGGGTCGTAGGTACAGCGCAATTCCGTGATTTCGCCTGTGGCCGGGTCTTTTACCACCTCGTCGCACCGGATGAGGTAGCCGTACCGAAGCCGCACTTCGCCGCCGGGTCTGAGACGGAAGAACTTCTTCGGCGGTTCTTCCATGAAGTCGTCGCGTTCGATGTAGACTTCCCGACCGAACGGCACGCAACGCCGGCCGGCCGATTCGTCTTCGGGATTGTTGACGCATTCGATCTGCTCGACCTGTCCCTCGGGATAGTTGGTGATCACGACTTTCAGGGGGTTGAGCACGGCCATCCGCCGCAGGGCGGTCTTGTTCAGGTCTTCGCGCACGCACCACTCCAGCAGGCCCAGGTCGATGACGTTGTCTCGCTTGGCCACCCCCACCTTTTCGGCGAACATCCGGATGGATTCCGGCGTATATCCGCGCCGCCGCAGGCCGCAGATGGTGGGCATCCGGGGGTCGTCCCAGCCGGAAACGTACCCCTCTTTGACGAGCTGAAGCAGCTTGCGCTTGCTCATCACGGTGTTGGTCAGGTTGAGCCGCGCGAATTCGTACTGGTGGCTGGGGAAAATTCCCAGTTGTTCGATGAACCAGTCGTACAGCGGCCGGTGGACGTCGAATTCCAGCGTACAGATGGAGTGGGTGATGCGTTCGATGGAGTCGCTCTCGCCGTGGGCGTAGTCGTACATCGGGTAGATGCACCATTTGTCGCCTGTCCGGTGGTGATGGGCGTGGATGATGCGGTACATGAGCGGGTCGCGCAGGAGCATGTTCGGATGGGCCATGTCGATCTTGGCCCGCAAAACTTTCTCGCCGTCCTTGTACTTCCCGTCGCGCATCTCGGCGAACAGCCGGAGATTCTCCTCGACGCTACGATTCCGGTAAGGGCTGTCGACGCCGGGCTGGGTCACGGTTCCGCGACCCAGCCGGATCTCTTCCTGGGTCTGGTCGTCGACGTAGGCCAAGCCTTTCTTGATCAGCTCGACGGCCCAGTCGTAAAGCTGCTCGAAATAGTCCGATGCGTAGTGCTCTTCGGCCCACTCGAACCCGAGCCACCGGATGTCTTCCTTGATGGAGTCGACGTACTCGACGTCTTCTTTC
Source organism: uncultured Rikenella sp. (assembly GCF_910577125.1). Lineage (GTDB taxonomy): Bacteria > Bacteroidota > Bacteroidia > Bacteroidales > Rikenellaceae > Rikenella. The sequence goes on from NZ_CAJTMN010000124.1 coordinate 4,717, forward strand.
ACGGGGTTGGTGTCGTCGAACCGAAGGTTGCACTTCCCGCCGTACTTCTTGGCCATCCCGAAGTTCAAACAAATGGACTTGGCATGACCGATGTGCAGGTAGCCGTTGGGCTCGGGGGGAAAACGGGTGTGGACGCGGGGCTCGCCGGCGGCGATCGACTGCTCGATGATCTCTTCTATGAAGTTCAACTTCTCGGTACTTTCCATAGGACTGTGCACTTTGTTCTATCTTACAAAGATATTGTTTTTGTATGTATGACCGGATGGAACTGTTCTTTTTGTGAACAAAAAGAACCAAAAAAACTTTAGAGGATGCTTGCG
>NZ_CAJTMN010000125.1 GCF_910577125.1 uncultured Rikenella sp.
CAAAAACGAGCTTTGCGAGTTGCGGGCCTCCGCGTGGGGAGGCTTCGGCCCGCGCGGCTCTGCGAGCCGCAAAAGTTTCGTCCAAGCCGCGGCCAATAACTTTACCCAATTCTTCGCCACGTGTCCGTCCTCTTCGGCCTGTCGCCCACTCGCCCGAGGCGCAAAGCGCCTGGGCGACATGGCCGGTGATTCTGCGAATCGCGCTACTCGCTCTCGCCCTAAGCTCAGCCCCATACATAGCCCAATTCTCCGCCCCGTATCCGCCTCACTGCGGCTCCGCTATCGCTCCGCCACCTCTGCCGTCGCCCGCTGGGATTTCATCTCGATTTTGCTGTCGCAAAACGAGTGAAATCCTCTTTAGGCAGGCGGGCGACTGTCGAGCTTTGAACCGCCTGAAACTGCGCTCAGGCCGCGCGGGCCCCACTTAGTAAGGCAGAGAGAACCCTAACAAAACACCCTGTGGGTGCGGGGACGGGAAATGCTTACGCATTTCCACTTACCTACTCAGTCCAATACCGCTGTCCGCGCGCCTTGGGAAATCCTGTCAAAACGCACGAATGCATTTTGACGATTTCCCTTTTAAGGCAGCGGCGCGCGGTCCAGGCACTGCCCCAGCTGGAACTGTTCTTTTTGTGAACAAAAAGAACCCAAAAAACTTTCGACGGATGCTGACGCATCCTCAAGCTGCCGACGGCCCTAACTAATGCGGCAGCCGCGACCAAATCCCAAGATAGCCTCTAACCCCAAACAATGTAAGGCTCTACCCTGCTCCCGAACTGCATAGAATGGGAGCCCAAAACAAAAGCCGCATCGGGTGATTCCCGATGCGGCTCGCTTATCTGAGAACAAGGCGATAGCCTTGTCCAATCCTATTTCAGAATCACGTCGCTCTGGCCGACCATCTGGCCGTCCACATAGACCATCACGGTGTATTGGCCCGCATACAGACCCGTGATATCATAATAGATGCTCACAGGCAGGTCGTCGCCCTGGTAGTCCACGACACGCTTAGCGGTGTACGGGATCGATTCGCCGGCGAAGGTAAACCGACCGCCGTCCGGTGAACCCAAGATATCGGCTTCCGGCGTAATCACCCGAACGTAAACCGTCCGTTCGCCCGGAATGGCCACTTCGTTCGCGGTCAGGATAAATTCGGTGACGAGTTTTTCGGTCTGCTTAGCCCGGCTGACGAGTTTGTTCCGTTTGCTGTATGCCAGCAAAGCAACGTCCCGTGCCCGCAGCTGCGAGGCCCGTTTCACCTTATTATTGAGCTCCTGAGTCATCTCTTCGGCGGCTTCGGTGCGCAACTGCAAGGAGGTGATCTGGCGTTTGTAGCGCATATTTTCGCCTGCGAGCTGCTGGTTGATCCGGTTCAGGGAGTCGATCTGGCGCACGAAGCCCTGCATAGTCGCCCGAAGCGTCCCGAGTTCGCGTTCGTACTTCTTGATCTTGGCGTAGTTCCAGCCGCGTTCCTTTTTGAGGCGATCGAGGAGCGAGTCGGCGATGTGGCGCTGGTGCATGAGCGCGATGTTCATCGTATCGTTGTCGACTTTGAGGTCGCCCATCTGGCCGAGGAGAACGGTCAGCCGGTTGGTCAGGGTATCGCGTTCTTCGGTGATTCCGATCTGATCCCGTTTGAGCTCCTGGACCTGTTTCCAGAAGAAGAACGAGATCACGGCCAGGACGATCAGCAGGATGATGATCGCGATCTTCAGCCCTTTGACCGATCCGTTGCTTTCGTGCTGCGGATAGTCGTTGTAGTCGTAGTCGTTGTCGTTATACTCCATAATCTCTCTGTGTATTAGAAAGCTGTCGTTTTTCGTTTTGCGCCTCGGAAGGCCTCTGCCGCCCTCAGGCCGAAGGTGGCGTTTGCTTCCGGTGATACTAACAAACTGTGTGCCACCGGTTCCCGACCCGGACGAAAGTATGGGGAGCGGATGCCGAATTTATGGCAGAAAAACCGTCCGCGCCGTCCGTCGGAAGCTGTCGTGGTCGTTACAATTTCGGTGCAAGATAGATAAAAATTCGGACACCCAAAAACTTTTTTTCTGACATTCCATATTTTTCCCTAAAAACAAGCCGTTAGCGAAATTATTCGGATATCGCTTTTATTTTAATCACAATTTTCACTAACTTGCAACGCTATTTTCCGGAATAAAATACGACGAATTAAAACCCATACACAGAATCACTTAACTTCTTTTTATGGCAACCAACCAATCCATTCTGGGCACACCGACGGACGAAAACATGAGTGTGGTGGCTTACAAGGCTTTTATGCTCAAACGGCGCATCATCCTGACTTTGGCGACGGAAGGGGACTGTACGATCGCCGATCTGTCGCGCATCCTGAATGTCAGCAACCCGACGATCACGAAGCTGGTCGGCGAGCTGATCCGCGAGGGGTTCGTGCGCGACCAGGGAAAAATCGAAACGGGGGGCGGACGGAGGCCCTGTGCCTTCGGGCTGGTGTCGGACGCGGGCTATTTCCTCGGGGTCACGATCCAGGAGGGGGAACTCAGCTTCGGGGTGATCGACCTCAACAAAAACACGGTGACGGTGAAACAGCACGTGCCGTTCACGTATAATACCAACACGCAGTTTCTGGACAACCTGGCGGCGCGGATCGAGGAGTTCATCGAGTCGCTGGGGACGGCGGCGCGCGAAAAGATCCTCGGGATGGGGATCGCGGTCAAGGGACGGGTCGACGCTTCGTCGGGCATCATCTACAACGCGATCAACATCGACGGCTATCCGCTGGCGCGGCTGATCCACGAGAAAACGGGCATCGAAACGGTGGTCGAAAACGACACCCGGGCGATGACTTACGCCGAATACCTGAACGGAGACCGGAACGAGGTGCAGAACGCGCTCTTCATCAACATCGGACGGGGGATCGGGGTCGGAATCATCGTGGGCGGGAAGCTCTACTACGGGAAGTCGGGCTTCTCGGGCGAGTTCGGGCACATTCCGTTCTTCGACAACGAGAAGATCTGTCAGTGCGGGAAAAAGGGGTGTCTCGAGACGGAGGCGTCGGGGCTGGCGCTCGAAAACAGCTTCGCGGAGAGCCTGCGCGACGGGGCATCGTCGATTCTGTCGGAGAAGTTCGAACGGGGCGAGGCGATCACCATGCAGGACATCATCCGGGCGACGGAGAGCGACGATGTGCTCTCGATCGACCTGATCACGGACGTGGGCGAGAAGCTGGGACGGGGGATCAGCGTGCTGATCAACCTGTTCAATCCGGAGCTGGTGGTGATCGGGGGGCCGCTGGCGGAGGTGAGCGACTACCTGATGCTGCCGATCCGCACGGCGCTGAACAAATACTCGCTGCGGCTGGTGACGCGGGACACGACGCTGCGCATCTCGACGCTGGGCGAGACGGCGGGGGTGCTGGGGGCGGCTCTCCTGACGCGCAACCGCATGCTGGGGATCTTGTAGCCGCGGCACGGTCGCGCGTAGCGTTCGAACAGAGAATTGGGCCGAGTTGAATAGTGGAAATGCGTAAGCATTTCCCGTCCACGGGACGTGGGGCCCGGCCGGCCTGAGGCCAGTTTCAGGCGGGACGAAGCTCAACGCGCGCCACGCCTTAGAAAGCGATTCAACTGTTTCGGCGATGAGCCGAAATAGAATGAATCGTCAAGGCGCGCGAGAAAAGAACGGGTAGAGGCGGCCTATTTCGGAGTGCCCGAAGGCACCGGCGGAGCGACAGCGGAGCCGCAGTGAGGCGGACACGGGGCGGAGAACGAGTAGCGCGATTCACAGAATCGCCGGGCTTGCGCGCTGGGCCTTCGGCCCACCCCCGGAGCGCGCAGCCCGAACCCGACAGATGGCTTGGCCAAACTTTTGCGGTTCGAAGAACCGCAGGGTTTCGACCTTGTTTCTGTCCGCGCGCCTTGGGGAAATCTTGTCAAAACACGCAAGCGAGTTTTGACGATTTCCCTTTTAAGGCGTGGCGCGCGGTCGAGCCTTGAGCCGGACGGAACTGCCGCTTTTTGAAAAAAGCGGCACCAAAAACTTTTATGATAGCTACGCTACGCCTTAGGCTCCGCAAGACTCAGGCTTCTTTCCACCGCGGGCACACGAGGACTGCGCATCCCGGAGACTTCCGGAGACGAACCATTTACACTAAAAACCAGTTCATGAAATACTTAGCCCTGATTCCCGCCCGATACGCCTCGACCCGGTTCCCCGGGAAACCGCTGGCCGACATCCACGGGAAACCCATGATTCAACGCGTCTACGAACGCTGCCGGAGGGTGTTCGGCGAGGCTTGCTACGTCGCCACGGACGACTCCAGAATCGAACAGGCCGTCAAGGATTTCGGCGGACAGGTCATCATGACCGCCGACACGCACCGGTCGGGTACTGACCGATGCGCCGAAGCGCTCGACACGGCGGAACGCCTCACCGGCGAACGGTTCGACGTCGTGGTGAACATCCAGGGCGACGAACCCTTCATTGCCGTCGAACAGCTCGAACAGATCCGACATTGTTTCGACGCTCCCGACACGCAGATCGCCACGCTGGTCAAACCGTTCGGCCCCGACGAGGAGATTTTCAACCCCAACTCGCCGAAAGTCGTCCGCTCGGCTACGGGTAACGCCCTCTATTTCAGCAGAAACGCCATACCGTTTCTACGCGGCGTGCCGCAGGATGAGTGGCAGACGCGGCACACCTATTATAAACACATCGGACTCTACGCCTACCGCAGCGAGGTGCTCCGGGAGATCACCCGTCTGGCGCCGTCGCCGCTCGAGCTGGCCGAATCGCTCGAACAGCTGCGCTGGCTGGAAAACGGCTATCCGATCCGCACGGCGGTGACACACGCAGAAACTCACGCCATTGACACGCCGGAAGACCTGCAACGGGTGCTCGCCCTCTTTCCGGACGGCGACGGGGAGTGATGCGGACGGGATTATGGTGAGTTCGAGGTAGAAACGGTCAGTTTTCGAGTGTCGTGTGTCCGTTTATTCCGAGAGGCAACGCAACTGAAAACCGGAACCACGTCCGGTCG
>NZ_CAJTMN010000126.1 GCF_910577125.1 uncultured Rikenella sp.
CTTGTCGGATAAACGAGCTTTGTCCGCGCGCCTTACGCGATTCATTCTCTTTCGGCTTGCGCCAAAATAGTTGAATCGCTTCTTAAGGCGACGGCGCGTGGTCGAGCTCTGAACCGGATAGAACTGCCCTCGGGCCGGGCGGGCCCCACGTCCCGTGGACGGGCGAAACTGCGTTTCGCTGCGGCCGTGTCTGCCTCCGTTTATTCCGAGAGGCAACGCAACTGAAGACCGTGGCCACGGCTGCTCGCGTCGCTGGGATTGAGGCTCGTCACGTAGAAACCCAAGTACACCCCGCCGCTGCCGCTCACCGACGACGAGTAGCAGAACCCGTAGTGGCCGATGCTCACCAGACCGCCTAATCGCCCATTGTTACCCGCGTCGCGGAAGCCCGGGGCGGGGAGACCCGTCCTATGCCCCCTGCTGCGCCTCCCGCTTCAGGTCGAGGTAGAACGCTGCCCGCGAGTTCTCCATCCACGGCGCCAACCACAGGAATCCGATCCCTAAAGTCAATACGGCCAATAAAACCCAGCCGATGAAACTCAAATCCAGCAAGAACAGCTTCATCTTGTGCCCCCGCATCATCGCCATGCTTTTGCAGATTACCTCGTCCGCCCCCAGCTCCGGTTCGTCGTTCAGGATGAACGGCGTCATCGCGTACGAGTACGACTTGATGATCCCCGGAATCAGGAGCAGCAGACTCCACAGCCACGTATAAATTGCCGCCAGCAGCATCGTCCCCAGCGTCTTGCCGTAGTTGTTGAACCCGCTGAAGAGCGCATTGATCTGCGGCTCCGTTCCCGCCCGCATCACGTTCAGGAAAATGATCTGGAACCCGAATCCCAAAACCGGCAACACCAGCAGCGAGGCCGGGAATTTCAGAAACGGGATGTACGAGCAGACGCAGGCCAGTAATATATAGACCAGCGTGGTCAATACCGCCGGAGTCCATTTGCCCGCCAGGGCGGTGCATGCGCTGCGGCGCAGGTCGCGATTGATAGTGAGTGCCATAAGATTTGTGAGTTAAGTGAGTAATTACAAATGTAAACAAAATTTACCGCAACAGGATACGCGTGTAGACCGGTAGGTGGTCGCTCAGCTCCCGGTCGGGATACCCTGCGAAACGGCCCTCGCGCGTCAGCATCTCCGGCCGGAGAAAGACCCGCGCCTCCTCCGCCGCCGTGCTGCGTCCCACGAAAATCTGGTCGAACATCAGCCACACATCGTCCCAGGCATAAGAGCCCTCGCCCCGCCGATGGGCCTGCAGCGCCAGCGGTCTCCATCCCGCCAGCCGGCGGCGAACCAGCCCCGAAGAGGGGTTGTCGTTGAAATCCCCCAGCAGAACCACCGCAGCGTCCGCGCTGTCTGCCGCCGCGTGTGCATCGAGCCGGGCCGCAATCTCCTCCCGCGCCCGCGTCGCCCGGTGATAGCCTCCCCGCCGCGAAGGCAGATGAACCGCGTAGACCACCAGCCGCTTTGTCGCTCCCGCCACCGAGAACTCCGCCCGCAAGAGATCCCGCGTCGGATAGTCCGTCGTCATCCGGATCGGTTCCGAAGCCGTCGGCCTCAGCCGGCCCGCCCGGTAGAGTAGCGCCACATCGATGCCGCGCCTGTCCGGCGAGTCATAGTGGATCGGGCGATACCCCTTTCCCGCCAGCCCCGGCGAACCGAGCAGCGCCTCCAGCACCGCCGCGTTCTCCACCTCGCACAGCGCGATCACATCCGGATCCAGCGCACCGATCGTCCGCCCCAGCCGCTCCGTTTTGCGTCGCCACGCCTCGGGAGAGAGCACCTCGTCTGCAATACCCGGGTCGTTGATCGTGTCGAAAAGGTTGCAGACATTGTAAGTCGCCACCACCAGCACCGTTCCGCGCTCCTCCGCCCCCGTCCGGAGCGGCAGACCCGCCGATAAGGCGAAAACGAAGAAAAGAAGCCGGCGTTTCACGGGCCCTGGAAGATTAAACCGCCTCTTCGTTCTGTTCGACCGCCATGTGCGTGGCCGTATCGACCAGCTTCGCACACCGCTCCGTCAGTTCGAGGAAGAAAAAGATCGCCGTCGGGTGCGCCCCCTCCTGTTCGATGCGGCCCAGCAGCTCCGTCCGCCGTCCCCGGGCCCAGCTCTGCACCAGCTCGTTCAGTTTGCGCGCCTCCTGCACCTCCTCCGGCGTCGGGCGTTCGAGACAGGTCGTCATCCGGTAGATGGCCTGCTCCGTCATATCGTACAGCCGTTCCGAATCCTCGCGCAGGGTGCGGTCGAACCACAGGTCGCTCTCCCGCTTCGCCCGGATCGTCCGGGCCAGGGCCAGGTTCTCGTCTCCGATCAGCTCGATGTGCGATACCGTGCGGAACATCCGCTGCAACCGGGCCGTAGCCCGTTCGCTGTTGTCCTGCGAGACGATGTGCGACAGAAAGACGATGATCTCCCGCTCCACCCGGTCCGTAATCCGTTCGTATTTCTCGACATGGGCGTATTCGCGCCGGAACTCCTCGAGGTGCGGTGTCCGCGTCAGCTCGCGCACCATGTTGAACATCTTGAGCATCCGTTTGGCATGGGTCGTAATCTCGTGGTGCGCCTGCATCAGCGCCAGCTCCGGCGTGGAGATCATCCCCGAGTCGAGCGCCAGCAGATGCCGGCGGTCGTCCGACGCCTCGTGCGGCAGCATCCGCGCCAGCAGCCTCATCAGCTGAGGTATGAAATGAGCGGCGATAAAGACATTCAGCAGGTTGAAAAGCGTATCGAAGAGGGCCAGCATGATCGGTGCCGCGCCCGTTTCCGATCCTCCGAGCAGCGAGAAGAGCCCGACGATCCCCGGTGCGATCCACGGCAGCAGCGGCGCGCACCACAAGGCGCCGAAGAGGTTGATGGCCGTATGCGCCAGGGCCGCCCGTTTGGCCGATGTATTGAGCGCCGCCGCAGCCATCACGGCCGTGGCCGTCGTTCCGACATTCTCGCCCAGCACCATCGCCGCCCCCGCCTCGAACGGCAGCCACCCGCCCTGACACAGGATCATCGTCAGCGCGATCGTCACGGCCGACGATTGCAGGATAGCCGTGAGCAGGATGCCGGCCAGCAGAAAGACTACGATCGACGGATAGCCCAGTCCGGCGTAAATCGCCAGTTCGTCGAAGAAGAGGGTGTGGGCCGCCGCCGCGTTCGTCGCCGCCTGCAGCACCGAGAGCCCCAGCAGCATCAGCGCGAAACCGATGACCGTCTCGCCCAGATCCCGGTATCGGTTTTTCCGGAGCAGGACGAAAGCGAACCCCAGTCCGACCAGCGGAATCGAGATGGCCGACACCCGCAGCGCGAAGCCGAAGAGAGCGATGATCCAGACCGTCACCGTCGTGCCGATATTGGCCCCCATAATCAAGCCGATGGCCTGCCTGAGTTCGATCAGCGCCGCGTGGGCGAATCCGGCGATCGTGACCGTCGTCGCGCTCGACGACTGCACCGTTGCCGTGACCGCCGCCGCGGCCCCGATTTGCGAGCCGAGCCTCTCTCCGGCGCGTCCCATCGTGTGTCGCAGCCGGCTTCCGGTGGCGCGTTGCAGCGCTTCGCTCATCAGCTTCATGCCGAAGAGGAAGAGTCCCAGCGAACCGATGATCTGGAGAAGGCGAACAAGAGTATCCATGCGGTCGAACGGTTGTTTGAGGACAAAAATACGATTTTCCGCCTCAAATCGCCCCTCCGCCGTCGCATTTGGCCGCTCGGCCGCATCTGTTTCGGTCGGCCGGGTGAAAACGGGCTCTCGTCGCGGCGGGTCGTCCTGCGCGCTGCGTCCGATCCGCCGGCTGCTGGCGATTCGGCCGGGATGTCGTATCTTTGCGACTCACCGCCGGCCCGGAGCCGGCCTCGCAACGCAGCTTTTTCTATGGAGAAAAATACCGTCGGCCGTGTCCGGCCGTGGAAAATCGTCCTGCCCGTCGTGCTGGGGCTCGGCTGGGTGGCGTGGATGATCTGGCGCGAGTTCGACCCCGCTGTTTTCGAATCGATCCGGTTCACCTGGCGCGCGCTGTTTTTCATTCTGGTCGCCTTCCTGTTCATGGCGGGACGGGACTTGGGCTACATCATCCGGCTGCGGCTCTTCAGCCGCAACGACCTCGGCTGGCGGCAGGCCTTCCGGATCACGATGCTGTGGGAGTTCACCTCGGCGGTGACGCCGTCGGCCATCGGCGGAACGAGCGTCGCGATCGTCTTCGTCCACAAAGAAGGGGTGCCGGTCGGCCGAAGCGCGGCGATCGTGATGCTCACCTCGTTTTTCGACGAGCTCTACTTCGCGTTGCTCTTCCCGATCGTCTTTTTCATCGTCGGCGGCGACCGCCTCTTCAGCGGGCCGATGGGACATGAACTGATGCTCTTCGCTACCATCGGCTACGGGCTGAAACTCGCCTACCTGCTCCTGCTGAGCTACGGCCTCTTCTTCAATCCCCGGGGCTTGAAATGGCTCCTTGTGCGCCTCTTCTCGCTGCCCGGGTTGAGGCGGTGGAAGGCGGGGGCGGTCGAGGCGGGCAACGGCATCGTCCGTAGTGCGGTCGAAATCCGGCGCTACCGGCCGCTGTTCTGGCTCCAGTCTTTCGCGGCCACGTTCCTGTCATGGAGCTCGCGTTATCTGGTGGCCAACGCGCTGTTCATGGCGTTTTTCACGCTGAGCGACCAGTTTCTGGTCTTCGCCCGCCAGCTGGCGATGTGGATCATGATGCTGGTGGCTCCGACGCCGGGCGGAAGCGGTTTCGCGGAGTACATCTTCACGCACTTCCTGAGCGATGTGATTCCGGTGGGGAGCGCGGCACAGGTGGGGACGGCGGCGGTGATCGCCCTGCTGTGGCGCCTGGTGACTTACTATCCGTATCTGATCATGGGGGTGATTATCCTGCCTCGCTGGCTCCGCCGCAGCTTCGGCCGCAGCAACGGATAAGTTTTTTCCTGCCGATGTTTTTACCCGGGCGGGAACTGTTCTCTTTGTGAACAAAGAGAACCAGAAAAACTTTAGAGGATGCTTCGCAT
>NZ_CAJTMN010000127.1 GCF_910577125.1 uncultured Rikenella sp.
TAGAAAATGAATAGCGCGATTCCTGAAGGAATCGCCGGGCTTGCGCGCTGGGCCTGTGGCCCACCCGGGGAGCGCGCAGCCCGAAAGGTGGTGGAGGATTTGTCTGTTAGCTGTGGGTTAGGCGAGTTGGATCGGGTCGGCGCCCGGGAGGTACCGCAATTTTCGACGCGTGAGCGGCGAGTTGCGGGCCTCCTGATGGGGAGGCGTCCGGCCCGCGCGCCCCTGACGGGGCGCAAAATCTTTGAAGTACTTCAGACCCAAGCCCGGGTTCGAAGTTCCCCAATCAGTCGAGTCATCCGTTTATTCCGAGAGGCAACGCAACTGAAGACTGTAGGCGCGGGTATGTGCGCGGTAGGGATCAAGGGCTGTCATGTGGAAAAACAAGTGCATTCCATTGGTGCCACTGGCTGTTGAGGAATAGCTGTAACCGTAACTGCCGACACCGAATAATGCGCCCGTAGTGTAGTGTCGTTCGCCCGGGGCGGGGTGATGCGGGCGAAGCCTGCGGGGCATTGGGGTAGAGGTTGCCATTTCGGAGTGCCTGTCGGCACCGTTTATTCCGAGAGGCAACGCAACTGAAAACCGTGGCCGCGGTAGTCTGAGGTACTGGTGCTGAGGCCCTGCGAGTTGAAATTCAAGGCCATGCCATTGGTACCGCTGATCGTCGAAGACCAGCTGAACCCGTAGTAGCCGATGCCCCTTGCTATACCCTCCCAGCCCGTACGACCGAAGTCGCGGTAGCCCGGGGCGGGGCGTTTCCGTTTATTCCGAGAGGCAACGCAACTGAAGACCGTGGGCTAGATATGTCGCGTTGCTGGGGTGGAGATCCATCGCGTAGAAGTGTATGTACATGCCTCCGATACCGCTGACTGTAGAAGCCCAGCTGTATCCGCTGTTGCCGACGTCCCACAACGCGCCCTCGCCGTAGCTGCGGTAGCCCGGGGCGGGGTTTGTCGGGCCGAAGCCTGCGGGTGTCCAAACGAGCTATGCGAGTTGCGGGCCTCCCGCTGGGGGAGGCTCTCGGCCCGCGCGACCCTGCGGGTCGCAGGGTTTACACTTTCCGTTTATTCCGAGAGGCAACGCAACTGAAAACCGTAGGCACGGTTGTTCACGTTGCTGGGATTGAGCCACGTCACGCCGAAATTCAAGCTCATGCCATCGGTAGCGCTGACCGTCGAGAACCAGCTGTAACCGCCGTGGCCGATGATGCTCAGCGCGCCTGTACTGTAGTAGCGGCCGCCCGGGGCGGGGCCTTTTGTTGTTAATCGTCATGGAATCTTTCATCACCCTTTCCGCCCTCCAGGGACATCTGCGTGCCGTGATCGAACAGCATGCCGGAGATGCGCAGTGGGTGGTGGCCGAGATCAGCGAATGCAAAGTCAATTATGCCGGCCATTGCTACCTCGAACTCGTCGAACGGCCGGATAACGGGAAAGCTCCTGCGGCTCAGGCCCGAGCCGTGATTTGGGCAGGCACCTATAAGCTGATCAGCGGCTATTTCCGGTTCGAGACCGGTTCCGATCTCGCCGCCGGGATGAAAGTGCTCGTCAAGTGCACCGTCTCGTATCATCCCGTTTACGGCCTCAGTCTGGTCGTCAGCGACATCGATCCGGCCTATACCCTCGGCGAGACCGAACGGATCCGCCGGCAGACCATCGCCCGGCTGAAAGAGGAGGGCGTGTTCGAGATGAACAAAGAGTCCGAGCTGGCGGACGTGCCGCAGCGGATCGCCGTCATCTCGTCGCCGAAAGCGGCCGGATACAGGGACTTCATGCAGGAGTTGGAGGCGTCGCCTTATCGGTTCGAGACCCGGCTTTTTCCGGCGGTCATGCAGGGCGACGCCGCCGAAAACTCCATTGTCGACGCCCTCGATGCGGTGGCCGAACTCGGCGATGTGCCTTTCGACGCCGTTGTCATTATTCGGGGCGGCGGTTCTACGAGCGATCTCGGATGCTTCGACAACTACCGGCTTTGTGCCTATGTCGCGCAGTTTCCCCTGCCCGTGATTACCGGCATCGGGCACGATAAGGATGTGAGCGTGGCCGATATGGTGGCCCACACGTCGCTCAAGACACCGACCGCCGTTGCTGCGTTTTTGGTGGGTCGGGCGGCTGAGATGGCCGGACGGTTGAACGGCCTTCGCGACAGGGTGACGCAGCGGGCGCAGCAGATGCTCGTGGCGGAGACCCATCGGATGGAGAATGCCGGTTTGCAGCTCGCTTCGCGGAGCTCAGGCGTGCTGCACGGCGGGCTGGCGCGGATCGACCGGCTGCAAAGTGCTTTGCGGTTCGGAGTCGGCGAGCGGCTGACGCAGGAGCGGCACCGGTGTGCATCGTTCGGCCCGCAGGTGGCGCGGCTGGCGACACAGCGGCTCGCCGCCGCGGAGATGCGGAACGGATATGCTGCGCAACGGCTCGCCACGGCGGCGGAAGGGGCGATCTCGCATCGTCGCTCGCAGTTGGAATTACTGGAGGTCTCGGTGCGGGCGGCGAGTCCGCAGCGGATTCTCGCACGCGGTTATGCCATCGTGCGGGGAGTGCGGGACGCGGCGCAGGCAGCGGTGGGGCAGTCGGTCGAAATCGAACTCCGCGACGGGGTGCTCGGAGCGGAAGTCACTTCGAAATCAATACAGCGGAAAAATGGCTGAAACGAATAAGAAGAAACAGATCACCTATGCCGAAGCGGTGGCCGAGATCGAAGAGATTCTGGCCCGGATGGAGGACAGCGAACTGGACATCGACCGGCTGGGGGCTTATGTCGAGCGGGCGACGACTTTGATCGCCCTCTGCAAGGAGAAACTGCTCAAGGCCCAGACGCAGGTCGAAATGGTGATGACGCAGGAAGACTAACCCAAAACCAAAAATACAACCGAATGAAAAGAACTCTTTACGGTGCGGCGCTTCTGCTTGGAGCCGCCGTCTTGTCGATGCCTTCGGGCGCTGCTGCCCGGCAGAAAAAGGAGCAGGCGCCGAAATGGAAACTGATCTGGAAGGAAGATTTCCGGAGGAATGGAGAGCTGGATACGACTAAGTGGTCGAAGATTCCGCGCGGAACGTCGGATTGGGACAACTATATGTCTTCGCGCGACGACCTCTATGAGGTGAGAGACGGGAATCTGATTCTTCGGGGCATCGTCAACGACGATCCGGCCTCCGATACGGCCCGTTACCTGACCGGCGGGGTGTGGACGAAGGACAAATTCGCGGTGAAGTACGGCAAAATCGAAATCCGGGCCCGGCTGGGCGAGGCTCGGGGAAGCTGGCCGGCCTTCTGGATGCTGGCCCAGGACGAAAAATACGGCCGCTATCCGCGGAACGGCGAGGTGGATATCATGGAACACCTCAATTACGACAGCGTGGTGTATCAGACCATCCACTCCTATTATACGCTGAACCTGAAGCAGGAGACGCCGCAGCGCTTCACCACGGCGCCGATCGACCGGGAGGGGTATAACGTCTACGGGGTGGAGTTCCATCCGGACAGCGTGGTCTTCACGCTCAACGGCCGGCCGACGCTGGCCTATCCGAAGATCGAGACGGAACTGGAGGGGCAGTTTCCGTTCGACCAGGCTTACTACCTCCTGATGGGTATGCAGCTCGGAGGCAGCTGGGTCGGCGGGGTCGATCCGGCGACTTTGCCGGTGCAGATGGAGATCGATTGGGTGAAGGTCTGGGAACGGAAATAACGGTGCGATGAAGGTAGCGGTCGGTATTACGGGGGCCAGCGGCGCGATCTATGCGGAACGGCTGTTGAGGCGGTTGTTGGACGAGCGGTCGGCGGAACGGGTGGAGCAGGTGGCTGTCGTCTTCACGCGCAACGGCCGGGCGGTGGCGGAGTTCGAACGGCCTGAATTTCTGCCGTGGCTCTCGGCACGGGTTGCCGCGGGAGAGGTGACGGAGTATCGGAACGACGATTTTTTTACTCCGGTGGCTTCGGGGTCGGCGGGGTACGATGCGCTGGTGGTCGTTCCGTGCAGCATGGGAGCTGTCGGGCGGATTGCGGGCGGACTGGCGGACGATCTGATTGCCCGGGCGGCGGCCGTGATGCTCAAGGAGAATGCTCCGTTGAATTCCCGGACGCTGATTCTGTGCCCCCGCGAGACGCCGTTGTCGATGATCCACCTGCGGAATCTGACGGCCGTCAGCGAAGCGGGAGGGATAATATTACCGGCCATGCCGTCGTTTTATACGCGGCCGCAGACGCTGGACGAGGCGGTGGATACGGTCGTTCAGCGTATTTTATCGCTTCTCGGACTGCTTCCGGAAGGGTATCGCGGCTGGCAGGAATAAATTTGACTATTCGGGGGAATAGTCTTACATTTGTCTGACCAAAACCAAACAATTTCATATACTCATGGCTTACAAAATCGATCCCGACAAATGCGTCGCTTGCGGTACCTGTATCGACGAATGCCCGGTAGGGGCTATTTCGGCCGGCGATGTTTATGTTATCGACGCTTCGACGTGCATCGAGTGCGGTACGTGCGCAGACGTTTGTCCGGCGGAAGCAATCGCTCCGGAAGCGTAAGACGACCGTTCGGTCGAAGACCGGAACAGAACTCGGGGATGTGCAAATGGCTTTGCACATCCCCGTTTTTTTGAGTGTTTGCATCTGAGGTCGGGTATAACGAGATGGTTTTTGCAGGTGTGCGACGATGCCTGAGTCCTGCGGAGCCTAAGGCGCGCGGATAAAGAATGGAGCCGACACGGCCGCAGAAATGCGAAGCATTTCCCGTCCCCGCACCCGTTGGGTGTTTTGTTAGGGTTTTCTTTGCCTTACTAAGTGGGGCCCGCGCGGCCCGAGGGTGGTTCTATCTTGTTAGGGTAGAGGCTGCCATTTCGGAGTGCCCGAAGGCACCGCGCCGACGCCTTAAGAGGGAAATCGTTCAAAGCGACTTGCGCTTTGGACAAGATTTCCCCAAGGCGCGCGGACTGAACTTGATACCGTCGCCCGCCCGCTTAAAGGAGGGATTTCGCTCGTTTTGCGGTG
>NZ_CAJTMN010000128.1 GCF_910577125.1 uncultured Rikenella sp.
ATCCTGTTAGGGTAGAGGCGGCCAATTGGGAGTGCGGCACGCACCGCCCGCCCGCGTAAAGAGGGATTTCGCTCGTTTTGCGGTGAGCAAAACGAGATGAAATCCCAGCGGGCGACTGAAAAACGCATTAACAAGCCCGCGCGCCACGCCTTAAAAGGGAAATCATCAAAACTCGCTTGCGTGTTTTGACTGGATTTCCCAAGGCGCGCGAAAAGAGAAGAGACAAAGAGGCAGGCCGCCACCTGTTTTCCAATACATGAGAAGGAAACCTTGGTCTGACTTTACGCGGGCGACAGACCTGGATCAACCCTTGACCGGTACTTTCCCGTACTATTCGGATGGTGTGGCCGGGGAAACCTACGGTGCTGGTAATTACAAGGCGACCAACGGTCGGTTGTACAAGGTAACCACCTCCGGTACGGGAACCCCGCTTGCCTGGTACCCTGCCCCGGGCCTCCGCCTCTACGGCGAAGGCGCGCTGGACCTCGTCGGCAACTACGGGTTCAGCTACTCGTCGTCGGTGAGCGGCATCAACGGGGTGTACTTGGATTTCTACGTGACGGGCCTCTATCCCAGCGACGCGTACTCCCGCGGCTACGGTCTTCAGTTGCGTTGCCTCTCGGAATAAACGGTGCGTGTCGCACTCTACCCTAATATTGGCCAGACCCCTGCGACCCGTAGGGTCGCGCGGGCCGGAGCCACCCCAGGCGTAGGCCGGCAACTCGGCGGTGCTCGTTTCCGGCCTCGCTGGCACCGGCCCGCATCCAAGTTCAACCCGCTCCTTCCCCGCTCTTTCCCGCGTGCTGACGGAAATCTTATTCAAACGCGCGTCATGTGTTTGAATGATTTCCTACTTCTATCTATCGCGCGGGTGAACTTGGTTCGCATGCCAGAGCGATTCAATCGTCGCCCGCTGGGATTTCATCTCGATTTTGCTCGCCGCAAAACGAGCGAAATCCCTCTTCAGGCGGGCGGGCGACGGGAGGGAATTTTGATCGCGCGCCTGGGGCGATTCAACTCTTTCGGCTCTTCGCCAAAATAGTTGAATCGCCTTTTTCGCGCCGGCGCGCGGTGCCTTCGGGCACTTCGACAGGGCCACCTCTACCCTAACAGGACGAAACTGCCCTCGGGCCGGCCGGGCCCCACGTCCCGTGGACGGGCGATGCTTACGCATCGCTGCGGCTGGGTCGGCCCAAATCTTTGTTCCGTTTCCCGTCCGCATGCCTTAAACTCCGCAAGACTCATTTTTCAGACACCTCTGACTCTACAGAACTCTGGATTCGGGCGAGACGAAAACGAAGAAACGGATTCCGGCCTGATGATCCAAATAAATACGGATGGGTTTACGTCCCTATTGCAAGGTGACGGCAACTTCCAACGGAGGAAGGGTGTCGCGACGCGGGGAACGGGGGGGCTGGGGACGAAGCACCGGTAAGGATCGCCGGTCGGGTTCGTACTTCGGACGCATGGTCGAACGGACGTTCTCATCGGTAAAACCGGCCCATGCGGGAGTCTGGTTCCGATAGCGCCGCTCGGCTTCGGCCCGGTGCATGCCGACCGACGGCTGTTCGTCGACGGCTTTGCCTTCGCGGAGGGCCTGCTGCTGCTCGGCAATGGAGCGGTTGGTGTTGGCTTCGACGGACTCCTGATGAAAGCCCATCGAGGGAATGTCGGTCGAGGTGCCGGGACGGCCGAACGAAAAGACGACGGTGCGTTTCTTGGGAGATTTCGATGACCGGATCCGGCTCATGTCGAAGGCGGGTACACGGCGCATCCCTTCGAGCACGGCGTCGCGGAGCCACATCTCGGTACGTCCTTTCCCTTCGAAAAAACCGCTCCAGGCGTCGGTCTCGTTCTCGATCTCCAGCTGGCGCAGGGCGCCGTCCGGGGAGATCACGAAGGTGCAGCGCACGGCGGCGTCGATATCGCCGACGGTACGGCCGTCGGGGATGGTCAGCACGAAGTACTGGGCCACATGCAGCAGGATGGCATTGTACTCCTTATCGCCTTTGAGCACGGGCCGGGCTCGGATCTGCTGGGCGGCTCGGGCGGAGAACGAAAGGAGATGCAACCCAATGAGAATCAGGAGGATCAAAAAACGGCTTTTCATCTGGCTCTTCGTTTTCATCATAAAACGTCGCGACGGGGATAATTCGTATCTCTCCGAAGGTTTTACGGAGATGAAAATCAACTCTTTATATGGTCAACCGGCAGGAGTGGGAGGGGTGCTCCCCTGCCCTCGCTCCGGCGCCGGAGGGCAGGCTGGACGGACGATCTCAATGAAAATATCGCGTACCACTCTACTATTCAATAGATTGCAGGGAACGAACGGCATGAATCGGCGCGATTTCGCTGCTGCATTATGTTGCATTTTTACAACACAATATTTAAAAGTTACTACACAATATTTAAACTCAATTTAAATTCTGTTTAAACCCGAAAATCAAAAACAGACCGAAAAACACTTGTCGACCCGATTCCTGTATAAAAAATTACAACAAAATATATAAACGCCGTTTAAACCGGAGGGTCACTCGACATAAAGTACGAGACCTTTCAGGTATTCGCCTTCGGGGTGGTAGATGTTGACGGGGTGGTCGGCGGGCTGGGTCAGCTGGTGGAGGATCCGGACACGGCGGCCGGCCTGGGCGGCGGCACTGAACACGGCTAAACGAAACTGTTCGCGCGAGATGGCCTGGGAGCAGCTGAAGGTGAAGAGGAGGCCGCCGGAGGGGAGCTTCTCCAAAGCGGCGGCGTTGAGCCGTTTGTAGCCCTGAAGGGCGTTGGAGACGGCTTTGCGGTGCTTGGCGAAGGCGGGCGGGTCGAGGATCACGAGGTCGTAGGCGTCGCGAGGCATCTGACGGACGAAGTCGAGGGCGTCGGCGACGAGCTCGCGGTGGGGGACGCCGGGGGCGCTCAGGGCGATGTTCTCGGTGCAGAGGCGGATGGCTTTCTCGGAGCTGTCGACGGAGTCGACGGAGAGGGCGCCGCCTTGCAGGGCATAGACGGAGAAGCCGCCGGTGTAACAAAAAGTGTTCAGGACGCGGCGCCCACTGGCATAATGGCCGACGAGGGCGCGGTTGTCGCGCTGGTCGAGAAAGAAACCGGTCTTCTGGCCGCCTTCCCAGTCGGCGCGGAAGTGGTGGCCGTTCTCGAGCACGAGGCGGGCGTCGTTTTCGGAGGCTGTCTCGTCGGCGCGCCAAAGGTAGCTGTCGACGGGGTCGAGGCCGCTCTTGGGGGGCAAGGTGCCGGAGCTCTTGTCGTAGACGGCGTGCAGCCGATCAGGGCCGTACACGGCACGGAGGGCGAGGGCGAGCTGGTCGCGGACGAGATACATGCCGACGGAGTGGGCCTGGAGCACGGCGGTGGTGCCGTAGATGTCGATGACGAGGCCGGGCAGGTTGTCGCCTTCGCCGTGGACGAGGCGGTAGCAGGTGGTCGCGGGGGAGTCGGTCAGGCGGAGGGTTCGGCGCAGGTCGTAGGCGGCCTGGAGCCGACGCTGCCAGAAGTCGGGGCCGATGGTCTCGCCGGGGTCGAAGGTGAGGATGCGGACGGCGATGGAGCCGACACCGCAGTGGCCGCGGGCGATGAAGTCACCGGTGGAGGTGTAAAGGTCGACGAGGTCGCCCTCTTCGGGCTGGCGGTCGGTGCGGGAGATGGCGCCGGAGAAGACCCAGGGGTGGCGCCGCTGGAGGGATTGCTCTTTACCGGGTCGAAGGGTCAGGCGGGGCAGGGGTGGTATCATGGCTGTCGGATGAATGGAGGGTGGAGGGGGTTCGGCGAGAGGTGTGGCGTCTCCCGCCGCGATGGCGGCGGGGGCGCTTCCGCTCTCGGGCGGATGCGGCGGCGGAGGGTTCGGGACAGATGGGCTGCTGGAGGAGGTGCTGTTCCTGAAGGCGTTCCAGGAGCCGGGGGTCGTCGTCGCGCAGCCGGAGGTAGATCTCGCGGCAGACCCAGGCGTCGAGGGCGGCGTAGTCCTGTTGGGCGGGGGTGAGGCGGTCGGCTTCCCAGTTGGTGAGGCGCTGGGCTTTGGAGACTTTCATCCGGAGGACGATAGCGGCCATCTTCTTGACGCTGAGCTCTTCGATCCCCCAATGGGAGACGAGGGACTGGAGGTCGAGGAAGCCGGCGGGGCGAAATTCGGCGACGCGGCGCATGCCGCGAAGGTCGTCGCGGAGGGCGGCGCCGACTTTCAGGATGTCGGGCGAGGAGAGGAGGCGGCAAACGGTTTCGGAGAGGGGCTGGAGGCCGACGCGGAACAGGAGGGCGGTGTCGGCGGTGGCGATCTGGATGAGGGAGACGTTGTGGCGGATGCCTTTCTCGAAGGAGGGGCGGGTCTCGGTGTCGTAGCCGAGGAGGGTGGCGCCGGCGAGGATCTGTTCGGCTTCGAGGAGGGTCTCGGGGCTGTCGACGACGAGGATCCGGCCGGGGAAATGGCCGACGGGATAGGTGTCGAGCTCTTCGGGGCTTATGGTCGGCTGGTACATCGGCACAAAGGTACGCTTATTTTTTCGGATGAGGTTCCCTTTTCGATGGCTTGGTCTGACTTTACGCGGGATGCCACGACTCCGCTGAACGGGACGTTCCCCTATTACTCGGATGGAGTTCCCGGAGAATCTTATGGAGCAGGTAATTACAAGGCGACCAACGGTCGGTTGTACAAGGTAACCACCTCGGGCACGGGAACCCCGCTGACCTGGTACCCCGCCCCGGGCTACCGCGACGCAGGCTACTATGGGCGGTTAGGCGATCTGATGAGCGTCGGCAACGACGGGTACAGTTGGTCGTCCGCTGTCAGCGGGACTTACGGCGTGTTCTTGTACTTCGACGCGCAGTACCTCAATCCCAGCTACGTGACCTTCCGTAGCCACGGTCTTCAGTTGCGTTGCCTCTCGGAATAAACGGAAGAACAAGATTCTGCGGCTCGAAG
>NZ_CAJTMN010000129.1 GCF_910577125.1 uncultured Rikenella sp.
CCCCACGTCCCGTGGACGGGCGAAACTTACGTTTCGCTGCGGCAGCCTATACCCCTGTTTTTCGTCCGCGCGCCTTACGCTCCGCAAGACTCAAGCGTCGGACGCATGCCAACATCAACGTTACTCCTCGTCATCAAAAACCTCGCCGAAGTCGGCAAGGAGCTCCTCAATGTCGCGCCGCTCCTTCTTCGTCGGCCGCCCCATCCCCCGGTCGCGAACCGCAAAAGCTCCCGCCCGGGCCATCTCCAGCTTATCCAGCTCCGACTGCGGCGTCACGTCCTCGATGTAACGAGAGACGTTGCGCGCCGGCTGGCGGTTCGCCACCGGCTCCAAAATCCGGAAGCTGTACACCACCGGCATCTTCCGCACCGAGACCACCTCGCCCGTCCGCACCTCCCGCGACGGTTTGACCGTCGCGCCGTTCACCGTCACCCGGTTCGAGCGGCACGCCTCCGCCGCATCGCCGCGCGTCTTGAACAGCCGAACCGCCCACAGCCATTTGTCTATCCGAATCCCTTCCGGCATGCTGTACTCCTTTCTTTATCAATAATTTACAACAACCCCTCGATCACCGGCACCAGCAGCGCCGTCACGAGTCCCATCAGACCGATGGCCAACCCGCTGACCGCCCCCTCGATGGCCCCCATCTCCATCGCGCGCGCCGTTCCGACCCCGTGAGCCGCCGACCCCATGGCCAGCCCCTTCGCAATCCGGCTGCTGATGTGCAGTTTCCGGAGCACGAACGGCCCGACGACGCTGCCGAAGATCCCCGTCAGAATCACCACCACGGCCGTCAGCGACCCGATACCTCCGGCCCTTTCCGAGATCGACATGGCGATGGGCGTGGTGACCGACTTCGGCACCAGCGACGCTTCGATAGCCGCCCCGGCTCCGAACAGCCGGATAATCAGGATGACGCTCACGATTCCCACGACGCTGCCCACGACGACCGACGTAAGGATCGAGACGGCATGAGCCCGGAGGTGTTCCATTTGTCGGAAGAGGGCATACCCGAGCGCCACCACCGAAGGCCCTAACAGAAAGTCGATCAGCGCAGTAGCCCGGTGGTACTGTTCGTACGAGATGCCGGTGGCGAGCAGAAAGACGATGATCACGGCGGCCGACGTAATGAGCGGATGGAGGAGTCCGATCCTCGTCCGCCGGAAGAGCCACAGCGCGGCGACGTAAATCCCTATGGTAAAGGTAAGTAGAAAGATTTCGGAGCCGGCCAGCAAGCCGAGCGCCGTCCAGGTATTATCGAATGTCATGTCCGCTGCGCCGAATTTTTCGTTTCCGTTTCCGCACCTCGAGCCGCTGCTGAGTCACCCCGACCGCTGCGACGATCAGCACGGTGCTGACGGCGGCCGCGACGAGGATAGCGGTCAGGTTGTTGAGAATCAGCCCGACGGAGGCGATGAGTCCGACGGCGGCGGGCAGAAAGAAGAGCACCATGTTGTCGATCAGCAGTTCGGAGATGCGGTCGACACGTCCGGGGTCGACCCACCCGAGTGCCAGCGCGATAAAGAGGAGCAACATGCCGAGCACGCTCCCGGGGATGACGCCTCCGACGAGGATGCTGACGCCGAGTCCGAGGAGGTAGAAAAAGAGCAGCCAGAAGGACTGTACGAGCATTTTCATACCGCAAAGATAGGAGAAAGGGTCGGTCGGCGTACACCCCGGCCTGTAAATTTCGCAGTGGGGCTTCCCCGCCCCAGGCTACCGCGGTCGGGATACGGGCACTCTGTACAGCGTCGGCAACGGCGGATTCAGCTACTCGTCGTCGGTGAGCGACAGCAACGGGGTGTACTTGAATTTCTACATGACGGGCCTCTATCCCAGCATCACGGACTACCGCGCCTACGGTTTTCAGTTGCGTTGCCTCTCGGAATAAACGGGGCGGACACGGCCGCAGCGAAACGCAAGTTTCGCCCGTCCACGGGACGTGGGGCCTGCCCGGCCCGAGGGCAGTTCTATCCGGTTAGGGTAGAGGCTGCCAATTGGGAGTGCGGCACGCACCGCCCGCCCGCCTAAGAAGGCATATTCTGTGGGTTGGCTGGATGCCAACCCACGAGAATTGCCGCGGGCGACTGAAAAACGTATTGATAAGCTCGCGCGCCACGCCTTAAGAGGAAAATCATTCAAAATGCACTTATGCGTTTTGACAAGATTTCCCAAGGCGCGCGAAAAATAAGACCGAACCCCTGCGACCCGCAGGGTCGCGCGGGCCGGAGCCACCCCAGGCGTAGGCCTGCAACTTCGCGGTGCTTGTTTTCGGCCACGCTGGCTCCGACCCGACAAACCCCGCCCCGGGCTACCGCGACTACGGTTGTACGGACTATGAAGGTGTAGCAAGGCTCGTTGGTGACTACGGGTACAGTTGGTCGTCCGCTGCCAGCGGAACTGACGGCGTGTTCTTGAGTTTCGGCACGCAGGGCCTCACTCCCAGCAGCGTGCTCAACCGTGGCCTCGGTCTTCAGTTGCGTTGCCTCTCGGAATAAACGGGGCAAAGCAGCACTCGAAGAGTGGCTGTGTCTCCCCAATAAGGGCAGCCTCTACTCCAAAGCGGGCCGAAGCCTGCGGAGACTAAAAGCAACGTCAGTTGCGGGCCTCCGCTGCGGGAGGCTCCGGCCCGCGCGGTTCTGCGAACCGCAAGAGCTCAGCCCAACTCACCGTCTAAAGTCCACCCCTATTCGGCCTTGTCGCCGTGTCGGCCTCACTGCGGCTCCGCTGTCGCTCCGCCACCTGTCGCATTTCCCCCGCGCGCTGGCGGAAATCTTGTTAGAACCATTCACCATGGTTCTAACGATTTCCTTCTCCAGCTGTCGCGCGCGGGTCAAGCATCGACTGGCCTCAGGCCGGCCGGGCCCCGCGTGCCCGCGGCGGGCAATTAGCCGGGTCAGCCCAACTCGTCGCTCGTACACTACACGCCTTACGCTCCGCAGACCTCTATCTCAGGCTGCCGCAAACGTCCGCCTCTACCCGCCGCCCCGTCAGAGGATGATCCCCCCGATGCAGCGACGCACACCTACAGAGCCCAATCCCGACTTCGGCGCATAGTCCGGAAAATCTTCCGGATGCTCCTCCACATGCTCCACCGCATAGCGCAGAAACGTGCGCGCATCCCGCAGCGCCTGGCGCGACAGTAACTGCCACTCCTCGGCCGTCGCCGCCCGGAATCCCGACCGATTCGTCGTTCCCGAACCCTCGTTTTCGCTGCGGGCAGTCGTCGCCACCTGAGCGTTCCGGATCTCCACATCCGTCTGCTCGTCGGTGGTCGTTCCGGAACCCGACAGCGTCCGTGTCGTATCCTGCGTATCGTTCGCCACCGCCGTCCGAACCGTATTGGTCGACTCCTCGCTCCCCGTCGTCGTCGTGTCGGTCGTTTTCCGCGTCGTCGTGAGCTTCTTCGAGCCGGTCTCCTCGGTCACGGCAACCTCCTCCGTAGCCGACGTCTCGCCCTGTTTCGTCACGCTGCTCTGATCGGTCGTCTGATCCGTGGCCGACACATCGGAACTCTTCTGCACCGTCTCCTCCTGAGCCCGCGCCGCCTCTGTCGTCGTCGTATCATTCTTTTTGTCGGTCACCTTGCGCGTCTCCGTATCGGCCGTTTCACGCACCTGAGACGAAGCCCGATCCCGTTCCGAATTCACATCCTCCTTCCGGCTTCCGATATCGTTCCGTGTCGCCGACGAGGTTTGCGTCGTCTCCTCGACCGAGGGACGCCCCACCCCCCGGCCGGACGACCGGACAGCCAGCTCCACGATCAATTCGTAGCGGACGAAGTGTGCCAGAGCCGGTTTGATGAACGTATAGACGAACTCCGGATAGCGTTCCCGGCGCATGCTTTCGTACATGGCGTCTCCGAACGTGGGTCGGATGTAGCGCAGCTGAGCGGCCTCGATTCTCATTTCCCGGACATTGTCCGGATCGATCGGGTCATCGGCGGCAAAGGCCAGTCCGACTACCTCTTCGGGATGTATAAGTTGCATAGATACAGTTTTTTAATGAATAACACATAAATTCGAGCCGTTTCCGCCCCGGGCTTCCGCGAGAGAGCCACTGGCGTGCCGAGCCACGTCGGCAACTACGGGTTCAGCTATTCGTCGTCGTTGAGCGGCAGTAACGGGGTGTACTTGAGTTTCGGCGTGACGCACCTCAATCCCAGCTACACGACGGACCGTGCCAGCGGTCTTCAGTTGCGTTGCCTCTCGGAATAAACGGTGCGTGTCGCACTCCCAATTGGCAGCCTCTACCCTATTTGCCCACCGCGGGCACGCGGGGCCCGGCCGGCCCGAGGCCAGTACCCTCCTGTAGGCAAGTCGCCCGCCCGCCTAAAAGGGAAATCGTCAAAATACACTTGCGTGTTTTGACAGGATTTCCCAAGGCGCGCGGACAATACCCGATTGACCTGCCGGAGGAAAGTCCGTTTTGCCTAACGTTGTGCGGCTGTCCGTCGCGGGAAAATAATAAAGGCTCCGCGCCGCAACGCAAATGCGTTGGCCGCGGGGCCCCTACTTTCTATGATGTGATAGAAAGTAGGCAAAGAACACATTCAAGGGGGACTCACATCCCCCTTGAAAATTCCCCGGCGATTCTTTTAGGGTAGACACAGCCAGCTTTCGAATGCCGAGCGGCACCGGCTCGCAGAGCCGCGCGGGCCGAGAACCTCCCCCAGCGGGAGGCCCGCAACTCGCTACGCTCATTTTGGGCACCCGCAGACTTCGGCCCGCTCCAGTCCCACCCGACCCACAGTCAATAGCTCCGCCCCGTTCGGCCTGTCGCCCACTTCCCCGAGGTGCAAAGCGCCTGGGCGACAAGGCCGGCGGTTCTGCGAACCGCAAAAACTCGGTCAAACTATCTGTCGTGTTCGGGCTGCGCGCTCCCCGGGTGGGCCACAGGCCCAGCGCGCAAGCCCGGCGAT
>NZ_CAJTMN010000130.1 GCF_910577125.1 uncultured Rikenella sp.
CGTTTTGACTGGATTTCCCAAGGCGCGCGAAAAACAAGCCCCGCCCCGGGCTACCACGAACGCCACAATGGTGCTTTGGTTTACGTAGGACACCATGGAGCCAGTTGGTCTGCATCCATCAGTAATATTAATGGTTTTTATCTCTGGTTTCACGCGACCCATCTGCACCCCAGCGGGGCGAACGCTCGCGCCTACGGTCTTCAGTTGCGTTGCCTCTCGGAATAAACGGGGCCTCCAGGCACTCCGAAAAGGTAGCCTTTACCCTAAAGCTGGGCAGAATCTCTGCGCCCCGTCAGGGGCGCGCGGGCCGAAGCCTCCCCCCGCGGAGGCCCGCAACTGACGTTGCTTTTGGGCCCCGCAGGCTTCAACCCGCTCTCGCTCAGCCTAATTCTCCGCCCGTTCGTCCTCGGCGCACACCCTCGCGCCGGTGCCTTCGGGCACCCCGAAATAGCAGCCTCGAACCCCAAGGCCGAGGACGGCGATTCCTACGGAATCGCGCTACTCGCTCTCGGCCCCGTGTCAGCCCATGCGGCTCCGCTGTCGCTCCGCCGCCTTTTCCCGCGCGCTGGCGGAAATCTTATTCAAACGCATCATGCGCGTTTGAATGATTTCCTTCTCCAGCAATCGCGCGCGGGACAAACTTTGTTATTTTTCTCGCGCGCCTTGGGCGATTCATTCTGTTTCGGTTCACGCCGAAACAGTTGAATCGCCTCTTTAGGCGTGGCGCGCGGGGCGAGCTTTGTCCCGCCTCAAACTGTTCTCTTTGTGAACAAAGAGAACCAGAAAAACTTTAGACGGATGCTGACGCATCCTCAAACTGCCGACGGCCCAACCCTTTGTTCGCGCACGGGGAAAACTTTCTCCCTCCCAATGTCCCTAGGCTTCCGGACGCTTCCGCAGCAAACGGAAGGTGTCGGAAGCGATCACAAGTTCTTCGTTGGTCGTCGCTACAACCACTTTCACCGGGGAGTCCGGGGTCGAAATGATCGCGTCTTCGCCGGCGGCGGCTTCGTTCGCGGCGTTGTCGAGGAAAATCCCCATCGATTCCAGACCTTTACATACGGTATAACGCAGCTTGGCGACGTTCTCGGCGATGCCGCCCGTGAAGACGATCATGTCGGTGCCTTCGAGTTCGGCCATATAGGCCCCCACGAACCGCTTGATCCGGAACATGTACATGTCCATGGCCAGCTGGGCGCGGTCGTTGCCGTTCTGGGCGGCTTCGCGCACGTCGCGCCAGTCGGACGAAATACCGCTCACGCCTAACAATCCGGACTGTTTGTTGATCAGGTCGGTGGCTTTCTGGGTGTTCAGGCCCTCTTTGTCCATGATTTCGAGCAGTACGCCGGGGTCTATCTCGCCGCTCCGGGTGCCCATCATCAGGCCGTCGACGGTGGTGAAGCCCATCGAGGTGTCGAACGATTTCCCGTCTTTGATGGCGGTGATCGAGGCGCCGTTGCCGATGTGGCAGGTGATGATCTTGGAGTGTTCGAAGTCGAGGCCGGTCATCCCGCAAGCTTTCTGGGCCACGTATTTGTGGCTGGTGCCGTGGAAGCCGTACCGCCGGATGCGGTCTTCTTCGTAGTATTTGTACGGGATGGCGTAGAGGTACGATTCCCGCGGCATGGTCTGGTGGAAGGAGGTGTCGAAGACGGCTACCTGCGGAATGGTGGGCAGCAGCCGCTCAATCGACAAAATCCCTTTCAGGTTGGCCGGGTTGTGCAGCGGGGCGAGCTTGAAGCAGCTCTCGATCTGCTGTTTGACGGTCGGGTTGACGATGGCGCTGTCGGAGAAGTATTCCCCCCCGTGGGTCACGCGGTGGCCGGCGGCGGAGATCTCGCTCAGGCTTTTGATGACGCCGTGGTGTTCGTCGGTCAGGGCGTCGAGGATCAGGTTGATCCCGACCGAATGGTCGGGGATGCTCTGGACGAATTCGAATTTCGGCTTGCCGGTCGGTTTGTGGGTCAGGAGGCCGTCGGTCAGGCCGATGCGTTCGACGAGCCCTTTGGCCAGCAGCTGGTGGTCGGTGGGGCTGGTCATGCGGATCAGCTGGTATTTGATGGAGGAGCTGCCGCAGTTGAGTACGAGTATAATCATCTGTATGTGTATTTGTTGCGTGAAACAGACGGGGCGGCCGGTAGGGCTGCCGCCGTTTAAGGCGGGTAAAGTTAACAATTTTATTCCAAACGTTCGCGCAGCGAGTGGAGCATCTCGATCTGGGCGGGCGAGCGGAGGCGGTTCAGGAGTTCGTCGACGAGTTCGCGGGCGGCTTTGCGGGTGTCGCGTGAGCCGCGGAGGGCGACGGGCTCCAGAGAGAGGGCGAGCGGGAGGCTGTAGGGTTCGGGAAGCATGGCCATCAGCAGGCCGACGCGGGCGGTGAAGAGGTCGAGGTCGTCGCTTTGCCGCAGGGCGGCGACGTCGGCCATCGATTCCAGGGACTGGAGGGAGGAGAGGTCGAGCCGGCGGGCGGTCTCGACCAGGGCGGCGGTCGCCGGGGTGGAGTAGGGACGGCTGCCGACGACGTAGGGAAGCATGCCGGAGCGGAGGGTCTCGTCGAGCACGGCGTCGACGGTCTCGCGGCCGATGGCTTGGCGAAAGGTCTCGATGTGGGTCGTGAGGTAGTCGAAAGCGGGAGAGTCGCTCCGCAGGACGATGCTGTTCTCGAACAGGGGCCAGATGACGCTGTTGGCCAGATCCTGAGGCAGCTGGCCGTGCAGAAAGTCGCGCACGGCGGCATCGGTCGCGACGGGATCGCCGCTCTCGGCGGCGGTGTAGATACGTCGCAGTCGCCAGGTACCGTACCCCTGGGTGGTCATCAGGAGGGCGCGGAGGCGTTGTTCGAAGTCTGCGGGGTCGAGGGTGACGTCCACTTTGTCGAGGACGTCGCCGCTGGGGTGGAAGATCAAAATGGCGGGGTAGGAGGTGACTTCGTACAGCCGGGCGAGTTCGGCGCCTTGGGTGGTGCCGGTGGGCACTTGTACGGGGATGAACCGGCTCTCGATGAGGAGCCGGACGGCGGAGTCGCTCAGAACGTGTTCGGACATCCACCGGCTGCGGTGGTTCCAGTCGGCGTAGAATTCGACGAGGAGCAGTTTCCCTTGGCTCCGGGCTTCGTTCAGGGCGGTGTAGGGGTCGCTGCCGTGGTAGGTCAGGCGGGCTTGCCGGCCGGTTTCCTTTCCTGCGGCGGGGTGGAGGAGAAGGGGGAGCAGGAGGAGGAGAAGGATTTTTGGGGGGCGCATGGCGGGTGTTTTTCGATGAGGGAGGGAACGGAAAAAGAGGCTTTGTCCGGAAAATCTTCTCTTTGCTAAAGAATAATCCGGCGAAAGCCTCTCTTGCTTTTGGCCTGCAGGTGGTCGGTCGGGCGACTCTATATATAAAGGCGACTCTAGATATAAATAGGTATGGTTATATGGCGGGTCGCGTCCGATCTAAAGCCGGCGCGGTTAGTGGCATCCGCAGCCGCCTTCGCCGCACCCTTCTCCGCATCCGCCGTCTCCACAGTCGCCTTCGCAGCCGCAGGAGCATCCGCCGGCGGGCATGGTGTCTTCGGGACGGGCGTCGCGCACTTCGAGGATCTGGCCACTGAAATTCAGGGTTTTGCCGGCCATCGGGTGGTTGAAGTCCATGGTGACGTCGGTGTCGCTCACGGCTTTCACGGTGCCCATCAGCCGGTTGCCGTTCTGGTCGGCCATGGGGAGCACGTTGCCGACGACGAGCATGTCGTCGGGGATGGCGCCGTCGACCATAAACACCTCTTTGGGCAGGTTCACGACGGCCTGGGGATTAACTTCGCCGTAGCCTTCGGAGGGGTTCAGCACGAATTCGAAGCTGTCGCCGGCGATCTTGCCTGCGATGTATTCTTCGAATTTGGGCAGGAGCATCCCGATGCCGTACACGAAGCCCAGGGGGCGTTCGGCGGTGGCCTGGTCGGCCACTTGGCCGTCGACGACGAGGGTGTAGGTCAGTGATACGAATTTGTTCTCTGAAATCTTCATTCTTTGGTTTTTACGTTTGTTTTTGTTTGATAACGGGTGTTCTGGGCCTGTTATTTTACCTGTTCTGAATCTTTTTCTCGTTTATCCTTCCGTTTATTCCGAGAGGCAACGCAGCTGAAAACCGTAGGCACGGCTACTCGCGTCGCTGGGATTGAGCCACGTCACGTGGAAATTCAAGTTCATGCCATTGGTACCGCTCACCGCAGACGACCAGCTATAGCCGCGGTTGTCAACGTAGCTCAGCGCGCCCTCGCCGTGGCCACGGAAGCCCGGGGCGGTGCCACCGGTATAGGGTAGAGGCTACCTAGGGTAGACACGGCCAGTAAGACGCCTTGTGGGCGCGTTTATTCCGAGAGGCAACGCAACTGAAGACCGAGTCCGCGATTATCTGAACGACAAGGATAAACCGCATTTGGCACGATGCGCAAATAGGCGCTGTTCGTCTCATTGGCCGATGAAGACCAACTGAAACCTTCGTTACCAATGTATGCCAGATCACCGCCTCCTGCGTTGCGGAAGCCCGGGGCGGGGTTTATGCGGGTCGGAGCCAGCGTAGCCGAAAACAAGCACCGCGAAGTTACCGGCCTACGCCTTGGGTGGCTCCGGCCCGCGCGGCTCTGCGAGCCGCAGGGTTCGGTCTTGTTTTTCCCGCGCGCCTTGGGAAAATCTTATCCAAAAGCGTGGAGCGCTTTTGAATGATTTTCCTATTAAGGCGTGGCGCGCGGGTTTGTCAATGCTTGCTTTAGTCGCCCGCGGCAATTCTCGTTGGTTGGCCAAACGCCAACCAACAGAATATGCCCTCTTACGCGGGCGCACCCACAGGGTGTTTTATTGGCAGCCTCTACCCCAATAGGACGGAACTGCCCTCGGGCCGGGCGGGCCCCACGTCCCGTGGACGGGCGAAACT
>NZ_CAJTMN010000131.1 GCF_910577125.1 uncultured Rikenella sp.
ACTGCGGAGCCTAAGGAGTAGCGTAGCTATCTAAAAGTTTTTGGTGCCGCTTTTTACAAAAAGCGGCAGTTCCGGCCGGGTAGACACAGATAAACGAACAAATATTTAAGATAGAGATGGCAAGAGAAAAATTTGTCAAGATCGTATCCGGTGCCGTGCCCGTGAACATCGAGAATATAGACACCGACCAGATTATTCCCGCCCGGTTTTTGAAAGCCACCGAGCGGAAAGGTTTTGGTGACAATTTGTTTCGGGATTGGCGATATACGAAAGAGAACGGGTTGATTCCGGAGTTTCCCGTCAACGACAAGGCCCGGTACGAAGGGACGATTCTCGTAGCCGGTTATAATTTCGGTTGCGGATCGTCGCGCGAACATGCCGCATGGGCTATTTACGACTATGGATTCCGCGTGGTGGTGAGCAGCTTTTTTGCCGACATTTTCCGGAACAACGCTTTGAATAACGGTCTTCTGCCGATTCAGGTCAGTCCGGAATTTTTGGCCGGAATTTTTGCGACCATCGAGAAAGACAGCCGTGCGCAGTTCACCGTCGATCTCGAAAGCCAGACCATCACCAACAACACAACGGGAGAAAGCGAGTCGTTCGCCATCGACGGGTATAAGAAGGAGTGCCTGTTGAAGGGGTACGACGATGTGGATTATCTGGTGACTCTCCGCCCGGAGGTTGAGTCGTACGAGTCGCGTCGCTGCCAATAATTTGTTTATTTGTCTTTGTGTTGGAGTGAACTGTTCTTTTTGTGAACAAAAAGAACCAAAAAAACTTTAGAGGATGCTTCGCATCCTAAAGCTGCCGGCGGCCCAATTCCCGGACTTTCTTTGGGCCGGGAGTTGTAGCGCGCAATAAGGTTTAGCTCGCATTGGCGCGCTACAACCCCGACCCAAAAGTAATCTCGAAGACTGAGGACTGCGGAGCGTAAGGCGTAGCGTAGCTAACTAAAAGTTCTTTGCGCCGCTTTCTTTCAAGAAAGCGGCAGTTTCGTCCGGTACAACGAAATAAATGAAAAACTAACAGATTATGCCATCGAGAGTCGAGATCATGGACACCACCCTGCGTGACGGCGAGCAGACCTCCGGCGTTTCGTTTGCGCCCCAGGAGAAGCTCAGCCTCGCGCGGCTTTTGCTGACCGACATCCGGGTCGACCGGATCGAAATCGCCTCCGCCCGGGTGAGCGAAGGTGAGCGTCAGGCCGTGAGCCGAATTATGGAGTGGGGGGCTAAGAACGGGTATCTCGACCGGATCGAAGTGCTCGGTTTCGTGGACGGCGGTGTGTCGCTCGACTGGATCTCCGCCTGCGGCGGGCGTGTCGTCAATCTGCTGACCAAAGGTTCCGAGAAGCATTGCAAATATCAGTTGCGGAAGACCCTCGACCAGCATGTCGCGGATATCCGGCGCGACGTCGAGGCGGCGACAGAGCGGGGGATAGCCGTCAATCTGTATCTCGAAGACTGGTCGAACGGGATGCGCCACTCGCGCGAGTACGTATATCGTATGGTGGACGCCTTGCGGGACTTGCCCGTCCGGCGGTTCATGCTGCCCGATACGCTGGGTATTTTCGAGCCGTGGGAATGTTACGAAGCCTGTCGGGCTATGGTCGAGCGTTATCCCGATTTGCGGTTCGATTTTCATGGGCATAATGATTATGACCTTGCGGTGGCCAATACCGTGGCGGCGGTTAAGGCCGGGATACAGGGCGTGCATGTGACCGTCAACGGATTGGGCGAGCGGGCCGGAAATGCGCCGTTGTCGAGTGTGATCGCTGCCCTGCACGACCATTTGAACGTCGAGATGGGGATCGACGAGGCGCGGACCAACCACGTCTCCACGGTGGTCGAAAGTTATTCGGGCATCCGGATTCCGGCCAACAAACCGGTGATCGGCGAAAACGTTTTTACCCAATGCGCCGGGATTCATGCCGATGGGGATAATAAGAACAACCTCTATTTCAATGATTTACTTCCGGAACGGTTCGGCCGGACGAGGCAGTATGCGTTGGGGAAGAGCTCCGGGAAAGCCAATATCCGTAAGAATTTGGAGTTGTTGGGTATCGAGCTCGACGAGGAGTCTATGACGCGTGTGACGCAATATATCGTGGAACTCGGCGACCGGAAAGAGATCGTGACCGCAGAGGATCTGCCGTATATCGTTTCGGATTTGCTGGGTAATTCCGGGGACGGGGAGCCCGATGCCGTGCGGATACTCAACTATTCGTTATCGGTGGCTCAGGGGCTGCGTCCGGTGGCCACGGTGAAGATGGAGATTCACGGCCAGAGCTATCAGCAGACCTCGGCCGGGGACGGTCAGTACGACGCCTTTGTGTCGGCCGTTCGGGCGATATATAAGGAGCAGCTGGGACGCGAGTTTCCGATTTTGGCCGACTATTCCGTGAGCATTCCTCCGGGAGGGCGGACGGACGCGTTCGTCCAGACCCTGATTACCTGGGAGCAGGGGAATGTGCGGTTCAAGACCCGCGGGCTGGATGCCGACCAGACCATTGCCGCCATTAAGGCGACCGTAAAGATGTTGAACAAGATCGAGCAGCGAGGGTAGGAAAGTCGTGCAGGTGTGCGGACAGAGATTAGGGCTGTCGGCAGTTTGAGGATGCGCAGCATCCGCCTAAAGTTTTTTTGGTTCTTTTTGTTCACAAAAAGAACAGTACCCTCAAACCGACGCGCGCCGTCGCCTAAAGAAGCGATTCAACTATTTCGGCGCGAGCCGAATATAGATGAATCGCGCAGGCGCGCGAAAAGAGAACGGGGCGCAGCAAACCAGTAAGCGATACGCAGTATCGCTCCGTCCCGCCGGGGCCACCCGGCCGCCGCCCGCGCAGGGCAGTTATCCTGTTAGGGTATAGGCGGCCATTTCGGAGTGCCCGAAGGCACCGCGCGCCGACGCCTTAGAAGGGAAATCGTTCAAACACGACTGCGTGTTTGAACAAGATTTCCCTAAGGCGCGCGGACAGAACTTAATACCGTCGCCCGCCCGCTTGAGGAGGGATTTCGCTCGTTTTGCGGTGAGCAAAATTGAGATGAAATCCCCGCGGGCGACAGCAAATGCGGCGGAGCGACAGCGGAGCCGCAGTGAGGCGGACACGGGGCTGAGAGCGAGTAGCGCGATTCGCAGAATCGCCGGCCTCGGAGCGCAGCGAACGCCACAGGCGGGCGCCGGGGGGCGCGCCCGAGGACGAATGGGCGGAGAATTGGGCTGAGTTCTTGTGACTCGAAGAGTCGCGCGGGCCGGACGCCTTCCCACGGGAGGCCCGCAACACGCCGCTCACGCGTCGAAAATTGCGATCACTCCCGGGCGTCCGACCGCAACGGTGTAGGGTAGAGGCTGCCAGTTGGGAGTGCGGCCCGTTTATTCCGAGAGGCAACGCAACTGAAAACTGTGGGCGCGGCTGTCCGAGTGACTGGTGTGGAGGTACTGCGAACTGAAATTCAAGTCCAGGCCGCTGATGCCGCTCGTGGCGGAAGACCAGCTGAACCCGCTGTAGCCGACGTCCATTAGATCGCCTAACCGCCCACCGTTGCCTGCGTCGCGGAAGCCCGGGGCGGGGATTTACGAAACAAAGAAACATAACAACCAGATAACCATGAACCAGACCATTGCCCTGCTGCCCGGCGACGGCATCGGGCCCGAGATCATCGGCGAAGCCGTCAAAGTACTCGACGCCGTCGGGAGAAAGTACGGCCACACCTTTACTTATCGGAAAGGCCTCGTCGGCGCCTGCGCCATCGATGCCACCGGCGATCCCTATCCCGCAGAGACCCACCGGATCTGCCAGGAAGCCGGAATCGTACTCTTCGGCGCCATCGGCGACCCCAAATACGACAACGACCCCTCCGCCAAAGTGCGGCCCGAACAGGGATTGCTGCGGATGCGCAAATCCTTGGGCCTGTTCGCCAACGTGCGTCCGCTGGTCGTCTTCGACTCCCTCGTGGAACGCTCGCCCCTGAAAGCGGAACGGGTCAAAGGCGCAGATTTTGTATGTATTCGCGAGCTGACTGGCGGGATGTACTTCGGCCGTCCCCAGGGGCGGAGCGAAGACGGGAATACCGCCTATGACACCTGCGTCTACTCTCGCGAAGAGATCGAACGCATCCTGAAAGTCGCCTTCGAACAGGCCCGGAAACGGCGCAAACTGCTCACCGTCGTCGACAAAGCCAACGTCATCGCCACCTCCCGCCTGTGGCGCCAGATCGCCAAGGAGATGGCCCCGCAATATCCTGACGTACAGGTCGATTACATGTTCGTCGACAACGCCGCCATGCAGATCATCCAGCGCCCTACCTACTTCGACGTGCTGGTCACCGAGAACCTGTTCGGAGATATTCTGACCGACGAATCGAGTGTTATTAGCGGTTCTTTGGGCTTGCTGCCGTCGGCATCGCTGGGGTCGGAAGTGGCTCTGTTCGAGCCGATTCACGGGTCTTATCCCCAGGCCGCCGGGAAAAATATCGCCAATCCGATGGCCACGATCCTGAGCGCTGCCATGCTGCTCGAACACATCGGACTCGTGAAAGAAGGTGCCGCCGTTCGCGCCGCCGTCGAACAAGCCATTGCCGACGGAGTCGTGACCGAAGACCTGATCGACCCCTCCGCAGCCGGACAAAAAGCCTGCTCGACCACCGAAGTGGGCGACTTTGTCGCCGCCCATGTGTAGGCGATCCTTGCAGCGGAATTTTTTTAAGTGAAAAATCGGCTGATTCCCAGCTCGATATAGGCGGCCGGCAAAGAAACTTCAAAAATATTTCTGAAAATATTTGGAGAATAGAGAAAGAAGTCCTTATCTTTGCACCCGCAAAAGTTCCTTGAAGTATTGCAGTTGTAGTACAAGTTTAGGAGCCAGCGATGGCTC
>NZ_CAJTMN010000132.1 GCF_910577125.1 uncultured Rikenella sp.
GTAGCGTAGCTAACTAAAAGTCTTTTGGGTACCTTTTCTTCAGAAAAGGTACGGTACCCTCCCGATTCCATACAAAAAACGATAGTTTTGTAGAAAAAACAGAGCGATGAAGAGTACGATCGAGTTGGAAAACATGGAGTTTTATGCCTATCACGGGCATTACGAGGAGGAGCAGCGGGTCGGGAACCGGTTTCGGGTGGACTTGCGGTTCGAGGTCGACAGTCGGGAGGCGGCCGGG
This sequence comes from uncultured Rikenella sp., assembly GCF_910577125.1. Classification (GTDB taxonomy): domain Bacteria; phylum Bacteroidota; class Bacteroidia; order Bacteroidales; family Rikenellaceae; genus Rikenella. Next base: position 239 of record NZ_CAJTMN010000132.1, read on the forward strand.
ACGGACGAGCTGGCCGATACGATCAGTTACCTCGATGTGTATGCGTGCGTGCGGCGGCAGATGGAGATTCCGTCGCGGCTGTTGGAGCACGTTTCGGGGCGGATCGTCGCGGCGCTGAGGGAGGAGTTTCCGGCCATGGGGGCGCTGCGGCTGAAGGTCTCGAAGCTCGATCCGCCGTTAGGGGGTCAGGTTGAGAAAGTTAGCCTCGTGACGGAGGATTAGCGGGCTGATTCTCAGAGGATTAATTAAATGTTAATAAGTTTTTCCCGCCGGTGTCTGAGGCGGACGGAAAGGGTCTTACCTTTGTCTCCGGAAACCGAATTTCAAGACCAAAACATATCATGCAGGAGCTTAAACAATATTCCTACGAAGAGGCTGTGGCCGGCGCCCGGGACTATTTCAACGGTGACGAGCTGGCGGCGACGGTGTGGGTCAGCAAGTATGCGCTGAAGGATTCGTTCGGCAAGATTTACGAACGTTCGCCGGAGCAGATGCACCGGCGCATCGCGCGCGAGCTGGCGAGGATCGAGGCCAAGTATCCCAATCCGATGGACGAGGAGGAGATCTACGGAATGCTCGACCATTTCAAATATGCGGTGCCGCAGGGCGGGCCGATGACGGGGATCGGGAACGACCTTCAGATCGCCTCGATCTCGAACTGTTTCGTGATCGGCCACGAGACGCCGGCGGATTCGTACGGCGGGATCATCCGCATCGACGAGGAGCAGGTACAGCTGATGAAACGACGCGGCGGGGTGGGGCACGACTTGTCGCACATCCGGCCGACGGGCTCGCCGGTGTTGAACTCGGCGTTGACCAGTACGGGGATCGTGCCGTTCATGGAGCGCTACTCGAACTCGACGCGCGAGGTGGCGCAGGACGGACGCCGGGGAGCTTTGATGCTGTCATTGTCGATTAAACACCCGGATGCCGAACGCTTTATCGACGCCAAATTGGAGCAGGGGAAGGTGACGGGGGCGAATGTCTCGATCAAGGTGGACGACGAGTTCATGCAGGCGGCGATCGACGGAAAACCGTACAGGCAGCAGTTCCCGATTACGGGTGACAAGCCGATGGTGGCGGGCGAGGTGGATGCGGCGGCGCTGTGGAAAAAGATCGTCCACAATGCCTGGAAGTCGGCGGAGCCGGGGGTGCTGTTCTGGGATACGATCATTCGGGAGTCGGTGCCGGACTGCTATGCGGACTTGGGCTTCAGAACGGTGTCGACCAATCCGTGCGGCGAGATTCCGCTGTGCCCGTACGACAGCTGCCGGCTGCTGGCGCTGAACCTCTACGGGTATGTGGTCAAACCGTTTACGACGGAGGCGAGGTTCGATACGGCCAAATTCAAAAAACATGTCCGGAAGGCGATGCGGATGATGGACGACATCATCGATATCGAGCTGGAGAAGGTCGATTCCATTATCGCTAAAATCGAAAACGACCCGGAGGCGGCGGATATCCGGCGGGTGGAACGGGAGCTGTGGGGCAAGATCCGCGAAAAGGCGCTGATGGGACGGCGTACGGGGCTGGGGATTACGGCGGAGGGGGATATGCTGGCGGCGCTGGGGCTGCGATACGGGTCGGACGAGGCGATCGCGTTCGCGGCGGAGCTGCAGAAGACGCTGGCGATCGAGGCTTACAGGGCTTCGGTCGAGATGGCGGGAGAACGGGGGGCGTTCAAGATGTACGATGCGGCGAGGGAGGCGGAGAATCCGATGATCCGGCGCGTCAGGGAGGCGGATCCGAAGCTCTATGACCTGATGGTGAAACAGGGGCGGAGAAATGTGGCGATGCTGACGATCGCGCCGACGGGGACGACGTCGCTCATGACGCAGACGACCAGCGGGATCGAACCGGTCTTCCTGCCGGTCTACAAGCGCCGGCGGAAGGTCAATCCGAGCGACAAGTCGGTGAATGTCACTTTCGTGGACGAGGTGGGGGATTCGTGGGAGGAATACAATGTCTATCACCACCATTTCCTGACGTGGGTCAGGGTCAACAAGGGGCTCACGGACGAACAGATCAAAAAACTGTCGGACAAGGAGGTGGAGACGCTGGTGGCGGAGTCGCCGTACCACAATGCGACGTCGAACGATATCGACTGGGTGGCGAAGGTCAAGATGCAGGGGGCGATGCAGAAGTGGGTGGATCACTCGATCTCGGTGACGGTCAATCTGCCGAACGATGTCACGGAGGCGCTGGTGGACGAGGTCTACCGGACGGCCTGGAGGTCGGGGTGCAAGGGGGTGACGGTCTATCGCGACGGAAGCCGGGCGGGGGTGCTGGTCAAGAAGGAGAAGAAAAAGGAGGAGGACGAGGTGCCGGCGAGCCGGCCGGTGTCGCTCGAGGCGGATGTCGTGCGCTTCAAGAACGGGCCGGAGGACTGGATTGCGTTCGTGGGGCTCTACAACCACAAACCGTATGAAATCTTCACGGGGAAGGTGGACGAGGATGCGCTCTACTTCCCGAAGACGATCAAGAAGGGAAACATCATCAAGGTGATCGAGAAGGACGGAACGAAGCGGTATGACTTCCAATACAAGGATAAGTATGGATATGTCAATACGGTGGGGGGGATTTCGCGCTTGTTCGACGAGGAGTTCTGGAACTATGCGAAGCTGATCTCGGGGGTGCTCAGGACGGGGATGCCGCCGATCGATGTGGTGAACCTGGTGTCGTCGCTCCGGCTCAACAGCGACACGATCAATACGTGGAAAAACGGGGTGGCGCGGGCGTTGCACAAATACATCCCTAATGGCACGAAGCCGAAGGGGGGCAAAAAGTGTCCGGAGTGCGGACAGGAGGCGCTGGTGTATCAGGAGGGGTGTCTGGTCTGTACGAATTGCGGGCACTCGAAGTGCGGTTGATGAGGCGGTTGGTGTAAATTCCTTGTTTTGTTTTGGAGCTCAGGGCCGGAATCGTCCGGCCCTGAGCTGTTTTTTTTGTGCGGGGCGGGCGACAGGGGTGGTCGCGTCCGAAACTTGAGTCTTGCGGAGCTTAAGGCGTAGCGTAGCTAACTAAAAGTCTTTTGGGTACCTTTTCTTCAGAAAAGGTACGGTTCGAGGCGGGACAAAGCTTGACCGTCTCCGCCCGCTTAAGAGGGCATATTCTGTTGGTTGGCCGAGCGCCAACCCACGAGAATTGCCGCGGGCGACTGAAACCGCGCGCCGCCGTCAAAAGAAGCGATTCAACTATTTCGGCGGTAGCCGAATATAGATGAATCGCGCAGGCGCGCGAACCAAGCTCGACCGCGCGCGACTGCTGGAAAAGGAAATCATCCAAACGCGTGAGGGCGCGTTTGGATAAGATTTCCGCCAGCGCGCTTAGGGTAGAGGCGGCCTATTTCGGAGTGCTCGCCGGCACCGCGCGCCACGCCTTAAGAGGCGATTCAACTCTTTCGGCAACAAGCCGAAAGAGAATGAATCGCCAAGGCGCGCGGAAAATGAAGTGGCGGAGCGATAGCGGAGCCGCAGTGAGGCGGACATGGGGCGGAGAATTGGGGCGAGCTTTGGGCTGCGACTGTTCTTCGGGCGCGAAAACCGTAGTCGGTTTTCGCGCCGTGCTGGGCCGAGCTTGGGGGCGGAGAGTTGGCAGGGCTGTTGGCTGTGAGCAGGGTAAAGTATTGGGCTGTTGTGGTTGGGGCTGAACTGTTGCGGCCCGTAGGGCCGCCGTCCTCGCTATTTCGGAGCGCCCGAAGGCACCGGCGGAGCGATAGCGGAGCCGCAGTGAGGCGGATACGGGGCGGAGAATTGGGGCGAGCTTTGGGCTGCGACTGTTCTTCGGGCGCGAAAACCGATTACGGTTTTCGCGCCGCGTTGGGCCGAGCTTGGGGGCGGAGAGTTGGCAGGGCTGTTGGCTGTGAGCAGGGCAAAGTATTGGGCTGTTGTGGTTGGGGCGGAACTGTTGCGACCCTTTGGGTCGCCGGCCTAGTCGCCCAGCGGCTTTGCCGCTCGGGGGGATGGGCGACAGGCCGAAAGGGGCAGAGGATCGGATTGTGGGTTGGGCGGGACAGGAGCGGGTCGGCGCCCGGGAGGTGCCGCAAATCTCGACGCGTGAACGGCGTATTGCGGGCCTCCCGATGGGGAGGCGTCCGGCCCGCGCGCACCCCTGTGGGGCGCAAAATCTTTGAAGTACTTCAGGCTCAATCCCGGGTTCGAAGTTTCCCAATCAGTCGAGTCTTCCGTTTATTCCGAGAGGCAACGCAACTGAAAACCGCAGGCGCGGCTGCCCGAGTGGTTGATGTAGAGGTGTCGCGAACCGAAATGCAAGTCCAGGCCGCTGATGCCGCCCGTGGCGGAAGACCAGCTGAATCCGTGGCTGCCGACGTTCACCGGACTGCCCGAGTGCGAATGGCGGTTGCCCGGGGCGGGCGCACCGCACTCCCAAGGCCGTGTCTATCCTAAAAGAATCGCGGGGGGATTTTCAAGGGGGATGCAAGTCCCCCTTGAATGTGCTCTTTGCCTACTTTCTACCACATAGTAGAAAGTAGGGGCCCCGCGGCCCGAGCGGAGCAAAGAAAAGAGATTGATATAGAACCCAAAGACAGACCGCCGCCCGACGCTTGTCGGATAAACGAGCTTTGTCCGCGCGCCTTACGCGATTCATT
>NZ_CAJTMN010000133.1 GCF_910577125.1 uncultured Rikenella sp.
TGCGTAAGCATCCTCTAAAGTTTTTCTGGTTCTCTTTGTTCACAAAGAGAACAGTCCCAGCCGGGGCCAATGACCAGCTCGCGCGCCGTCGCCTAAAGGAGCGATTCAACTATTTCGGCGGTAGCCGAATATAGATGAATCGCGCAGGCGCGCGAATAAAGGATTGGGCAGAGGCAGTTCAAAGCCTATCCGCGCGCGCCAGCAGGAAATAGGTTCGAAAAGCCTATCTTTGTACGATTGAAACGAAACGCGATATATGTCAGACAATACCATACTGGCCAAACTCGACGGCATTCGGGAGAAATACGCCGCCATTTCCGAGCAGATCACCTCTCCCGAGGCGATGAACGACATGAAACGCTACATCCAGCTCAATAAGGAATACAAAGAGCTCGGCCCCATCGTCGAAGCCGCCGACCGGTACCGCACCGCCGTCGCCAACCTCCAGGAAGCCAAAGACCTCTTCGCCAACGAGAAAGACGAAGAGATGCGCGAGATGGCCCGCGGCGAGATCGAGACCCTCGAACCCGCCATCGCCCGGCTCGAAGAAGAGATCAAACTCATGCTCATCCCCGCCGATCCCCAAGACAGCAAGAATGCCATCATGGAGATCCGCGGCGGCGCAGGCGGAGACGAAGCCGCCATTTTCGCCGGCGACCTCCTGCGGATGTACCTCAAATTCTTCGAACGGCGAGGCTGGAAAGCCGAAATCAACAGCCAGAGCGAAGGCACCTCCGGCGGCTATAAGGAAGTCGTCCTGAAAATCACCGGCGAAGGCGTTTACGGCGTCTTGAAATACGAATCCGGCGTCCACCGCGTGCAGCGCGTGCCCCAGACCGAGACCCAGGGCCGTGTCCACACCTCCGCCGCCTCCGTCGCCGTGCTGCCCGAAGCCGAAGAGTTCGACATCGACCTCAAGATGGAAGACATCCGGAAAGACACCTTCTGCGCCTCCGGGCCGGGCGGACAATCCGTGAACACCACCTATTCCGCCATCCGGCTGACGCATATTCCGACAGGGATCGTGGTGCAGTGCCAAGACCAGAAGTCGCAGCTCAAAAACTTCGACAAGGCGTTGGAGGAACTCAGAACGCGCATTTACAACCTCGAATACCAGAAATATCTGGACGAAATCTCCTCCAAGCGGAAGACCATGGTCTCCACCGGCGACCGGAGCGCAAAGATCCGCACCTACAACTATCCCCAGGGGCGGATGACCGACCACCGGATCGGGTACACCATGTACAACCTCCCCGCCTTCATGGACGGCGACATCCAGGAGTGCATCGACAAACTCCAGTTTGCCGAAAACGCCGAACGGCTCGCCGCCGCAGCCAGCGAAGACGAAGCCTGACCGCCTGTTTTGTCTGTGAAATCTTTATACTAAAGGATTACGGATATGGAAAACTACAACGAAAACCAGCCCCAATCCCAACCGGAACAGCCCCAGCAGGCTCCGCAGCAACCGTTCCGGCAGCCCTATCAACCGGCTCCCCAGCCCCAGCCTCGTCAGGGCGGATACTATCCCGCTCCGAAACCCACCTTGCCGAACGCCGCCGCTTCGCTGGTGCTCGGGATTCTCTCCGTGATCACCAGTTGCTGGTTCGTGGGTCTGATTCTGGGTATCATCGGCCTGATCCTCGGCAATAAGGCAAGGCGTCTTTACCTTGCCGCCCCCGACGACTACAACGGCTACGGGATGGCCAATGCCGGGCGCGTGTTGTCCATCATCGGGATCTGCATCGGCGGACTGTATATCCTCTATGCCTTTGTGATTCTGGGCATTATCGGCGTCGGCATCGGCCTTTCCGAAGCCGGCGACTGGTTCCGCGAACTGAGCTGCCGTTGAACGGAACACCTCGGACAGCAACGGTTGATGCCATGCGCCTACCGGCAGCTGTTCGGCTTCGACTGCCCGTTCTGCGGAGCCCAGCGTGCCGTTTTGTTGCTGTTGCAAGGCCGGTTTCGGGAGAGTTTCCTGCTCTTTCCCGCCTTGCTGCCGCTGGGCGCCACCTTGCTTGTGATCCGGCACCGCCGTCTCCTGCAGATCATGCTGTGGGTGGACTTGGCGATTCTGCTCGGGAGCTGGGTGCTCCGTCTGATCTTGAACTGAAAGAAGAGCTGCGCAAATGTTTGCGCGGCTCTTCTTGTATGCCTCCGAGACAAAACGAAGGGCCGCAAAATATTTTGCGGCCCGACAAATACGAATTGAAGTATATTATCGCTTCGTAAAGACGTAATCAGGTTCTCCGTCTATTATCAATTTGTTTCCATTGATTTTACCGCTCATACTGAAATAGTCGGTTTCCAATATGATACGCGGTGGATTGTACATGTAAGTCCCGGCTAAAGTTTCGGTGTCGCCTTCATCATTCTCGTAATAAGTAAATCTGTCGGAAGAGGTGAAAGTCAGGCGTTCCGTGTAACCGGGTTCTGTGTATACCCAGACGCTCCCTTTCAGGTCGTTGTTGTCTTTTTTGTCTTCCTTTTTGCAGGCACTGAGCATCGCCACAGAGGCGAACAGCAGCAATAAACATTTTTTCATGATCTGTTTTTGTTTGTGTGGATTGCCGTGTCCCTCGGCGGAAAGAAAAAGGTTGTCGGTAGCACATAAAAAACGTGGGACAATACCGCTTATCCGCTTTTCGAGGTCTTCGACTACCTATGCCGCAAGATAATAGAGTAAAGCCCACGTATTGCTACGCAGGCGTCACACTTTACTCCTTGCGGCTTTTTGAAATTGTCGAAGTTTCGAAAAGCAAGAATAAAAGTTAACGCTTTTTATGTGGTCTCGGCCCGTCGCAGTTCTGAACCGCTGTCAGACCGAGGAGAAAAGGCTGAAAAAAGAGTTCTCCGGTTTTATTTCATAGGCACGTGTGTGTTGGTTATCGGGCCAAAGATAGGGATTTTTCCGCAGAAACCTCTTGCCGTACCTCACACCGGGCGTCGGAAAACGTTAAATTTGCAGCGTTAAAACCGATCGAATATGGCATTGGCAGTGATTTTAGGCGGCGGTGAGAGCGGATACGGCTCCGCCGTGCTGGCCGCCGCAAAGGGATACGACGTCTGGCTCTCCGACGCCGGAACGCTTCGGGAACCCTATCGTTCGCGCCTGACGGAACAGGGAATCGCCTTCGAAGAGGGTTCCCATTCCCTCGGGCGTATTTTGGAAGCTGAATTCGTGGTCAAGAGCCCCGGCATTCCGGAGAGCGCCCCCGTCGTGCAGGCTGTTCGTGAGCGGGAGATACCCGTGATCTCCGAAATCGAGTTCGCCGGCCGCTACCTTGCGCCGCACACCCGCACCGTCTGCATCACCGGCAGCAACGGGAAGACCACTACCACGACCCTGATCCATGCGATGATGCGCACGGCCGGCTTCCGGGCCGAACTGGCCGGAAACATCGGCCGGAGTCTGGCTTTGCAGGTGGCCGAAACTGAACCGGAAGAGCAGCCCGACTGGTACGTCATCGAGCTCAGCAGTTTCCAGCTCGACGGGATGTACGATTTCCGAGCCGACGTGGCTGTGCTGTTGAACATCACGCCCGACCATCTCGACCGGTACGACCACCGGATGGAGAACTACGTCGCCAGCAAGTTCCGCATCATCCGGAACCTGCGCCCGGACGATCTCTTCGTCTGCAACGGCGAGGATCCCGAGACCCAGGCTTATCTGCCGCGCGTGCGACAGGGCTTGCAGGCCGAGATGCTCTCATTCTGCGTGAAAGGGGCTCCCGGCCCGGCTTCGTACGATGCAGCTGCGGGGGTGTTGAGGTGCGGTGATTTCGAGTTTTCGGCCTCCGGGATGCGGATCAAAGGATTGCACAACATCGCCAATGCGCTGGCCGCGGTGGCCGCCTGCCGGAAAGCCGGCGTTCCGGATGCTGCGATAGCCGATACCCTGCGCACGTTCGGCGGAGTGGAGCACCGGTTGGAACCGGTGGCGACGATCGGTGGGGTGGAGTATATCAACGATTCGAAGGCGACGAACGTCGATTCCGTGTGGTACGCCTTGCAGGCGATGACCCGTCCGACGGTCTGGATCGCCGGCGGCACGGATAAGGGAAATGATTACAGCGTATTGCTGCCTCTGGTGCGCGAGCATGTGCGGGCGTTGGTCTGCATGGGGCTCGACAACGCCAAGCTGGTGCGTTCGTTCACCGGTGTAGTGCCGGTTTACGACACCTCGTCGTTGTCCGAAGCGATGGCTGTCTGCCGCGAGGTCGCCGACGCCGGCGATACGGTATTGTTGTCCCCCGCCTGCGCCAGTTTCGACCTTTTCCGGAATTATGAAGACCGCGGCCGTCAGTTCAAAGAGGCTGTCCGCGCCTTTTCGGGCGAGTGAATTCGGTAAAGGCTGCCACGTGGTTTGTCTTATGCGGTTAGACCCGGCCAGAGCATCCCGCAGGGATGCGCTCTAAAGTTTTTTCGGTTCCTTTTGTTCACAAAAGGAACAGTTCCCTCCCGTCAAGAGTCGCCCCCTTTAGCAGGCGGGCGACTTTAAGCGTATTGACAAGCTCGCGCGCCTTGGGAAATCCAGTCAAAACGTGCGAGCACATTTTGACGATTTCCCTTTTAAGGCGTGGCGCGCGGTGGTTTGAGGGTACTGCCCTTCCGTCGGCCGGGTCCCGCTTAAATAAGGCAGTGATAACCATAGTAAAAGCCCCTGTGGGGCCCCGCGGAGGGCAATTGGCCGTTTCTACTTCTAAGAAAATCGCCGGGGGATTTTCAAGGGGGATGCGATTCCCCCTTGAATGTGCTCTTTGCCTACTTTCTACCACATAGTAGAAAGTAGGG
>NZ_CAJTMN010000134.1 GCF_910577125.1 uncultured Rikenella sp.
AGCGACCCCAAGGCCCCCTCGAGGGGGATCGGGGGTGAGAGGCACCGGCGCGAGAATCCCACGCGGAGCGTGGGTTCGAGTCTCGTTTTCCGCTCGCGAAACGGACAGCCGGTGAGGCTGTCTGTTTTTGTTTGGAGGGAAACAGAGACTTCGGTTTCTATTGTGCGGAGTGGAGTCCAAACCTCTTCTGTTCGGATGGACCGGATAAGTCTGTCGCATAACGTATCGCCGACTATCTGCGGGGTGTGACGGCGTTTTCTATTGCGCGTCGCTGTTGCGGCGATAGAGGAGGCGCGCCAGCCCGAACAGATAGCGCCGGAAACCCGGGATATAGTCCAGCAGGCGGTCGAACCACCCGAGATGCGGGGCGATGAATCTCACCACGAGGCCGACGTAAATCATGGCGAAAAGCGTTCCGATGCCGATGACGTTCCATTGCCACCTCCCGAAAAAGAGGTAGCAGCCGGCGATGGCCAGCAGGACGAGGGTCGTGTCTACCAGAATCTTGATCTTCGCAAAGGGCCGGCCGGTGACCTGGCTGATGACGAGCGAAATCCCTTCGCCGGGCATGGTGACCGAACCGCACCGCACTTCGAAGGCGATGCCGATGCCCATGATCGTACAGCCGGCGAACTGGGCGAGCAGCTGAGAGGGCAGGCCGGTACAGATCAAACCGGAGGTCAGCCACATGTTGAGGTCGATGAGCCAGCCGAAGACGAAGCCGATGACGAGCTGGAACAGCTGCATGGGGTCGAATTTGCGCCGCAGAATGAGTATCTGGCAGAGTACCAGAACGAAATTCATCGCAATCGTGTAGCCGCCGACCGTCCATGCCGGCACCTGGCCTGTCGCTCCGGCCAGCGAGAAAACGAACGGAAGGGAGGAGATGACGCTGCTCCCCAGGGAGGATCGGATGCAGAGGACGACGCCCAGCGTCATCAGATACAGGGAACCCAGAAGCAGCAGGTGTTGCCAGAGGAAGGAGAGGACTTTTTCTTTGCGTGTCATGAAAACTTTCGGAAACATAGCTCTCTCTTCTGCTTGTTTCCGCTTGCAAAAATAGCAAAAAACAAGGCGGATGCGGCGGAGATGCTGTAACGGAAACACGACAAAAGCCATCGGTAACGGAAGGTTTACCGATGGCTTTTGTCGTGTGGGGCTGAGGGGCGGGTTTAGCGCCACCCCATGAACATCCGCGTCGTTTCGGCGTCGTGGTGATCGAAGAAGAGGCTGCGGCCTGTGTCGGGCGTCGCGATGGCCCGGAGTTTCCTCTGATGGATAGGGCAGGAGTAGATGTTGCACGCGGGAGGAGCGTTACCCGGATTTCGGGTCGGGTTGCCTTTTTTACGGATGGGCCGAATCACTGAAATCATGGCAATCCGAGCCGTATTTCTCATAAACCTGTTGCGGGGGGTGCTACCTTTGCGCCGTTGTGAAACCATGAAAGAAATCCGAAGATGAGGAAAAATGGATGGCCATGCTTGCTGTGTGCGGTCTGGATGACGGGCGCAGGAAGGCTGGCGGGTGTCGCAGCATTATATTGCCTCCTGTCTCGGTAAACGATCTCCGGGCGGTGGGACAGGAGGAGCGGTGAGCACTTCCGGGCGGTTTCTGGCACGGTATTTGGATGGTATGTGAGCGTCTTCTCAGGAGGACAACCTATTTAATTAACCATCCAAAAACATTCTACTCATGAAAAAGTTCCCGATGCTCAAGAAAGACGTAATCGACACTCCGATCTTCGGCTCGAACGAAGAACAGCGTGTGGCTCCCAAAACGGAGATGACCCGGGAGGGAACGGCTGAGGATATCGCCTATCAGATCGTTCATGACGAAGCGATGCTCGACGGGAACTCCCGTCTGAATCTGGCCACGTTCGTCACGACGTGGATGGATGACAGCGCGCGGCGGATCATGGCCGAAACGATGGACAAAAACATGATCGACAAGACGGAGTATCCGCAGACGGCCGAAATCGAACGCCGGTGTGTGAATATGATCGCCAAGCTGTGGAACTCGCCGGAGGCGGACGGTAAACAGTACTGTATGGGTACCAGCACGGTGGGCTCGTCGGAGGCTTGTATGCTGGGGGCCCTTTCCGCTTTGTTCCGCTGGAAAAAACGGCGCCAGGCGGCGGGTAAATCGACCGACAAACCGAATTTCGTCATCTCGTCCTGCTTCCAGGTGGTGTGGGAAAAGTTCGCGATCTACTGGGATGTCGAAATGCGGCAGGTGCCGATCACGGCCAAGCATATCACGCTCGATCCGGAACAGGTGGTCAAACTCTGCGACGAAAACACCATCTGTGTGGTGCCGATCCAGGGGGTGACGATCACGGGGCTGAACGATGACGTGAAGGCGCTCAACGATGCGATCGACAAAATCAATACGCAGAACGGCTGGGAAATCTGTATCCATGTCGATGCGGCTACGGGCGGGTTCATCCTGCCGTTCATCTATCCGGAGGTCGAGTGGGATTTCCGGCTCAAATGGGTGCTCTCGATCAGTACGTCGGGGCATAAGTTCGGGCTGGTCTATCCGGGGCTGGGATGGGTGGTCTGGAAGGACAAGTCGTATCTGCCGAAGGAGATGAACTTTGCGGTCAATTATCTGGGGGCCGAGGTGCCGAGTATCTCGATCAACTTCTCGCGGCCGGGCAATCAGGTGCTGGCGCAGTATTACCAGCTGATCCGCCTGGGGTGGAACGGCTATCACGATGTGCAGGCCAGCTCGCTGAATGTCTGCCTCTACCTGAGGGAAGAGCTCCGGAAGATGGGTATCTTCGAGTTCTTTACCGACGAGATGCCTAACCCGCTCTTTGTCTGGAAACTGAAGGACGACCCGAAACGCAAGTGGACGCTTTATGATTTGTCCGACCGGCTGCATATCCAGGGGTGGCAGGTGCCGGCCTATACGATGCCGGCCGACATGGAGGATGTCATCATCATGCGGATCGTGGCGCGGCAGGGGATCGGCATCGATCTGGCCGACCTGCTGATGAAGGACCTCAAGGCGTGTGTGGCTCAGCTCGATGCGCTGGAAAACCCGACGAACAGCGCGGAAGAGTGGTCTAAAAAATGTCACTGTTTCAACCACATCCGGTAGGGGGTGCTTGAATGGCTGACCGAATCGCCGCCTTATGTCCTTGCGGTTTGCGGGGCATGAGGCGGCGTTTTGTCTGCAGGGGATTTTTGTCGTATTTTTGATGTTTCACCGCAAAATACATTCGTTATGGACAAGGTAGTGTTGAACTGGCAGGGGGGCATGCAGTATGATGCGCATGTCGATGAACATTCGATTATATTGGATGCTTCGGAGGAACTGGGAGGAATGAATCTCGGGCCGCGGCCGAAACCGTTGTTGCTGGTGGCGCTGGCGGGGTGTACGGGGATGGATGTCGCTTCGCTGGCGCGCAAGATGAGGGTCGATTTCACGCGAATCGACATCGAGGCGGAGGCGGAAAAAACGGACGAGGTGCCGTCGCTTTACACTTCGATGGTGTTGAGGTATCGTTTCGAAGGGGAGGGAATCGATCCGGCCAAGCCGTTGAAGATGGTGGCTCTGTCGCAACAGCGGTATTGCGGGGTGTCGGATATGCTGCGCCGGGTGGCTCCGATCTCGATCGAGGTGTTTCTGAATGGCGAGCGGATCGACCGGGAGGATGTGATGCGCATGGTACTTTGATCGGGGCGCCGAGAGCTGCGGGAGTCGAGGCGCGCGGTCAAAGAGTGGGGTGCTGCAAACCCGTAAGCGATACGTAGTATCGCTCCGTCCCGCCGGGGTCACCCGGCCGCCGCCCGCGCAGGGCAGTTTCGTCCAGCTCAAAGCTCTCCTGTCGCCCGCCCGCGTAAAAGGGCATATTCTGTTGGTTGGCGCTTGGCCAACCAACGAGAATTGCCGCGGGCGACTGAAGCAAACATTGACAAACCCGCGCGCCACGCCTTAGGAGGCGATTCAACTGTTTCGGCGATGAGCCGAAACAGAATGAATCGCCCGGCGCGCGATGGCAATGCGGCGGAGCGATAGCGGAGCCGCAGAGGCTGCCCCGGGGCGGAGAATTGGGGCGTGGATTGGGAAAAGTTGGGCGGGTCGGCGCCCGGGAGGAACCGCAATTTTCGACGCGTGAGCGGCGTGTTGCGGGCCTCCCGAGGGGGAGGCGTCCGGCCCGCGCGGCTCTTCGAGCCGCAGGGTTTTGGCTAATATTCGGGTAGAGGCTGCTAATTGGGGTAGACACGGCCATTAAAACGCCCTGCGGGCGCGTTTATTCCGAGAGGCAACGCAACTGAAAACCGTGGGCGCGGTAGCTCGCGGCGCTAGAAGTGAGATTCTTCGTGTAAAAGCTCAAGAATAAGCCGTCCGTCTCGCTGATTGTGACCGCCCAACTGTACCCTCCGTTGCCGACGTCCATCAGGCCGCCTAACCGCCCAATGTGGCCTGCATCGTGGAAGCCCGGGGCGGGGTGATGCGGGCGAAGCCTGCGGGGCATTGGGGTAGAAGCTTGCCCATTGGGAGTGCGGTACGCCCCGTTTATTCCGAGAGGCAACGCAACTGAATACCGCAGGAACGGTTGCAGATGCCGCTCGGGCCGATCCCGTGAGGACTGAACCACAAAAATTGCGCATCCGAATCCAAAATCCCGACAGACCAGTTGTAACCGCTATGGCTGATGTAAATGCATTCACCCGGCGAACCGTCCGTACCCGCATCGCGGTAGCCCGGGGCGGGTGTCCGTTTATTCCGAGAGGCAACGCAACTGAAAACCGGAACCACGTCCGGTCG
>NZ_CAJTMN010000135.1 GCF_910577125.1 uncultured Rikenella sp.
CCCGCAATACGCCGCTCACGCGTCGAGATTTGCGGCACCTCCCGGGCGCCGGCCCGCTCCAGTCCCTCCCCACCCACAGCCAACAGTTCAGCCCACTTCTCTACCCTATTCGGCCTGTCGCCCATCCCCCCGAAGCCGCTACGCGGCTTGGGCGACAAGGCCGGCGATTCTGCGAATCGCGCTACTCGCTCTCAGCCTACAGCTGTTACCCCAGCAGCAGTTCGGCGCCAGTGGAGAGTGCAACGAGCTTCGTCGAGTTGCAGTCCTCCGTCTGCCGGTGCGTCGGACTACGCGACCCTAAGGGTCGCAAAAGCTCTGCCCCAATACAGCCCCAAGCCCAGCCCAATTCTCCGCCCCGTATCCGCCTCACTGCGGCTCCGCTGTCGCTTCGCCACTTCATTTTCCGCGCGCTGACGGAAATCTTATTCAAACGCGCACCACGCGTTCGGATGATTTCCTTCTCCAGCAGTCGCGCGCGGGGCTTTTCATCCGTCGCCCGCTGGGATTTCATCTCGATTTTGCTCACCGCAAAACGAGTGAAATCCCTCTTTACGCGAGCGGACGACTGTCGAGCTTTGTCCCGCCTCGAACTGCCCTCGGGCCGGGCAGGCCCCACGTCCCGTGGACGGGAAAATGCTTACGCATTTTCACTTATCTGCTTAGTCCAATTCTTTTCCCGCGCGCTGGGGCGATTCATTCTGTTTCGCCTCTTCACCGAAACAGTTGAATCGCCTCCTTAAGCGGCGGCGCGCGGTGCCGGCGGGCACTCCGAAATAGGCCGCCTCTACCCTAAGCGCGCTGGCGGAAATCTTATCCAAACGCGCCCTCACGCGTTTGGATGATTTCCTTTTCCAGCAGTCGCCCGCTGGGATTTTACCTCGATTTTGCTCGCTGCAAAACGAGTGAAATCCCTCTTTACGCCGGGCAGGCGGTGCGTGCCGCACTCCCAATTGGCCGCCTCTACCCTAACAGGATAGAACTGGCCTCGGGCCGGCCGGGCCCCACGTCCCGTGGACGGGGAAATGCTCGCGCATTTCCACTTTTCAACTCAGCCCAATTCTTCGTTCGCGCGACGGAAAACCGCTGGCACAAAAAGCATCGCCGTTTCAACCTGAGGTTGAAACGGCGATACCCAACAATTAACTGCTCTGTAAAAAGCCCCTACACCAGCTTCTGGAACTCGTCCGGCGTAACGGTCTTTTCGTTCACTTTGATCTGATCCGCAACCGCAGCGACCGCTTTCCGTTCCGATACGGTGTCGTAGATCTTGCGAACCTCCTCCTTGTTCCCGAGGATCGACCCGACGAAATTTTCGAGCATATCGTCCGCCACGGTGTGCATCCCGTAGTACTGGAACTGCATCATCGCCACATCCCGAGCGCCGGCTTTGATATCCTCCTGAGTCACTTCGAGGTTGTTGTCTTTCATCACCTTGCGACGGATCATGTCCCAACGGAGCATATCGAGGAACTGCGGGAAATCCTTTTCGATCTCTTCCATCGAGAACTTGCCTTCGTTCACCCGGTAGAGCCAGTCCTTGAGGAACGCCTCCGGCAAAGCGAGTTTGGTCTTGTCCAAGAGGTATTTCCGCAAATCTGCGGTGAATTTGTATTCGGTCTCCTTGGCCAGCTCACCGCGCACCTGTTCGTCGATCCGGGCGTCGAACTGCTCCGGCGTGGTCACGTCCCCGGCCGGGAACGCAAGTTTGAAGAACTCTTCGTTCATCTCCGGTTCGGCGAATTTCCGGATCTGAGTGATGGTGAAGGTGTATTTCGGATTCATCCCCTCCAGTTCGGCCTCTTTCACGCCGAGAATCGATGCCCGCTGTGACGGTGTCTTGTAGATTTCATTGACATCCACTTCCACAGAGTCGCCGACTTTCTTCCCGACGAACGGTTTCCGGGCCTTTTCGTCCAAACTGATCAGTCCGACATAGGCATCGTCAATCTTGACATCCCCCTGGGTGAGCGTCCCGGTCAGGGCCTCTTCGTCGGCCACGACGTCTACGTCCACGAGCTTCCCGAAGCGCCGCATGTAGTTGCTCCGGAAACCCTTCCGCATGTCGTCGTTGGGTTCGATGATGTATTTCGTCACGCTGTTTTTCTTGGTCAGCGCGAGGTCGATCTCCGGTGCGAGGCCGATTTCGAAGACAAATTCGAAGTCGGTGCCGTTGTCGAAATCCAGGTCTCCCTGTTTCGTTTCGGACGGCATCAGGTCGCCGACGGTCTCGATGTTGTTTTCCTTGATATATTCGAACACCGCGTCGGTCGCTTTCCGATAGGCGACATCGGCCAGGACCCCTTTGCGGTACATCTTGTTGATGATCCCCATGGGCACCATCCCGGGACGGAAGCCCGGCACGTTGGCCTTGCGTTTGTACTCTTTGAGCTGTTTATCGACCTGTTCCTTGTAATCGGCCTCACCCACGGTGACGCGAAGCAGGGCAGTCTGGTTTTCGAGGTTTTCTCTGACTACGTTCATAAGAGAAGTTCCGGTTTGTATTTTGCGTTAAGAGAGGCAAAGGTAAGGGATTTTTATGAAAATCCCTTACACGAGCCGCAAGGAACGCGATTCGGCCGGCTACTCGTCTTTTCCGCCGCCGAGTTCGCGGTTCAGTACGTGAACGGCCTCCTGAAAAGCATCGTGGAATTCGCGCGCCAGTATCGTTCCGTCCGGCCCGAGGAAGACGAAGAAAGGCCAGCCCCGAATCACATAAGACTCCGTTAAGGCTTGGTTTTCGGGATGGTCGGTCTCCAACTCGACTTCGATCCAGGGGTGTTCGACCATCCCGGCCAGCACGGGACGGATGTCGTCGGTTCCGCTCGCCGGGGTGAGACGGTCCGTAGGCAGCGATTCGTACACTTTCCGAATAACGTCGATCGACTCGGTGAGCCCCATCACCTCGAAGCCCTGCGCGTGGTATTCGTCGTAGAGCCCCCGCACGTAGCGGTCGATAGCGATCGAGCCGGGACACATCCCCCAATGGTACATCAGAAGGTATTTCCCGCGGAAGTCGTCTTTGGTCAGGGTGCGTCCGTCAACGGTGGTGACGGTGAAGTCGGGCCCCGGCTGTCCGACGGCCAGTCGGGCCATGGCCTCCATATAGCGGGCATAGAGCTGCCCGAAATAGCTCTCGCGGAGTGCCTCGGAGTAGGTGTCGAAGGTGGCGCGGGCCTCGTCCACCGGGGTATAATCGAGCTCGGGAATCTCTTCGACGAGCAGGTAGAGCGTCCCGTCGGGATGGTTTTTCCGGTAGTTGCGGTTCAATGTCCGCACCCGGTCGACAGCGGCGCGGTTGTCGTCATAAAAGAGATTGAATTTTTTGCCACACTCCCGAGCTGCAAGGGTATCTTTCTGTTCCATGAACTCTTCGTACTGCCGGAGGTAACCGCCGCGCACCTGCCCCAGCGAGTCCTCGACACGCAGCACTTCGGCCAGCTCGGGATCACTGTAGACGCCTCCGCCCCAGGCGCTGTAATAGATCTCATCGGCGGTTCCGGCCACGGTGATCCGGTCGCCGGGGGTGATGATAACGGGTTTGCCGGCCCGATCGTTCTCACGGACTTTCCCCGTTTTCGGGTGGTAGGTCATCATGTAATACTGGTCGTGCTCCAAGGTGCCTTTATAGCTGAAGCGGCCGGGCTTCTTCACGACGATGTCGAAAGCGGGGAGGTACTCCCACCGGGGCAGCTGAATGGTCTCGAAACGGATGGTGTCGCCGGGCTGCAGACCGTCGATCCGGCCGTCGACCGTGAATTTCTGCGGGCCGGAGGCAGCGGCCGTGCCGCACACGGCGGCGAGCAGGCCGATAAAAAGAGTTCGGAGCATAAGCCTTTCTGTTTTGAGGTTTATGCTCCGAAGTAACTAAAAAATCCGTTACAATGTTCGCCCGACAGACAATTATTTTCGGACTTTCCGCAATTCGAAGTCGGGCCCAAGGTAAACACGCCGCACGAATTCATCCGCTGCGAGCTCCTCGGCGGTTCCGGTGCGGATCACTTTCCCTTCCACCAGAATATAAGTGCGGTCGGTAATGGACAAAGTTTCGTGGACGTTGTGGTCGGTGATGATGACCCCGATATTCTTCTCCTTGAGCGATGCCACGATGGACTGTATCTCAGCCACGGCAATCGGGTCAACGCCTGCGAAAGGTTCGTCGAGCAGGATAAACTTGGGATTGATGGCCACGGCGCGCGCAATCTCGGTCCGTCTGCGCTCGCCGCCGGAGAGCTGCTGGCCGAGGCTCTTGCGCACTTTCTGCAAGGAGAACTCCTTGATGAGGTATTCGATCCGCTCGCGCTGGTACTCTTTGGAGTAGTCGGTCATCTGGAGCACGGCTTTGATGTTATCCTCGACGGAAAGCCGCCGAAAGACCGATGCCTCCTGTGCCAGGTACCCGACGCCCAGCTGTGCCCGCCGGTAAACGGGCTCTTTGGTGATCTCCAGGTCGTTGAGAAAAATCTGCCCGTCGTTGGGCTTGATCAGTCCGACGGTCATATAAAAGGTGGTGGTCTTCCCGGCGCCGTTGGGCCCGAGCAGACCGACGATCTCGCCTTGCTCGACGTCGATCGAGACGCGGTTCACGACGGTGCGCGATTTGTATTTCTTGACGAGGTCGCGTGTCCAAAGCCGCATCTTCTCGCCGGACGGATTGATCTCTTCCGGATTTTCCATATACTGTAATTGTTGCCGGTTGCAGGTTTGAGGGTACTGTTCTTTCTGTGAACAGAAAGAACCAAAGAAACTTTAGAGGATGCT
>NZ_CAJTMN010000136.1 GCF_910577125.1 uncultured Rikenella sp.
AAAAGTTTTTGGTGCCGCTTTTTTCAAAAAGCGGCAGTTCCGTCCGGCTCAAAGCACTGGACGCAGAAAAATCGGAATTTTCATGTTTTCGGAAGCCATCGAGATCCGTCTGCGCCCCGAACCGGAAAAAACGGAACTAAATTTGTTCAGTATGGCTCTAAAATCCGAGCCATCCACAGCGGTTTAGTAATAATATATAACTTTGTTGAATTGCTACCGCCTGAAAACGAGCGGCTCACTCCGCGACGACCCCGTCGTCCCCCAGCAAGCAAGAGACTAAGGAGGTAAGTATGAAACGAAACCTGACAACCCTGTTCACCATCGGTCTGGCCGGCATCGCCTTCGGGCACTTCGACCAATGGGTCGTGCGCGAGATCAAAGAGTCCGGCGTAATCGGCGGCAACGTCCGCTACCTGTACGAGATCGCCCCGAACGACACCCTCCGCGGCGACAAGCCCTACCACCGCAACCCCCGCTCACCGTGGGGCACCTCGAACGTACTCGCCAAAGTCAGCGGCATCACCAAATGCAGCGTCACCGTCTATCCCGAAGCCCGCGGCAACGGGCGGTGCGCCCGGCTCGACACCCGGCTCGAGACCGTCAAAGTGATGGGCCTGATCAACATCACCGTGCTCGCCTCCGGCAGCATCTTCCTCGGCGACGTGATCGAACCCATCAAAGACACCAAAAACCCGATGGCCAAGCTGAACCAGGGCGTCCCCTTCACCGAACGCCCCAAAGCGCTGGTGATGGACTATAAATTCCACACCGACGGCTCCCCCAACCGCATGAAAGCCACCGGGTTCAGCTCCCAGCAATCCGTCTCCGGCCCGGACTACGCCGACGCCATCCTCCTGCTCCAGGTACGGTGGGAAGACGCCGAAGGGAACGTCTACGCCAAACGCGTCGGCACCCTCAACGAACGATTCGGCACCGACACCCCCGCTTGGGTGAACGGCCACACCATGCCGATCCTCTACGGCGACATCACCCACGACCCGAAATTCCGTCCCGAGATGGGCCTCATCCCCGACGACCGCGCCTACTGGTGCCGGAACAGCAAAGGCCGGATGGTGCCCATCCACGAGACCGGCTGGGCCGCAGCCGACGAACAGCCGACCCACATGATCCTCCAGATCTCCTCCAGTTACGGCGGCGCCTACATCGGCACCCCCGGCAACAGCCTCTGGATAGACAACGTGAAACTCGCCTACTAATCCGCCGCGCCCTACCCATGCTCCACCCGCACATACAGCTCCATGTCCGGCACCTCCTCGTGCCGCTCATTCTGTCGGGCCTGCTCACCGCAGGCCCCGCGCGGGCGCAGCATGCCCCGACTCCGCCCGCCCGCGACACCCTCGCGACAGCGGCCGCCGACACCCTTCCCGCCTCCGCAGCCGACACAACCCGCCGGCCCACCGGCTGGGAACGCTTCAAACGCTTCTTCACCGAATCCAATCAGGTGAAAAAACAGAAGAAATTCGACTTCAGCATCATCGGCGGCCCGTTCTACTCCAACGACGTCTCCGTCGGCCTCGGCATCGTCGCCTCCGGCCTCTACCGGCTCGACCGGCGCGACACCGTGACCCAGCCCTCCAACGTCTCCCTCTTCGGCTCCGGCTCCCTCTCCGGCTTCTACATGATCGGCCTCCGCGGCTCCAACCTCTTCCCCCGCGAACGCTACCGGCTCAACTACACCCTCTACACCCTCTCCTTCCCCAGCTACTTCTGGGGCATCGGCTACGACATGGCCTCCGACAAAGCCAACAAGAGCAAATACACCCAGAAACAGAACCGCCTGAAAGTCGACTTCCAGTTCCGGATCGCCGACCACCTCTACCTCGGGCCGACCGCCGGCATCGAACACCTGGACGGCCTCCGGCTCGAACAGCCCGACCTGCTGGAGGGCCAGAGCCCCTACATCACCAGCGTCGGCCTCGGCTTCGTCCTGAACTACGACACCCGCGACGTCATGACCAACGCCTACGAAGGTTGGTACATCGGCCTCGAACAGTACGCCAACCCGAAATGGCTCGGCAACAGCGGCACCTACGGCCGCACCGACCTGATCGTCGACTACTACCAGCGGCTCTGGAAAGGCGCCGTCCTGGCCATCGACTTCCACACCCAGCACAACTACGGCGACGTCCCCTGGACCATGATGGCCAAGCTGGGCGGCTCGTACCGCATGCGCGGCTACTACGACGGCCAGTACCGCGACCGGAACCTGACCGAGATACAAGTCGAACTCCGCCAGCACATCTACAACCGCCACGGCATCGCCGTGTGGGTCGGCGCCGGCAACGTATACAAGAATTTCAAAACCTTCCGCTGGAACCACACCCTCCCCAACTACGGGCTCGGCTACCGGTGGGAATTCAAGAACCGGGTGAACGTCCGCCTCGACTACGGCTTCGGCAAAGGCCAGAGCGGGTTCCTCTTCCAGATCAATGAAGCATTTTAAAGACCTCATACAACGCCTTCGGGCCCGCTTCGCCGACCAGCGCACCTACTACTGGATCCTGCTGGCCGTGCTGCTCGTTCCGAACCTCTTCCTCTGCTGCACCGAGCCGATCGTCTGGCCCGGCAAAATCGCCCTGCTTCTGGTTCCGTGCGCCCTCTGGATGGCCCTGCTGACCGTGGGAAGACGCCCCGGCGCCCCCTTCTGGTTCACCCTTCCGCTACTCGTGCTCGGCGCCTTCCAGCTCGTCCTGCTCTACCTCTTCGGCAACTCGATCATCGCCGTAGACATGTTCCTCAACGTCGCCACCACCAACTCCGGCGAAGCCCTCGAACTGCTCGGCAAGCTGGAACCCGCCATCGTAGGCGTGCTCCTGCTCTACATCCCCGCCTTAGTGCTGGCCACCCTTTCGCTCCGCATCCCCGACCGCCTCTCCGCCGCTTTCCGGAGACAGAGCCTCATCCGCGCCGGCATCCTCTTCCTGATCGGCCTCGCCGCCATGGGCGGCGCCCGGCTGCAAGACCGCGAATACCGGGCCCGGCTCGACCTCTGGCCCCTCAACATCGGCTATAACATGGGTCTCGCCGTCGAACGCTGGCAGCAAAGCGACCGCTACGCCCGCACCTCCGCCGACTTCACCTTCGCAGCCACCTCCGAACGGCCGGACAGCATCCGCGAAGTCTATATCCTGGTGATCGGCGAGACCTCGCGCGCCCTCAACTGGCAGCTCTACGGCTACCCCCGCGAGACCACCCCCCGTCTGATGCAGCAGGAAGGGCTGATCCACTTCCGCGACATGCTCACCCAGGCGAACGCCACCCACAAGAGCGTTCCGATCATGCTGTGCAGCGCCTCCGCCGAGAACTACGGCACCCTCTACACCCACAAAAGCATCCTGACCGCCTTCCGCGAAGCCGGTTTCCGCACCGCCTTCCTCTCGAACCAGTCCGAGAACCACTCCTTCATCGACTTTTTCGGCCGCGAAGCCGACACCACCCTCTTCCTGAAAACCACCGCCGAAGCGTGTGGCGAGACCTGCAACCCCTACGACGACGTCCTGTTGCAGAGCGTGAGCCCCCTGCTGTCCGACACCTCCCTCCGGAAACTCTTCCTCGTGCTGCACACCTACGGCTCCCACTTCGACTATCAGGAACGCTACCCCTCCGACTCAGCCTACTTCCGTCCGGCCGCCTACGCCGCCGTACACCGCGACGAACGCTCCGTCCTGCTCAACGCCTACGACAACTCGATCCGTGCGACCGACCGGCTGCTGTCCGACCTGATCTCCCGCCTGCGCGCCCTGCCGAACACCGCCTCCGGGCTGCTCTACGCCTCCGACCACGGCGAAGACCTCTACGACGACGACCGCCACCTCTTCCTGCACGCCTCGCCCCGTCCGACCTACTACCAGCTGCACATCCCGTGCATCCTGTGGTTTTCGCCGACCTATGACACCCAGTGGCCCGGGAGCCGGCTGTCGGCGGAATCCAACCGCGACAAACCGATGACCACGAACGTGATTTTCCACACCCTGCTTTCGATGGGCGGCATCGAGACCCCCTATCGGAACGACTCGCTGTCCGTGACCTCCTCTCATTTCGTTGTCACCCCGCGCCACTACCTGAACGACCACAACAAGCCCCGCACCCTGGATCGCATCGGGCTCGAACAGGAAGACATCGAGATGTTCCGCCGCATGGGTCTGGACTTTCCCGGCAATCGCGACGAACATCTTTCGGAGATAAATTGACCGACACCCCGGCGATTCCCTTAGGGTAGACACAGCCATCCGCCCACCGCGGCACGCGAAGCCTGAGTCCTGCGGAGCCTAAGGCGTAGCGTAGCTAACTAAAAGTTCTTTGCGTCGCTTTCTTACAAGAAAGCGACAGTTTTGTCCGGTTCGAAGCTCGTCGCGCGCCGCCGCCTAAAGAGGCGATTCAACTCTTTCGGCGACGAGCCGAAAGAGAATGAATCGCCAAGGCGCGTGAACAGAGAACGACACAAAAAACTGGGCTGAGCAGAAAAGTGGAAATGCGAAGCATTTCCCGTCCACGGGACGTGGGGCCCGCGCGGCCCGAGCGCAGTACCCTCCTGTTGACAAGTCGCCCGCCTGCTATAGAGGGCATATTCTGCCGATTGGCGGAGAGCCAATTCGGCAAGAATTGCCGCGGGCGACTTAACGCGCGCCACGCCTTAGGAGGCGATTCAACTCTTTCGGCGATGAGCCGAAAGAGAATGAATCGCCCCGGCGCGCGAACAAAGCTCAC
>NZ_CAJTMN010000137.1 GCF_910577125.1 uncultured Rikenella sp.
GTACTGCCCTTACGCCGGGCGGGCGGTGCGTGCCGCACTCCCAATTGGCCGTGTCTGCCCCGTTTATTCCGAGAGGCAACGCAACTGAAAACCGAAGGCGCGGTCGTTCGCGTTGCTGGGAACGAGCCACGCCACGCCGAAATGCAAGTGCACGCCATTGATACCACTGACCGTCGAAGACCAGTTGTAACCGCCGCTGTCGCCGCTGCCCAGCGCACCCGTATCCCGATGGCGATAGCCCGGGGCGGGGTACACAACAAATAATTCCCTATTTTTGTGGAACGGAAATGAGCAGAATCCTCGCCATAGACTACGGACGGAAGCGCGTCGGGCTGGCCGTGACCGACCCCATGCAGCTGATCGCCACCCCGCTGGAGACCGTCCCGGCACACGAAGCCGTCGCCTGGCTCGCCCGGTATGCTGCCGCGAACGACGTCGGGCTCTTCGTCGTCGGCGATCCGCGACAGATGAACGGCGAGCGATCCGAATCCTGGAGATACATCGACCCCTTCGTCCGCCAGCTGCGGCGCGCCCTGCCCGAGATACCTGTCGTCTTCCACGACGAGCGCTTCACCTCCGTGCTCGCCCAGCGCGCCATCATCGAAGGCGGAGTCCCCCGGAACCGGCGGCGCACCGACAAAGGACTCGTCGACCGGGTGAGCGCCGTCATCATCCTCCAATCCTATATGGAGGCGAGAAAGTAACCACACCTACGAACATACACCCCATGGAAAAATCCTACGAACCCTATGTAGACCGGCTGATCGAACTGGCCATCGCCGAAGACATCGGCGACGGCGACCACACCTCGCTCAGCACCATTCCCGCCGACCGGCGCGGGCGGATGAAACTCCTCATCAAGCAGGCCGGCGTGCTGGCTGGCGTCGAAGTGGCCGAACGCGTCTTCCGGCGGCTCGATCCGACCGTGGCGTTCGAGCGGATACTGAAAGACGGCGACTGGGTCGAACCCGGCCAGATCGCCTTTTATGTCGAAGGGAACCTGATCTCCCTCCTGCAGGCCGAACGCGTGATACTCAACCTCATGCAGCGGATGAGCGGCGTGGCCACCCAGACCGCCGTCTATGCCGACCGGCTCAAAGGGCTGAAAACCAAAGTGCTCGACACACGGAAGACTACCCCCGGGATGCGGATGCTCGAAAAGATGGCCGTCCGGATCGGAGGAGGGGAGAACCACCGTATCGGACTCTTCGACATGATTCTCCTGAAAGACAACCACATCGACTTCGCAGGGGGGATCGAAAACGCCCTCCGGGGTGCGCGCAAATACCTGGCCGAGAAGCAGAAGGATTTGAAAATCGAGATCGAAGTGCGGTCGCTGGACGACATCGACCGGGTGTTCGCCGCGGGCGGAGCCGACCGGATCATGTTCGACAACTTCACGATCGAGCAGACCCGTGAAGGGGTTGCCCGGGTGGCGGGGCGTGCCGAGACCGAGTCCTCCGGCGGGATCACGCTCGAAAACCTCCGCGACTATGCCGAGTGCGGCGTGGACTACGTGTCGGTGGGCGCCCTGACCCACCAGATCAAGAGCCTGGATATGAGTCTTAAAGCGGTCGAAGCATGAAACGGATACGATATATGATCCTCGGTGCGGCCTTGCTGGGCGCGGTGCAGGCGGCGGGGCAGAAACGGCAGATCGGCTACGACGACATCGCGGCGGGACGGCTGGCGGTACGGAGCGTGTACGGGCTGCGGGCGATGGAGGACGGCGAACACTACACCACGCTGAGCCGCAACGGAGATGTGCTGCGGTGGCGGTATGCCGACGGAACGTTGGTGGATACCCTGTTCCGTGCGCCCGCGGAACTCGCGAAAGCGGTGGCGGGCTATGAACTTTCGGCCGACGGGACGAAAATCCTGCTGACCACCGGCCGCGAACCGATCTACCGGCACTCTTCGCGGGCCGATTATTATGTCTATGACCGCACGACGGGCGACCTGCGGCCGTTGTCCGCGGGCGGGAAGCAGCAGGAGGCGACCTTCTCGCCGGATGGAACCAGGGTGGCGTTCGTGCGCGACAACGATCTCTTCGTGACCGATCTCTCGGCCCCGGCGGCCGACGGGACTTTCGCCGAGCGGCGTATCACGCACGACGGGGTGCGGGGCTCCGTGATCAACGGCATTCCCGACTGGGTCTACGAGGAGGAGTACAGCTTCTCGCGGGCCTACGAGTGGGCGCCGGGGTCGGACGCTGTCGCCTTCTACCGGTTCGACGAGAGCGGCGTGCGGGAGTACTCGATGAACACCTTCCGCGGGGGGCTGTATCCGGAGAACTATGACTTCAAATACCCGAAGGCGGGCGAGACCAATTCGGTGGTGGAAATCAAGGTCTATGACCTGAAGCGTGACACGATCGTCGATGTCGATCTCGCCTCGGGGGCCGATT
Organism: uncultured Rikenella sp.; assembly: GCF_910577125.1. GTDB lineage: Bacteria > Bacteroidota > Bacteroidia > Bacteroidales > Rikenellaceae > Rikenella. Next base: position 2,408 of record NZ_CAJTMN010000137.1, read on the forward strand.
CGACGGACATCTATGTGCCGCGGATCGAGTGGACGGCGGCGGGACGCGGCGGCGACGGGGCGCGACTGGCGGTGCACTGGCTCAACCGGTTGCAGAACCGCTACCGGATTCTGCTGGCCGATGCGACGACCGGGGCGACGTCTGTGCTCTACGAGGAGCGCGACCCGCGGTACATCGAACGGATCGATAACGAGACGGTGACTTTTCTGCCCGAAGGCCGCGGCTTCGTGGTCAAGAGCGAGCGCGACGGATGGATGCACCTCTACCGGTACGATATGAGCGGCCGGCTGCTGAACCGCATTACGGAGGGGGATTGGGAGGTGACGGCCCTCTGCGGGATCGATGCGGAGCACGGAAAGGTCTATTACCAGTCTGCCGAGGGTTCGCCCCTGCGGCGGGAGATTTACAGCATCGGGCTGAACGGCCGGGGGAAACGCCGGCTCTCGGCGGCGGACGAGTCGGGAACGCATACGGCGGTTTTCGGGCCGGGATACCGGTACTGGATCGACTACTTCTCGAACGCCGAAACGCCGACGGTGGTGACGCTCAGGCGGGTGGCGGACGGACGTGCGGTGCGGGTGCTGGAGGACAACGCGGCGTTGAGGGGACGGATTGCGACGGAGTACACCTTGCCGCGGAAGGAGTTTTTCACCTTCACCACGCCGGAGGGGACGACGCTGAACGGTTATTGGCTGAAACCGGCCGATTTCGACTCCACGCGGCGCTATCCGGTGCTGATGACCCAGTACAGCGGGCCGGGGTCGCAGCAGGTGGCGGATCGCTGGGGATGGTCGTGGGAGGCGGCGCTGGTGCGGGAGGGGATTCTGGTGGCGTGTGTGGACGGCCGCGGGACGGGTCTCCGGGGGGCGGAGTTCCGCAAGTGCACCTACGGCAATCTCGGGGGGCTCGAGGTGCAGGATCAGATCGCTGCGGCGCGGTATCTGGGCGGGTTGCCGTATGTCGATCCGGCGCGGATCGGGATCTACGGCTGGAGCTACGGGGGGTTCATGGCTCTGAACTGCATCTTGAAGGGGAACGATGTCTTCGCGCTGGCGGTGGCGGTGGCGCCGGTGACCTCGTGGAGGTACTACGACACGATTTATACGGAGCTCTACAACGGGCTGCCGCAGGACAATGCGGCGGGGTACGACGACAACAGTCCGATCTTCTTCGCCGACCGCCTGAAGGGCAAACTGCTGCTGGCGCACGGGACGGGGGACGATAACGTGCACATCCAGAACAGTTACGAGATGATCGAGCGGCTGGTTCGGGCGGGGAAGTCGTTCGAGATGGCGATCTATCCGGACAAGAACCACGGGATGGGATCGTCGCGGGATCACCTGTTGCGTCGGGCGATCGAATTCGTCCGGAGCGGGTTGTAGCGGGGTGTCCGGGGGTGGGAGACGAGCTGTGCGAAGAATTGGGCCGACACGGCTAATTGCCTACCGCGGGCATGCGACAAAGAACCGGGCAGAGCAGGTAAGTGGAAATGCGTGAGCATTTCCCGTCCACGCACCCGTTGGGTGTTTTGTTAGGGTTGTCTTTGCCTTACTAAGTGGGGCCTGCCCGGCCCGAGGGCAGTTCCATCCGGTTGGGGTAGAGGCGGCCCTGTCGGAGTGCCCGCAGGCACCGTGCGCCGCCGCTTTGAGAGGTGATTCAACTGTTTCGGTTTGCGCTGAAACAGAATGAATCGCCCCGGCGCGCGAACGAAGAATGACACAAAGAGTAAAGATATGTTCTCTACTCCGTAACAGACCACCTTTTGAAGAAAGACAAAAAGAATAAAAAGAGGAGACTTGGATGGCACATAATTTGGCTTCAATCCAGCCGGCTGCGCCTTTTCCAAATCTCCTTGTCTATATTACAAATATATAGTTTCTTTTTTAATCTACCAAACAAAACGATGGAAATTTTATTGCTCAGTGAAAAGCTATTTCGCGAAAATAGTCCGATCCAAGACAATACCCACCTCTGCAAGTTTATCCCATACATTGGTCTCGCCCAAAAATCTACCCGACCCTTCTGAGGACTGAAGTTGTAAATTCCAACTAGTAAGTAATTTCACTCGTTTTGCTCACCGCAAAACGAGCGAAATCCCTCTTTTACGCGGGCGGGCGACTGTCGAGCTTCGACTGGCCTCAGGCCGGCCGGGCCCCGCGGCCAACGCGTTCGCGTTACGGCGCGGAGCCTTTATTATTTCCCGCGACCGACAGCCGCCCAATGTTAATTCGAAAACATTGAGTTCTGTCCGCGCGCCATGGGAAATCCAGTCAAAACACGCAAGCGAGTTTTGACGATTTCCCTTTTCAGGCG
>NZ_CAJTMN010000138.1 GCF_910577125.1 uncultured Rikenella sp.
ACGGCCAGCTTTCGAGTGCCGAGCGGCACCGACCCGCAGGGGCGCGCGGGCCGGACGCCCCTGCCACGCGATTCACTTACAAAGCGGGTTGAAGCCTGCGGGGCCCAAATGCAACGTCAGTTGCGGGCCGCCGCGGGGGAGGCTTCGGCCCGCGCGGTTCTTCGAACCGCAAGAGCCTTGCCCATAACTATTCAGCCCAAACCACAGCCAGCTCGGCCCAACTTCCCGCATCATTCGGCCTGTCGCCCACCCCGAAGCCGCTACGCGGCTTGGGCGACAAGGCCGGCGGTTCTGCGAACCGCAAAAACTCGGTCGAACTATCTGTCGTGTTCGGGCTGCGTGCTCCGGGGGTGGGCCGAAGGCCCAACGCGTAAGCCCGGCGATTCTGCGAATCGCGTTACTCGCTCTCGGCCCGTCGCAATTCGACGCCAGCGGAGGCGCAACGAGCTCCGTCGAGTTGCAGCCCTCCGCCTGCCGGGGCGTCGGACTGCGCGACCCTGTGGGTCGCAAGAGCTCAGCCCAATCCACACCCCAATGCTCCGCCCCGTGTCCGCCTCACTGCGGCTCCGCTATCGCTCCGCCGCGATTCGCGCGCCTTACGCGATTCATTCTATTTCGGCTCACCGCCGAAATGATTGAATCGCTTCTTCAGGCGGCGGCGCGCGTCTTTGGCTACAGGAGGGTACTGCCCTTACGCCGGGCAGGCGGTGCCTCCCGGCACTCGGAATGGGCAGCCTCTACCCCAAGACAGCTTCGGCCCGGCTCGTTGTTCCGCCAGCTCAAGACAGACACGACTGTTCCTACATTTTCCAATTGACGTAAAAACACCTCTTTTTATTGTGTGTAGCCGCCATTCGCCGCCCTCGAAGCCGACCCGAAGCGATTCCGCCGCCGCCGAAACCGGTCCGAAGCCGACCCCGCCACCAAACTCTGAGGCCGCTACTCCGCCGAAGCCGAGCCCGTTGCCGCCGAAACCGAGTTCGAAGCGATTCCGCCGCCGCCGAAGCCGAGTTCGAAGCCGACCCCGCCGTCCTCGAAGCCGAGTCCGATGCTATTCCGCCGAAGCCGAGGACGAAGCCGAGCCCGTAGCAGCCGCCGAAACCCAGCCCGAGACCTCCTCCGCCGTCGGATTCTTCAGCCCCAGCTTGTTCTTCTTGTTGAACCCGCACAGGTCGCCCCACAGCTTGTTCGGCGCCAGCCCCCCCAGCGAAGCCACCGTCACGTAGCCCATCTTCTGGAGCACCGGCACCCACTCCTCCGGAACCCCCGCAGCCGTGTAGAGAGCCGGCTCGTCCCGCACCGCCTTCTTCTCCGGCCGCATCTGCGGGAAGAACAGCACGTCCTGGATCGACGACTGATCCGTCATGTACATCGTCAGCCGGTCGATCCCGATCCCCAGCCCCGAACAGGTCGGCATGCCGTATTCCAGCGCCCGGACGAAGTCCATGTCGATGAACATCGCCTCGTCGTCGCCCTTTTCCGACAGCCGCAGCTGCTCCTGGAACCGCTCCAGCTGGTCGATCGGGTCGTTCAGTTCCGAGTAGGCGTTGCAGAGCTCCTTCCCGTTCACGAACAGTTCGAAACGCTCCGTCAGCGCCGGGTCGTCGCGGTGGCGCTTGCTCAGCGGCGACATCTCGATCGGGTAGTCCGTCACGAAGGTCGGCTGCACCAAATCCGCCTCGCACCGCTCGCCGAAGATGGCGTCGATCAGCTTGCCCTTGCCCATCGTCTCGTCGGTCTCGACCCCCAGCTCGCGGCAGGCCGCCCGCAGCTCCTCTTCCGTCTTCCCGGCGATGTCGAAGCCCGCTTTTTCGAGAATGGCATCCCGCATCGTAATCCGACGGAACGGCGCCCGGAAGTCGATCTCGCGATCCCCCACCCGCACACGCGTCTCCCCGTCGTGCAACGCCTTGGCTACCGTCTCCAGCAGCTGTTCCGTGAACTCCATCATCCACCGGTAGTCCTTATAGGCCACGTAGAGCTCCATGCAGGTGAACTCCGGGTTGTGCGTCCGGTCCATCCCCTCGTTTCGGAAGTTCTTGCCGAACTCGTAGACCCCCTCGAAGCCGCCCACGATGAGCCGCTTGAGGTAGAGCTCCGTCGCGATCCGCAGGTAGAGATCCGTGTCGAGCGAGTTGTGGTGCGTGATGAAAGGCCGTGCCGCCGCCCCGCCCGGAATCGGCTGCAGGATCGGCGTCTCGACCTCCACGTAGCCGTGTTCGTCGAAGAAGCGGCGCATGGTGGCGATGATCTTGGCCCGTTTCAGGAAGGTCTCCTTGACCTGCGGGTTGACGATCAGGTCGAGGTAGCGCATCCGGTAGCGCTGTTCCGGGTCGCTGAAGGCGTCGAAGAGCTGCCCGTCCTTCTCCTTGACGATGGGCAGGGGCCGGAGCGACTTGCTCAGCACGGTGAACTCGCGGCAGTGCACCGACAGTTCGCCCATGTTGGTGACGAAGGCGAAACCGCGGATGCCGACGATGTCGCCGATGTCGAGCAGCTTCTTGAAGACGGTGTTGTAGAGGGTCGGATCGCCCTCGGGACAGATGTCGTCGCGCCGGATGTAGACCTGTATTCGGCCGGTGTGGTCCTGGAGCTCGAAGAAGGCTGCGCTCCCCATGATCCGCCGGCTCATGATGCGTCCGGCGATGCGGACGTCCTGAAAATCAGTGCTCTCGGGGGTATATTTCTCGCGAATCCCGGCGGCCGTGGCGGTCACGGGATAGGCGGCGGCCGGATAGGGCTCGATGCCGAGTTCGCGGAGTTTGTTCATCGATTCGCGGCGCAGGAGCTCCTGCTCGCTGAGTTCCATAGGTTCCATATTGCGGTGTTGATGTTTTTTTATCGTCCGTGTGGTGGTCGGCGTGTCGCGCGGCGCAGACGGAGGGCGGTCGTGCCGGCCGCTCCGGAGCGTACACCTCACCGCCTGCAAAGGTAGGAAAAATCGGCGACAGCTCGAAAAGACGTTGCAGCGAACCGAATTGTTCGTTATATTTGTCCAATCGCAAAACGCATCGGGGAGAGCTATGGTATACGTGTTATTCGTGATCCTGACATTCGGAATCTCGGCCGCTTTCGGGTGGCTGGCGATTCCGCGGATTGTCATTTTTGCTAAGATGAAACGGCTGTTCGACGAACCGAACAAACGGAAGGTGCACAAGGGGGCGATTCCGCGGCTCGGGGGGCTGTCGTTTTTTCCGGCGGTGCTCTTCTCGTTCGCGTTCGTGCTGGGACTCAGGTACTATTACGGGTACGACGTCTCGATCGACCTCCAGATCGAACTCCTCACCGAATTCCTCTTCGTGGTGGCGGGGATGCTGATCCTCTACTTCGTGGGGCTGGCCGACGACCTGATCGGGGTGGGTTACCGGAACAAGTTCGTGGCCCAGATTTTCGCGGCCGTCTGTCTGGTTTTCGCCGGGGTGACGGTGTTCGACCTTCAGGGGCTCTTCGGACTCCACCGGCTGCCGTTTCTGTTGGACGCGCTGCTGACGATCGTGGTGGTGGTGCTGACGGTCAATGCGTTCAACCTGATCGACGGGGTGGACGGCTTGTGCTCGGGCTTGGGGACGATCATCCTTTCGACGCTCGGGATCTTCTTTATCTATTACGAACTCTTCGTCTACGCGATGTTCGCGTTCGGGATGGCGGGGGTGCTGATCGCCTTTTTCCAGTACAACGTGCTGGGGACGAGGCTCAAGGTCTTTATGGGGGACACCGGTTCGCTGACGCTGGGTTATATGGTTATTTTTCTGGGACTTAAGTTCGCCAATCTGGGCTATACGACGTTCCAGCCGGTGGGGCTGCATGCGCCGCTGGCGATTCTGCTGGGGCTGCTGTTCGTGCCGGTTTTCGACACGTGCCGGGTCTTCGTGAGCAGGATATCGCGGGGAAAATCGCCGTTCTATCCGGATCAGAACCACATCCATCATAAGCTGTTGCAGCTCAACCGGACGCACTTGCAGAGCACGGGGATTCTGCTGCTGCTGGAGGGGTTCTTCATCCTGTTCAACTTCTTTTTGACGGAGGTTTGCAGTCTGGATTTCGGCTGGGTGCTGCTGGCGGATGTGGTTCTCGGGATCGGGATCAATCTGACGCTCAATCGTTTGATCGATCATTACGGTCGTGCGCTGGGCGAGCATGAGGTGATGCGGAAACCGTGATGGGGGTTGCGGCGAAGTTGATTTGAATTTGCGGTTAGACCCGGCCAGAGCATCCCGTAGGGATGCGCTCTAAAGTTTTTTTTGGTTCTTTTTGTTCACAAAAAGAACAGTATCCTCCCGTCGAGAGAGTCGCCCGCCCGTTTAAAGAGGGATTTCACTCGTTTTGCGGCGAGCAAAATCGAGCTGAAATCCCCCAGCGGGCGACAGTTGAAATTCCTCGCGTGCCACGTTTTTGAATAAGATTTCCGCCAGCGCGCGGGAAAACCGGATAGAGATTGCTATTTTGGAGTGCCCGAAGACACCGGCGGAGCGACAGCGGAGCCGCAGTGAGGTAGACACGGGACGGTGCTTTGGGCGGAAATTTGGGCCGTGCTCTTGCGACCCAATGGGTCGCCGGCCCTGTCGCCCAGCGGCTTTGCCGCTCGGGGGGGATGGGCGACAGGCCGAATGGGGCGGAGAATTGGGCCGAGGATTGGTCTGAGTGCTGTGCGACCCATAGGGTCGCGCAGTCCGTCGCCACCCCCGGCGGCGGGCTGCAACTCGCCGGAGCTC
>NZ_CAJTMN010000139.1 GCF_910577125.1 uncultured Rikenella sp.
GTCCGGGTGACCCCGGCGGGACAGAGCGATACTGCGTATCGCTTACTGGTTTGCTGCGCCCAATTCTCTGTTCGCGCGCCTTAGGTTCTTTTAATAGACCGCGATTTCATCCGCGAAGATCCACGCCGGACTGCCCGCGCGAGGGTGACCTTCCGGAAGTATCTCCCGATTCGTCGCCTCGATCCGCACGAAACGCGCTTCGACCGCCTCGCGGAACCGGACATCCACCGGCCGGATAATCACCTCCGAAGTCGAATCCTGCTCAACCGCCACATCCACCGCTTCCGAATAGTTCCTGCCGTCCGCCGACGTCCACACCCTCAGCCGGGTCGGAAGCATGACCGACGTCGAACCGATGTGTTGCAGGAAACGCATCCAAACCCCCTCCAGCCGCCACACGCTGCCCAAATCCAGCGTCACATCCAGATTCGTCCCCTCGAACCCCTGCCACGCCGGATCGTCGCCCCGCTTGAAAGCATACCGGTTGTCCACCAGCGCCGAATCTCCGCCCCCCGTGTAGGCCGCGTGGTAAGGATGAGCATACGTCACCCTCGCCCCTGTCGCCGGATTCAGCAGCCGGGGCGACGACAAGACGCATCCCGCAGCTTTCCCCCGCCGGAACGTGACCGCCGTCAGAGTCGCAGGCTCGGTAATGACGATCGAATCGGCATATACCGGCGACTCCGCCGTCGGCATCGATCCGTCCAGCGTGTACCGGATCGGATGGAGTGCCACCTCCGTCGCCAGCCGGATCACCAGCGCTCCCTCGTCGTTGAAATGCTGTTCGGCGATATACGGTGTGAACGCGCTCTCGGCATAATGCCACCCCCGGGCCGCATACCGGTCGTACTGCCGGTCGAGCTTCCGTTCGAAACGGTGCCAATCCTTGGCTGTCGTATCCGTCCACAACGCTTCGGAAAGGGCCGCCAGCCGCGGAAGCAGCATATATTCCACGTGCTCCGGCGTGCGGATGTTTTCCGTCCAGATATTGGCCTGACCGCCCAGAATGTGGTGCCGTTTGTCGGCCTCGACCTCCGGCCGCAGCGGGTCGAACGAGTAGACGCGCGGCACGCCGTTATAGCCCCCCCACCCCTGCGGTTCGCACGGATTCTGGTTCTGATAGTGATCGAAATAGACATAGTCCAACGGCACCATCACCGCATCGTGCCCTGCATTGGCCGCCCGGACACCCCCCTCGAAACCCGTCCACGACATCACCGTGGCGTCCGGCGCGAGACCTCCTTCCAGAATCTCGTCATAACCGATCATCCGCTTGCCCTTGGCATTGATGTATTTCTCCATCCGACGGACGAAATAGCTCTGCAACTCGTGTTCGTCCTTGAGTCCCTCGGCCTGCTTGCGGGCCTGACACAACGGGCACCCGCTCCACTGCTCCTTGCCCACCTCGTCGCCGCCGATGTGGATGTACGGCGAGTCGGGAAAGAGCTCCACCACCCGGTCGATAATCTCCTGCAGGAAAAGGAAGGTCGAGTCGTTGCCCGGACAATAGATGCCGCTCCCCGGCTTCGCCGTCGGACAGGCGAACTGCGGATAGGCGAAGGTCGCCGCCTCGGAGTGGCCCGGCATCTCGATCTCCGGAATCACCGTGATGTGCCGCGCGCGGGCATAGTCCACAATCTCGCGGATATCCGCCTCGGTATAGTATCCCCCGTAGGTGTCCGCACTGTCCCGGCGCGCCTCGTCGCTCAGCTCCAGCCCGATCCACGGCGCCAGCGGATCCTTGACCTTGCGCCACGCCGCTTTCTGCGCCAGCAGCGGGTATTTGTCGATCGCCAGCCGCCAGCCGATACCGTCCGTCAGATGCCAGTGGAACGTATTGAGTTTGTGGTAGGCGAGTATATCGATGTACCGTTTGACGAAATCTTTCGGGAAGAAGTGGCGGCTCACATCCAGATGCGCCCCCCGCCACGGGAACCGGGGCGCGTCCTCGATCGTCACCACAGGCACGTATCCGGCCGAGTCCCTGAGCTGTTCCAGCGTCTGCAATCCGTAGAAAATCCCCGCTTCGCCTCCTCCGACCACCTCCATCCGTCCGTCGGCCACCGTCAGCCGGTAGGCCTCGGGATTCCGCAGCGAGGTGTCGACCGCCGTCCGCACGCTGTCCGCCACCCATCGGACCGCCCCCTCTCCTTCGACGATGCGGGCGGGTTGAGGAATCACGGCGATCTCTTCGGCCGTCCGCTGCGGCCCGCAGGCGCAGCAAAACGCCGCAGCCAGCACGGCAGCGGCGGTCGAGAGGCGGATGGTGGTCAGGTGTCGTTTCATATTCGAAAGATTCAAAGTGTTCGTAAATTCCGTTTAAAGTTCGACGATCGTCCCGTCGCGCATGGCGATCCGGCGGTCGGACATGGCCGCCAGGTCGTTGTCGTGGGTCACGATCACGAACGTGTAGCCGAACCGGTCGCGCAACTCGAAGAAGAGCCGGTGCAGACTCTCACGATTGGCACTGTCGAGGTTGCCCGAAGGTTCGTCGGCCAGCACCACCGCCGGGTCGTTCATCAGGGCCCGCGCCACCGCCACGCGCTGCTGCTCGCCCCCCGAGAGCTCGGCCGGCTTATGCCCGGCCCGGTGCCCCACCCCCAGCAGCTCCAGCAGCTCGGCCGCCCGCCGCTGCGCCGCGGCACGGGAAGTCCGGCGAATCAGGGCCGGAATCATCACGTTCTCCGTGGCCGTAAACTCCGGCAGGAGGTGGTGGAACTGGAAAACGAAGCCGATCCGCTCGTTCCGCAGCCGCACCAGCTCGGCCGGCCGCAGGCTCCCCACGTCGCGTCCCTCCACCTCGACCGTCCCGCTGTCGGGCTGCGACAGGGTGCCCATAATCTGCAACAGGGTGGTCTTCCCGGCCCCGCTGGGCCCGACGACGGCCACCACTTCGCTCCGGGCGATATCGAGGTCGATTCCCCGAAGCACTTCGACGGCTCCGAACCGTTTACGTATCTCTCTGCATCGTATCATCCTACGACAAATATAACGTTTTTCGCAATCGCTCGGTTCGCAGACCGCCATATCTTCCTTTTTCTTATATTTGCTAAAAATAACCCGAACCAAAACGAGAGCTTTATGAACTTTACAAACGACCCCCGCACCGTGATGACGCTGGACGCGGGAGGAACCAATTTTGTTTTCGGCGCGATCCGCGGCTGCGAAGAGATCGTCGAACCGATCCACCTGCCGTCGGCGGCCAACAACCTGGAACTGAGTCTGGCCAACCTGATCAACGGTTTTCACGCCGTGCGGTCGCGGCTCAAGGAGGCGCCGGTGGCCATCAGTTTCGCGTTTCCCGGGCCGGCGGACTATCCGAACGGCATCATCTGGAACATCGGCAACCTGCCGGCTTACAAGGGCGGGGTGGCTGTCGGGCCGATGCTGGCGGCGGAGTTCGGTATCCCGGTCTTCATCAATAACGACGGCGACCTGTATGCCTACGGCGAGGCGATCGAGGGCTATCTGCCGTGGGTCAATGCCCAGCTCGAAAAGGCGGGCAGTCCGAAACGGTATCGCAACCTGGTGGGGCTGACGCTTGGGACGGGCTTCGGCGGCGGGATCGTGCGGAACGGCGAACTGTTTTTGGGCGACAACTCGGCGGCGGCGGAGGTGTGGCTGCTGAGCCAGCGGTACCACCAGGACCGGAACATCGAAGAGTCGATCAGCATCCGGGCGGTACGTCGGGTCTATGGCGAACTCACGGGGACGCCGGCCGACAAGCTGCCGCATCCGAAGGACATCTACGAGATCGGGATCGGCGAGAAGGAGGGGGACAAGGCGGCGGCGCTGGAGGCTTTCCGGCGGATGGGACAGGCGCTGGGAGATGCACTCTGTAACGTGCTGACGGTGGTGGACGGGATCGCGGTGATCGGCGGCGGGGTGGCGGGGGCGAAGTCGCTGTTCGTGCCGGCGATGATGGAGGAGGTGCACGGGCAGTTTGTCGGGGCTACGGGGGCGCAGTTCCCGCGGCTGGCGCAGAAGGCGTTCTATCTGGAGGACGAGGCGCAGATGGCCGCTTTCCTGCAGGGCGAGGTGAAGCAGATTCAGGTGCCGCACACCAATGAGCGGGTGACCTATGACTCGATGCCGCGCGTGGGGATCGGCTTCTCGCGGATCGGGACGAGCAAGGCGATCAGCATCGGGGCCTATGCCTTTGCGCTGCACGCTTTGGACAAGAGGTAGGGCGTACAGGGGTCTTGCAGACCGGATTTTTATCCCGCTTGTCGTCTTAGTGCGGTGAGCGGGATGTTTTTTTGATTCGGGAGTTTGCATTTTACAAAAAATGCATTACCTTTGCACCTGAAATTACGATCGCGGGGTGGAGCAGTTGGTAGCTCGTTGGGCTCATAACCCAAAGGTCGGAGGTTCGAGTCCTCCCCCCGCAACTCAGACGGTTTGCATCGCAAGATGCGAACCGTTTTTGTTTTTTACTGCCGTTACTCCCGCCCCGGGCAACCGCTACGCAAATTCAGGTGATCCGGTGAACGTCGGCAACGGCGGATTCAGCTACTCGTCGGCGGTGAGCGGCATCTACGGCTTGGGCTTGAAGTTCTATTCACAGTACCTCAACGCAAGCAGCTCAGACACCCGCGGCTTCGGTTTTCAGTTGCGTTGCCTCTCGGAATAAACGGAAGCCTCGACTGATTGGAAACTTCGAACCCGGGCTTGGGTCTGTATGATTTCCAAGTTCTGCGGCTCGCAGAG
>NZ_CAJTMN010000140.1 GCF_910577125.1 uncultured Rikenella sp.
TAGCGTAGCTATCTAAAAGTTTTTGGTGCCGCTTTTTTCAAAAAGCGGCAGTTCCCTGCGGGTAGACACAGACAAACAAACGAATTAATATTTAGCATATGGAGATCACACCCCTGTTTCGCGAGAATATCAGGCAAATGGCCCCCTACTCCACCGCCCGCGACGAGTATGAAGGAGAGTTGGGGATCTACCTCGACGCCAACGAGAACCCCTTCGACAACGGTTTCAACCGCTACCCCGACCCGCACAACAAGCGTATCCGGGCCAAAGTCGCCGCCATGCGCCGCGTGGCCGCCGACCGGATTTTCGTCGGCGGGAACGGCAGCGACGAGCCCATCGACCTGCTGTTCCGGGTTTTCTGCGAGCCGCGGCAGGACGAAGCCCTATCGATCGCCCCCAGCTACGGCATGTACCGCGTGGCCGCGGCGACCAACGACGTGCGGCTGACCGAAGTGCCGCTCAGCGCGAACTTCGAATTGAATGCCGCAGATTTCCTGAGCCGGGCGACGCCGCAGACGAAGCTGGCTTTCCTCTGCTCGCCGAACAACCCTTCGGGCAACCTGCTCGACCCGGCGGAGGTCGAAAAGATTATCCGCGGCTTTAACGGGATTGTCGTGCTCGACGAAGCCTACATCGACTTCGCGGAACACGAGGGATTTCTGCCGCGGTTGGCAGAGTTTCCGAACTTGGTGGTGCTGCAAACGCTGTCGAAAGCGTGGGGGATGGCAGGCATCAGGATCGGATTCGCCTTTGCCGACCCGGAGATCGTCGCGGCTATGGGGCGGATCAAGTACCCCTACTCGGTGAACGTCATCACCGAACGGCTGGTATTGCAGGAGCTGGAGCGTTCCTCCGTTCGCGAGGAACAAATCGCGACGCTGGTCGACGAGCGGAAAAAACTGGTCGCCCGGCTGGAACAGATGCCTCTTATTCGAAAAGTGTTCGCCTCGGACGCCAATTTCGTGCTGGTGCGGGTGGACGAGCCGCGCGAGGTCTACAACCGGCTGATCGAACGGGGAATCATCGTGCGCGACCGCTCGAAAATCGAAGGGTGCGAGGGGTGTTTGCGACTGACCGTGGGGACGCCGGAGGAGAATGCGGCGCTGGTAGAGGCGTTGCGGAACCTCGACCAGCCGTTCGCAGGGCCGGTTCCGGTCTCTTCGGGGGGGCGTTGTGTGACGGTGACGCGGCGGAGCCGGGAGACGGATATTACGGCTACGCTGGACTTGGACAACACTTTGCCGTCGCACATATCGACCGGGCTGGGATTTTTCGACCACATGCTCGACCAGATCGTGCACCACGGCGGGTTCTCCTTGCAACTCGCGGCCAAGGGGGACTTGCAGGTGGACGAACATCACACCGTCGAGGATACGGCGTTGGTGCTGGGCGAGGCGTTCCGGCTGGCGCTGGGCGACAAACGCGGCATCGGCCGGTACGGGTTCGCGCTGCCGATGGACGAGAGCCGGGCGCTGGTGCTGCTGGACTTCGGGGGGCGGATCGCGACGCGGTGGGACGTAAAACTGAAGCGGGAGCGGATCGGGGATGTACCGACCGAGCTGTTCGAGCACTTTTTCGACAGCTTCGCGCAGGCGGCACGCTGCAACCTGCACATCTCGGCCCGGGGGCGCAACGAACACCACAAGGTGGAGGCGGTTTTCAAGGCCTTCGCGCGGGCCTTGAGGATGGCCGTGGAGCGCAAACCGCTGGATTTCAGTCTGCCGAGCTCGAAAGGAATGCTCTAAAACGAAACGCATGGTAACGATTATAGACTACAGAACAGGCAACCTGCGGTCGGTCACCAACGCCTTCGAGCGACTGGGAGCGAACTACCTGCTGACCTCTGACCCGGTCGCCATACAAAACGCAGAACGCGTCCTGCTGCCCGGCGTGGGCGAGGCGGCGACGGCGATGGCGCAGCTGCGCGAGAAGGGATTGACCGATGTGCTCCGTAATTTGAAATGTCCCGTGCTCGGGATCTGCCTCGGGATGCAGCTGCTGTGCGCCCGCAGCGAAGAGGGCGACACGGAGTGTCTGGGAATTTTCCCGAACCGGGTGCGACGATTTCCTGCCGACGCGGGAGTCAAAGTGCCGCACGTCGGATGGAACTCGATCTACGACCTCGAATCGCCTCTGTATAAGGACATTAAAGAAGGAGAACACGTCTATTACGTGCACTCCTATGCGGCGGAAATCAATGAATATACGGCGGCGGCGACCGACTACGGCGGACGGTTCAGCGGCTCGCTGCACCGGGACAACTTCTACGGCTGCCAGTTCCACCCGGAAAAGAGCGGCGCGGCAGGCAGCCGGATTTTAGCTAACTTTCTTGCGCTATGAAGATAGAGATCATACCCGCCATCGACATCATCGACGGCCAGTGCGTGCGGCTGACGCAGGGGGACTACAACCAGCGGACCACTTACGGAACCGATCCGGTGGAGATCGCCCGGCAATACGAGGCGATCGGGATCCGACGGCTCCACGTGGTGGATCTGGACGGGGCCAAGGCTTCGACACCGAAAAACCTGAATACACTGCGGAAGATTGCCACAGCGACGACGCTCGACATCCAGTACGGCGGCGGCATCAAGAACGGCGAGGCACTGGAAGCGGTTCTGGAGGCGGGAGCGTGCCGGGCGATCTGCGGCAGCGTGGCGATCACCGCGCCGGAGCGGTTCGAGGAGTGGCTGGCAACCTATGGGGCGGAGCATATCATCCTCGGAGCCGATACCCGGGCGGGGAAGGTGGCGATCAACGGGTGGCTGGAGTCGTCGGAAACAGATGTACGGATGATTATCGGGCGGTTCGCGGCGCGAGGGTTGCGGCAGGTGATCTGCACGGACATTTCGCGCGACGGGATGCTCACGGGACCCAATTTCGAGCTCTACGCTACGCTGCAAGGGGAATTTCCGAGGATCGATATTACGGTCAGCGGCGGAATTTCGTCGATGGACGACCTGATGCGGCTGGACGCGATGGGGCTGCGGAGCGTCATCGTGGGAAAGGCGATTTACGAGGGGAGAATCACGCTTAAAGAGTTGGAACGATGCTTGCAAAACGGATAATTCCCTGCTTAGACATCAAAGACGGGCGGACGGTCAAGGGGGTCAATTTTGTGGGATTGCAAAATGTGGGCGATCCGGTCGAGCTGGGCCGCAAGTATGCGGACGAGGGGGCGGACGAGCTGGTCTACTTAGACATCAGCGCGACGGTCGAGGGACGGAAGACTTTCGGGGAGTTGGTGGCGCGGATTGCGCGCGAGATCGATATTCCGTTCACGGTGGGAGGAGGGATTTCGACGGCGGCGGATGCGGGAGCATTGCTGCTGGCGGGGGCGGACAAGGTGACGGTGAACAGTGCGGCGGTGCGCCGGCCGGAGCTGATCGACGAGATCGCGGGACGGTACGGGCGGCAGTTCGTCGTAGTGGCGATCGACGCGCGGATGGACGAGGCGGGACGTTGGGTGGTGACTACGCACGGAGGACGCCAACCCACCGAACGCGAGCTGTTCAGCTGGGCGCGCGAGGCGCAGGAGCGGGGGGCGGGCGAGATCCTCTTCACGTCGATGAACCACGACGGGACGAAGAGCGGCTATCCGTGCGAGACGTTCGCACGGCTGGCTTCGGAGCTATCGATCCCGGTGATCGCTTCGGGTGGGGCAGGGACGGTGGATCACATCGCAGAGGTGCTGACGGCGGGGCGGGCGGATGCGGCGCTGGCAGCATCGATTTTCCACTACGGAGAGATTCCGATTCCGGTGCTGAAGCGGGCGCTGAATGAGCGTAAAATTCCTGTAAGAATCTAAAAAACAACATACTTATGATACCTGACATCGAAAAATTGGATTTCGCGAAAAACGGCGACGGGCTGTTGCCGGCGATCGTTCAGGATGACCGAACGCTACAAGTCCTCATGCTGGGCTACATGAACCGGGAGGCTTATGAAAAAAGCGTCACGGAGGGGCGCGTGACGTTTTACAGCCGGACGAAGAAACGGCTCTGGACGAAGGGCGAAACGAGCGGCAATTTTCTGACGATCTGTTCGGTGGCGATGGATTGCGATGCGGACACGCTGCTCTTCCGGGTGGTTCCGGCGGGGCCGGTGTGCCACACGGGCTGCATGAGTTGTTTCACGGAGTCGCCCACGGAGACGGAGGGGTTCATCCGCTACCTGCAATCGGTTATCCAGCAGCGGCACAGGGAGATGCCGGCGGCGTCCTACACGACGAAGCTCTTCGAACGGGGGATCAACAAGATTGCGCAGAAAGTGGGCGAGGAGGCGGTCGAAACGGTCATCGAGGCGGTGGCGCAGAACAAACCGGACCTGATTTACGAGGCGTCGGACTTGGTCTACCACCTGCTGGTGCTGTTAGAGGCGAACGGACTCTCGCTGGCAGACCTCGAAAAAGAACTGGCCCGACGACATAAATAACCGTTCGAATATCTGTGTCTACCCGCAGAGAACCGTACCTTTTCTGAAGAAAAGGTACCCAAAA
>NZ_CAJTMN010000141.1 GCF_910577125.1 uncultured Rikenella sp.
CCGCTGTCGCTTCGCCACCTATCGCATTTTTCCCGCGCGCTGGCGGAAATCTTATTCAAACGCGCACCACGCGTTTGAATGATTTCCGTCTCCAGCTGTCGCGCGCGGGATGAGCTTTGTTCATATTTTTCTCGCGCGCCTTGGGCGATTCATTCTCTTTCGGCTCGTCGCCGAAACAGTTGAATCGCCTCTCAAAACGGCGGCGCGCGTCGAGCTTCGACTGCGCTCAGGCCGCGCGGGCCCCACGTCCCGTGGACGGGAAAATGCTTACGCATTTTCACTTATCTGCTTAGTCCAATTCTTTTCCCGCGCGCCTTGGGCGATTCATTCTGTTTCGCCTCTTCACCGAAACAGTTGAATCGCCTCCTAAGGCGTCGGCGCGCGGGGCATTTTAATCGTCGCCCGCTGGGATTTCATCTCGATTTTGCTTACTGCAAAACGAGCGAAATCCCTCTTTAAGCGGGCGGGCGGTGCGTGCCGCACTCCCAATTGGCAGCCTCTACCCTAAAGACCGGAACTGGCCTCGGGCCGGCCGGGCCCCACGTCCCGTGGACGGGCGAAACTACGTTTTGCTGCGGCAGCCTCGGCCCCACTCTTTGACCGCGCGCCTCACGCTCCGCAGGAGTCAAAGTGCGGACGTGCCTCAAATCTTCGCCGTGTCAGAACGCACCAAAAACTGATAACGGCGCGAGGGTGACGGCAGGGGATCTCCCGTAAAACCGTATTCCGACCAATGAGCATCCACCCGCTCGATCACCTCCGGCGACATCGTCACCACATTCGGCCAGCCCCGATCCACCGCCGCCGGCTTGAACCGCGCATCCAACCTCAACGCCCCTTCCGGAGTAATCGTGACATCCCGACCCGGGTCTACATTCCCCGCTGTTAGCCACAGCAATTCGCTGAAATTCAGCCCCGACGCCTCCACGAAATCGTCCCAGACCACCGCCACCGGAATATCTTCCCGGAAAGGCGCCTCGCCCCCCTCCTCTTCCAGCTTACGCGTCAGGTCGAGACATAATTTCCCGCCGAAACCGGTCTGAGGAGCCGAGTGGTCGAGCACGTCGAGCACCCCCCGCGAAAACAGAGCGTCCCGCGTCGGATCGAACCGGCGAAGCCGCTCCCGAATCACCTCGACATACCCTTCGCCCGAGACCCCGGCCGCATCCTCGGCCGAGAGCACCACCAAGAACTTATTGAAACTCATCTGGCCGGCACCCCACAGCGCATTCGCCACCTTAAGGGCCTGACCGGCATAACTTTTTTCGATCACGCACACCGCGATATTGTGCGCCACCCCCGCCGGTGGCATCCACAGATCAACCACCTCCGGAGCTACGGCCAGACGGATGGGCGCAAGGAAGATCCGCTCCGTCGCCAGCTGAATCCAGGCATCCTCCATCGGAGGAATCCCCACCAGCGTCGCGGGCCAGACCGCATCGCGCCGGTGGGTGATGCAGGTCACATGGAATCGCGGATAAAGGTCTTTCAGGGAGTAAAACCCGGTGTGGTCACCGAAATCGCCTTCGACCGCCTTCGGTTCGGCGGGGTCGACGTAGCCTTCGATCACGAAGTCGCAATCGGCAGGCACCCGCAGATCGTTGGTCAGGCACTGCACCAGCTCCACGGGCCGCCGACGCAGAAAACCGGCCAGCAGGTACTCGTCCATCCCGTCGGGCAGTGGAGCTGTCGCGCAGTAGGTATAGACGGGGTCGCCGCCAAGGCAGACCGCCACCGGCATCCGATCGCCCCGCTTTTTGTATTCCTGATAGTGCCGCTCGCCGGTCTTGTGGCGGTGCCAGTGCATCCCCGTAGTGCGCGCGTCGAACACCTGCATCCGGTACATCCCGACGTTCCTAACTCCCGTCTCCGGATCGACGGTGTGCACCAAAGGCAGGGTCACGAACCGCCCCCCGTCGTGAGGCCAGCACTGCAGCACGGGCAGGCGGCCGAGATCGACTTCGTCGCCCTGCCACACCACCTGTTGGCACTCGCCTTTGCGGGAGACGTGGCGAGGCATCCACTCCGAAACCTCTTTGAGCAGGGGCAGCATCCGCAGTTTCTCCATCCATCCCGCTTTGGGCCGCAGGGCGTCGGCAAAGAGGGTGTCGATCCGTTCGCCGACTTCGGAAAGCCGCTCCACGCCGAGGGCCATGCAAATCCGTCGCTCGGAACCCATCAGGTTGGTGAGCACGGGAAAACCGGTGCCGGTCTGCTCAAACAGCAGGGCTTTGCCGCCACCGGGCTGCTTGGACTGCCGGTCGGTCAGCTCGGCGATCTCCAGCACGGGGTCGACGGGAACGGAAATCCGGATCAACTCGCCGGCCCGCTCCAGCGCGGCGATATATTCCGTCAAGTTTTTGTACATGGTCGATACATTGGTGGTTCAAAATTAATATTTTTGCAGAACACATCTTTTTTACCGACAACCGCATGAGCCGACCGATCTATCTGTACAACACGCTGACAAGACGCAAAGAGGAGTTCGAACCGCTGCACGCGCCGGCGGTGGGGATGTATGTCTGCGGGCCGACGGTCTACGGCGATCCGCACTTGGGACATGTACGGCCGGCGGTGACGTTCGACCTGCTGTTCCGGCTCCTGAAATACGAGGGGTACAAGGTGCGTTATGTGCGGAACATCACGGATGTGGGGCACCTCGAAAACGACGCGGACAGCGGCGAAGACAAAATAGCCAAGAAAGCGCGGCTGGAGCAGCTGGAGCCGATGGAGGTGGCGCAGTACTATACCAACCGGTACCACGAGTTTATGGATCGGCTGGGGGTGTTGCGGCCGTCGATCGAGCCGCACGCGTCGGGGCATATCATCGAACAGATCGCGATGACGCAGGCGATTCTGGATGCGGGGTATGCGTATGTGAGCAACGGGTCGGTCTATTTCGACGTGCGGAAGTATGTGGAGGACGGGAATCATTACGGGATACTGTCGGGCCGAAATCTGGAGGATATGCAGTCGGGGGGGCGGTCGGAGGATTATGAGGGAGAAAAGCGTTTCGCGGCGGACTTCGCATTGTGGAAAAAGGCTGCGCCGGAGCATATCATGCGGTGGCCGAGCCCGTGGAGCGAGGGATTTCCGGGGTGGCATCTGGAGTGCTCGGCGATGAGTGCGAAGTATCTGGGCGAGAGGTTCGATATTCACGGGGGGGGGATGGACTTGATGTTCCCGCACCACGAGTGCGAGATCGCGCAGTCGACGGCGGCGCTGGGACATGCGTCGGCCAGATATTGGGTGCACAACAACATGGTGACGATCGGGGGGCAGAAGATGGGCAAGTCGTTGGGGAATTTCATCACGCTGGAGCAGTTCTTCACGGGGGATCATCCGCTGTTGTCGCAGGCCTACTCGCCGATGGTGATCCGGTTCTTTATCCTCCAGGCGCACTACCGGTCGACGCTGGACTTCAGCGACGAGGCGCTGCAGGGGGCGCAGAAGGGGTTGGAACGGCTGCTCAAGGCGTGGAATACCTTGGCTTCGGGGCGCATCGCTCCTGCGGCGGCTTCTACCATACCGTCGCCGGCGGGGCTGTTGGCGGAGTGCGAGGAGGCGCTGTGCGACGACCTGAACAGTCCGGTGGCAATTGCGAAACTGTTCGAGTGGGTGCGGCATGTCAACGCGCTGAACGACGGGACGCTCACGGCGACGGAGGAGGATTTGAAAACGCTGCGCGATACTTTCGACCGTATATTGGGCGATTTGCTGGGGCTCTCTCTCTCGGCGGAGGGCGGGGCGGCTCCTGCCGCTGGTGGCAACGACCGCTTGGGCGGGGTGATCGACATGGTGCTGGAGGTGCGTCAGCAGGCGAAGGCGGCGAAGGACTGGGCGACGTCGGACTTGATCCGCGACCGCCTGGCGGCGCTGGGTATCCGGGTCAAGGATCGAAAGGATGGGGCGGACTGGGAACTGGACTGATTTTCTAATCATTCGTTTAGCTGTGTCTACCCGCAGAGAACTGCCGCTTTTTGAAAAAAGCGGCACCAAAAACTTTTAGTTAGCTACGCTACTCCTTAGGCTCCGCAGTCCTCAGTCTCTGCGATTGCTTTTGGGTCGGGGTTCTCCGGGGCGCAATAATGCGGGAATTACCCTACGCGCCCCGGAAGAATCCCCGGCCCAAAGAAGCGTCCGAGAGTTGGGCCGCCGGCAGCTTTAGGATGCGTTAGCATCCTCTAAAGTTTTTCTGGTTCT
>NZ_CAJTMN010000142.1 GCF_910577125.1 uncultured Rikenella sp.
TTGTGAACAAAAAGAACCAAAAAAACTTTAGAGGATGCTTGCGCATCCTAAAGCTGCCGGCGGCCCAGTTCTCGGACTTTCTTTGGGCCGGGGATTCTTCCGGGGCGCGATAATGCGGGATTTACCCTACGCGCCCCGGAGAACCCCGACCCAAAAGCAATCACGAAGATTGAGGACTGCGGAGCGTAAGGAGTAGCGTAGCTAACTAAAAGTTTTTGGTGCCGCTTTTTACAAAAAGCGGCAGTTCCCTGCGGGTAGATACCCAAGAACCGAATGGTTTTATAATAGATCGCGGCCGATGTCGCGACGGCAATATTTGCCCTCGTATGTAATCCCCTCGATCGTCTTGTACGATGCAGCCGTCGCCGCAGGAATCGAATCCCCCAGCGAAGTCACCGCCAGCACCCGGCCTCCTGCCGTCACCGTCTCACCCCCCTTGAGAGCCGTCCCCGCATGGAAGACGATCGTGTCGCCCTCCCCGGCCGCCACTTCTCCCGATTCGCCCGCCGCAGGAGCAGCGGAGGCCGGCAATCCCTCGATCGGGAATCCCTTTTCGTATGCGCCCGGATAGCCGCCCGAGACGCAAACCACCGTCGCTGCCGTCCGAGGCGTCACCGTGACGGTCTTCTCTTCCAGCGTGCCGTGTGCGATCCCTTCGAACAGGTCGATGATGTCCGACGTAATCCGCGGCAGCACCACTTCGGTCTCCGGGTCGCCCATCCGGACGTTGTATTCGATCACCTTCGGTTCGCCTCCGCAGTTCATCAGGCCGATGAAGATGAAGCCGGTGTAGTCGAGCTCCTCCTCCCGGATGCCGCGGATGGTCGGCTCGACGATCCGGGTGCGCACCTTCTCCATAAACTCCGGAGTGGCGAACGGTACCGGCGACACGGCTCCCATCCCGCCTGTATTGGGCCCGGTGTCTCCCTCGCCGATCCGCTTGTAGTCCTTTGCCTCCGGCAGAATCTTATACGATTTGCCGTCCGTGGCCACGAAAACCGAGACTTCGATCCCCGACAGAAACTCTTCGATGACCACTTTCTTCGATGCGGCGCCGAATTTGCCCTCCAGCATGGCCCGCAGTTCCGCCTGTGCTTCCGCCAGGTCGTCGATAATCAGCACGCCTTTCCCCGCCGCCAAACCGTCCGCTTTCAAAACATACGGTGCCTGAACCTTGTCCGAGGCCAGAAACGCGCAGCCCTCTTCGACATTATCTTTCGTGACGGTAAAATAGGCTGCCGTCGGCACCCCGTGCCGGCTCATGAACGCCTTCGCATATTCCTTGCTCCCTTCGAGCCGCGCCGCCTCCTGCGACGGGCCGATCACCGGAATGTGCCGGATCTCGGAGTCGTTCAGAAAATAGTCTTTCACGCCGTCGACCAGCGGCTGTTCGGGCCCGACCACCACGAGGTTGATGTAGTTGTTCAGCACGAACTGCTTGATGGCCGGAAAGTTCGACGGGTCGAGGTCGGCGTTGACCCCGCAGGATCGTGTCCCGGCGTTCCCCGGCGCGATGAAGAGCTTTTCCAACCGCGGACTCTGCGCGATTTTCCAGGCGAAAGCGTGCTCCCGGCCGCCGCTGCCGAGAAGCAGAATATTTACCGTCTGCGGTAATTTCATCCGAATCGATTTTTTTAGTGAGACAAAGATACGTAAATTTGACACTCCCGACAATCCGGGACGCGAGAATAAAAAACCATAAAAACACAGACGAGGATATGAAAAGACGACTGATCGGGCTGTTCGCTGCTGCGGCGGCTCTGTGCGCGCCGTTCGGGGCGGCGGCCGACGAGGGGATGTGGCTCTTGCCTTTCATCGAGCGGATGAACATCGAACAGATGAAGGCTAAGGGGCTTCGGCTCGACGCGCGGGACATTTACGACCTGAACAATACGTCGCTCAAGGATGCGATCGTGATTTTCGGGGGCGGGTGCACGGGCGAGATCATCTCGCCCAACGGGCTGATCGCCACGAACCACCACTGCGGCTACGGGGCGATCCAGCAGCACAGCTCGGTGGAGCACGACTACCTGAAGAACGGCTTCTGGGCGGCGACGCAGCAGGAGGAGCTGCCGACGCCGGGGCTGGCGGTGACCTTTATCCGCGAAATTCGGGACGTGACGCCGGAGGTGCTGGCCCGGGTGAAGCCGGGGATGACGGAGGCGCAGCGCAATGAGGCGGTTAAAAAGGCTTCGGAGAAGATCGTCAAGGCTCACAGCGATGCGAAGACGTTCAAGGGGGCGCAGGTGGTGCCGATGTTCGGCGGAAACCAGTACCTGCTCTTCGTGACGGAGCGCTTTACGGATGTCCGGATGGTGGGGGCGCCGCCGTCGTCGGTCGGCAAGTTCGGGGGAGATACGGACAACTGGATGTGGCCGCGGCATACGGGGGACTTCTCGCTGTTCCGCGTCTATGCGTCGCCGGATAACAAACCGGCGGCTTACTCGAAGGACAATGTGCCTTACCGGGCGCCGAAGCATCTCGAAATCTCGCTCAAGGGATACAAGGAGGGGGATTATGCGATGATCATGGGCTTTCCGGGGCGGACGAACCGCTATATGACGTCGTACGAGATCGATCAGGTGCTGGAGCAGGACAATCCGATCCGCATCTTCGTCCGGGGAGAACGCCAGAAACTCCTCTGGGAGGATATGATGGCCGATCCGAAGATCCGGATTCAGTATGCGAGCAAGTATGCGGGGTCGTCGAACTACTGGAAAAATTCGATCGGTATGAGTCGCGGCTTGCGCCGGCTGGATGTGCGGGGCAAAAAGGCGGCGCAGCAGGCGGAATTTACGGCTTGGGTGAATGCGGCGCCGGAACGGCAGGCTACATACGGCCGGGCGTTGCCGCTGATCGACAGCGCGGTGCGGATGCGGCGCGAGGCGGCGCGCATCCAACAGTTCATGAACGAGGCGCTGCGGACGGGGGTGGAGAGCTATACGCTGGGTACGACGGTGAATGGAATTCTCGAAGGACAGAAGGATGACAAAAAGGCGGCGGAGGCGATCCGTCGGGCGGGCGAGGCGTTCTTCAAGAATTACAGTCCGGCGACTGACCGAAAGGTGACGCGGCGGATGTTGCAGATCTTTGCGGACAGCGTGGCGGCGGCGGACGAACCGTCGTTCTTTGCGGCGGTGCGGCCGGATGTGGCGGGCTATGCTGCCGGTTTGTCCGATAACTCTTTGCTGACGGATACGACGCGGTTCTACGGGGCGCTGGCGAATTTCGACCGGGCGCAGTGGACGGCGGATCCGGCGGTCGTGGCGGCGGCTTCGATCGGTGAGAAGAACAAGGCGTTGACGGACAGTGTACTGAAACCGGCGGCCGGGCTCTTTGCGGAGGGCCATCGGCTCTGGGTGGCGGGCCTGCTGGAGATGGATCCGGAGCGGGCGTATGCGCCGGATGCCAACTTCACGCTGCGGCTTACTTACGGGCAGGTGCTGCCGTATTGGGCGGCGGATGCGGTCTTTTACAACTACTTCACGACGCTGGGCGGGGTGATGGCGAAGGAGGATCCGAAGAATCCGGATTTCATCGTGCCGGAGCGGCTCAAGGAGCTCTACAAGGCGAAGGATTTCGGGCCGTATGCGGTGGATGGCGAGGTGCCGACTTGTTTTCTGACGAACAACGATATCACGGGGGGTAACTCGGGGAGTCCGGTGCTGGATGCGGAGGGTCGCCTGTTGGGGTTGGCGTTCGACGGCAACTGGGAGGCGATGAGCGGCGATATCGCGTTCGAACCGGATGTACAGCGGACGATTGCGGTGGATATCCGGTATGTCTTGTTCCTGATCGATAAGTATGCGGGATGCCGCCGGTTGATCGATGAGATGACGATCGTGCGGTAGATCGTTCAGAAATTTCGGATAAAGGTTTCCGGCCGTTCTGTGATGTGCAGGGCGGCCGGAATTGTTTTGCGGGGGCTGTGGCTGGTCTGGGAATGCTTGAGTAAGTTAGGGTAGAGGCTGGCAGTGGAAATGCGCAGCATTTCCCGTCCCCGCACCCGTTGGGTGTTTTGTTAGGGTTCTTTTCGCCTTACCAAGTGGGGCCCGCGCGGGTCGAGCGCAGTCGAAGCTTGACCGCGCGCCGACGCCTTAAAAGGCGATTCAACTGTTTCGGCGGTTAGCCGAAACAGTTGAATCGCCCAAGGCGCGCGAGAAAAATGCGAACGAAGCTCATC
>NZ_CAJTMN010000143.1 GCF_910577125.1 uncultured Rikenella sp.
CGCGCCTTGGGAAATCCAGTCAAAACACGCAAGCGAGTTTTGACGATTTCCCTTTCAAGGCGTGGCGCGGTGCCTTCGGGCACTCCGACAGGGCCGCCTCTACCCTAACCGGACGGAACTGCCCTCGGGCCGGGCAGGCCCCGCTTAAATAAGGCAGTGATAACCCTAGTAAAAGCCCCTGTGGGGCCCCGCGGTGGGCAGATGGCCGTGTCTACCCTAAAAGAATCGCCGGGGGATTTTCAAGGGGGATGTGAATCCCCCTTGAATGTGCTCTTTGCCTACTTTCTACCACATAGTAGAAAGTAGGGGCCCCCGCGGCCTAAGCGGAACAGAGAGAAGAGATAAACCATCTTTCCGACGTTGATCACCGCCCGACGTTTATCGGATAAACGAGTTTTATCCGCGCGCCTTGGGAAATCCTGTCAAAACGCCCAAGTGCATTTTGACGATTTCCCTTTTAAGGCGTCGGCGCGCGGTTCGAGCTTCGACTGCCCTCGGGCCGGGCAGGCCCCGCGTGCCCGCGGTGGGCAATTGGCTGGAGTAGCTCAACTCTTCGAACAGTTCTCTGTTCGCGCGCCTTGGGAAATCCAGTCAAAACGTGCCAGCACATTTTGACGATTTCCCTTTTAAGGCGTCGGCGCGCGGTTCGAGCTTCGACTGCCCTCGGGCCGGGCAGGCCCCGCGTGCCCGCGGTGGGCAATTGGCTGGAGTAGCTCAACTCTTCGAACAGTTCTCTGTTCGCGCGCCTTGGGAAATCCAGTCAAAACGTGCCAGCACATTTTGACGATTTCCCTCTTAAGGCGTGGCGCGCGGAGCTGGCTTTGTCGCGCGCCGGGCGATTCATTTTCTTTCGGCTTACGCCAAAATAGTTGAATCGCTTTTTAAGGCGTCGGCGCGCGGGTTACTTTGCAAGTAATAAAGGCTGCCCGCCGTGGCGCGGATGCGTCCGCCGGGCGGGCGGTGCGTGCCGCACTCCTAATGGGCAGCCTCTACCCCAACCGGATAGAACTGCCTGCGCGGGACAGAGCGATACTTGTGTGTCGCTAAGGGCGCCTCCGCCTCCTGTTTATTCCGCGAGGCTGCCGCTTTTACAGGACGTTCACTTCCATCGAAAGACGAATGCCGAATTTCGATTCCACGTCGGTGATGATCCGGTCGGACAGTTGCAGAATCTCATCGGCGGTCGCTCCGCCTAAGTTGATCAAAATCAGAGCCTGGCGGGCATGTATGCCGACAGGGCCGTCCCGGTAGCCTTTCCAGCCTGCCCGGTCGATCAGCCAGCCGGCGGCGATTTTGACGCTGGAGGGCGAGGAGGTCGGATGGATCGGAAGATCGGGGTATCGGGCCTTGAGGGCTTCGGCCTGAGAGGCCGGTATCACGGGGTTCTTGAAAAAACTGCCGGCGTTCCCTGCTACTGCCGGGTCGGGCAGCTTCTCGTTCCGGATCGCTGTCACGGCGGCACGGACGTGCGCGAGGCTCGGGCCGCCGAGGCTCATCACCCGGTCGTGCAGGTCGCCGTACCTTATATTATAGGTGTAGCCTTCCGGAGCCTCTTCGGGTCGGAGGCGGAATTCGACGGCGGTGATGACGGCCCGGCCGCGCAGCGGGCCTTTGAAGATCGATTCGCGGTAGCCGAATTCGCAGGCGGAGGCGGGAAGGCGGACGGTCTCGAAGCGTTCGGTGTCGAAGTATTCGACGGTCTCGATGGTGTCTTTGGCTTCGGAGCCGTAGGCGCCGATGTTCTGGACGGGGGCGGCGCCGACGCTGCCTGGGATGGCCGAAAGGTTCTCCAGACCGCCCAGACCCCGATCTACGCTCCAGACCACGAGGTCGTCCCACACGACGCCGGCTTCGGCCCGAACCAGGGTGGGTTCGAGGAGGGTGATCCGGGTGCCGGTCGGGTGGAGGATCAGACCGGAGAAACGGCCGGTGAGGATCAGGTTGCTCCCGCCGCCCACCACGTACCACGGCCAGCGGTTCGTCCGGCAGGTCTCGATGAGGGGGCGAAGCTCCTCGGTATCACGGAATTCGGCCCAGCGGGCGGCGGTGGCTTCCAGACCGAAGGTGTTCCGGTCGCGGAGGGCATAATTTTCGGATATTTTGTTCATCTTTTCGGGTCGAAAGGGGTTTGGATACGCAAATTTAAAAATAATGATTAACTTCGAGGACGATTATTCCTTTTTGGTTATGGCTGTTTTTACTCAAAATGACTTGGATCGGATGGCGGCCCGGGGTACGGATCGGGCGGTGGTGGAGGAGCAGTTGGAAAATTTCAGAACGGGGTTTCCATACCTGAAGATCGACCGCGCGGCGGTGGCCGGGGACGGGATCGTGAAGCTTGCGCCGGAACGGGCCCAGGAGCTGGCGGGGCTGTACGGACGGGCGGTGGCGGGGCTGACGGTCGAAAAGTTCGTCCCGGCGTCGGGGGCGGCTTCCAGAATGTTCAAGGAGTTGTACGAGTATGTGTCGGACGGCAAGTCGAGCGCGACGGTGGAGCGGGTGTTGGAGGGGCTGGAAAAGTTCGCGTTCTATGAGGATTTGCGGGCGCTGGGGATCGATATGGGGGATTCGAAGGCGGTGATCTCGGCGATCGTGAACGATAACCCGGGGTTGGGGCTGGGCGGGAAGCCGAAGGGGCTGATCAAGTTCCACCGCTATGCGGAGGGGGGAAGAACGCCGATGGAGGAGCATCTGGTGGAGGTGGCGCTCTATGGGGGGAGTCCGGCGAGGATCCATTTCACGGTCTCGCCGGAGCATATGGAGGACTTTAAACGGAAGGTCGCGGAGCGGATCGGGGCGTTCGAGGCGAAGTACGGGGTGGAGTATGCGATCTCGTATTCGGTGCAGGAGCCGGGGACGGATACCGTGGCGGTCAATCCGGATAATACGCCGTTTCGCTCCGGCGGTTCTGCGGACGGGGAGATTCTCTTCCGGCCGGGGGGGCATGGGGCGTTGATCGAGAACCTGAACCGGATCGATGCGGATCTGATCTTCATCAAGACGGTGGATAATGTGGTGCCGGATCACCTGAAGGAGGATACGGTGCTGTATAAGAAGGCGTTGGGTGAGGTGGCGCTGGAGCTCCAGCAGCAGGTGTTCCTCTACCTGAAGAAGATCGACTCGGCGGGGTTTGCGGCGGAGGGGGATTTCCGGGCGGAGGTGCGGCGGTTTGTCGAGGAGGAGTTGTGTTATCGTTTTCCGGAGGGGGTGGAGCCGACGCTGGAGGATTTGAGGAGGGTGTTGGATCGGCCGATCCGGGTGTGCGGTATGGTGCGGAACGAGGGGGAACCGGGCGGGGGGCCGTTCTGGGCGGAGACGTCGCTGGGGATGCCGGGGGCGCTGTCGCTCCAGATCGCGGAGTCGTCGCAGATCGACCCGGAGCATCGGGCGGCTTTGATGGGGGGAGGAACGCATTTCAATCCGGTGGATCTGGTCTGCGCGGTGAGGGATTTCAGGGGGCGGAAGTTCGACCTCGCGCGGTTCGTGGACAAGCGCACGGGCTTTATCTCGGAAAAAAGCAAGGACGGGAGGGCGCTCCGGGCGCAGGAGCTGCCGGGGCTCTGGAACGGGGCGATGGCGGACTGGACGACGGTCTTCGTGGAGGTGCCGATCTCGACGTTCGCGCCGGTCAAGACGGTGGCGGACTTGCTCCGGCCGCAGCATCAGTAGGGGGTTGGTTGTTGACAGGGTGGTTTAGCGGTGTGTGCTCAAAGTTTGAGTCTTGCGGAGCGTAAGGCGTAGCGTAGCTAACTGAAAGTTCTTTGGGTACCTTTCTTTCAAGAAAGGTACGGTTCGAGGCGGGGCAATGCTCGCCCGTCGCCCGCCCCGCTTAAAGAGGAATTTCATTCGTTTTGCGACAAGCAAAACCGAGATGAAATTCCAGCGGGCGACGGTTGAATCGCTTTGGCGTTCGTAACGCGGCGGAGCGATAGCGGAGCCGCAGTGAGGCTGTGCTTGGGGCTGAGCTCTTGCGACTCGAAGAGTCGCGCGGGCCGGAGCCACCCCCGGCGAGGGCCGCTACTCGCGCAGCTCGTCGGACCCCCGCTGGCCCCGGCCCGGGCTTCGCCTGCTTTGTGAGCGTCCAGCCCGAACCCGACGGAATTGGGCTGAGTTGTTGCGACCCGCAGGGTCGCGCAGTCCGACGCCCCGGCAGGCGGAGGAGTGCAACT
>NZ_CAJTMN010000144.1 GCF_910577125.1 uncultured Rikenella sp.
ATGCGTGAGCATCGCCCGTCCACGGGACGTGGGGCCTGCCCGGCCCGAGGGCAGTTCCATCCTGTTAGGGTAGAGGCGGCCCTTTCAGAGTGCCCGAAGGCACCGCGCGCCACGCCTGAAGAAGCGATTCTCTATTTTGACGGTAAGTCAAAATAGAAGGAATCGCGTAAGGCGCGCGAAACGCGGCGGAGCGACAGCGGAGCCGCAGTGAGGCGAACACGGGGCGGAGAATTGAGGCGAGCTTTTGCGACCCGTAGGGTCGCGCAGTCCGACGCCACCCCCGGCGGCGGGCTGCAACTCGACGGAGCTCGTTGCGCCCTTCGCTGGCGTCGCACTGTGATGGATTTTCTGCTCGGGCGGCTTTTCGAACCGCAGGGTGTCGTCTTCCGTTTATTCCGAGAGGCAACGCAACTGAACACCGAAAGCACGGTTGGTTGTACTGCTGGGAGTGAGTTCTTCTATGCTGAAAGTCAAGAATACGACTTTAGTACGTGACCAGCTATACCCGCTGCGACCGACTCCCATCGCATTACCCGATTGTCCATAAAATCCTGCGTCGCGACAGCCCGGGGCGGGGTACAGCATGCGGAAACGGCCTCCCCGGCCCGCAAGCTCTCTCCCCGGCCCTGCCGAAATTCGAAAATCGGGCTATCTTTGTAGCAGCAAAAACCAAACTACCCGAACCCGATATGAAAAAACTCCTGATCGCAGCCGCCGCGCTGTGCACCACCGGACAAGCCGGTGCACAGAAAACACCGGCCGACTATGTCAACCCCTTTATCGGCACCTCGAACTACGGCACCACACAGCCCGGGCCCGTCGTGCCGCAGGGGATGGTCAGCATGTCGCCCTTCAACACCATCCCGCGGCCCGAACACACGGTACACACCGGCGGCTGGTGCTCCACCCCGTACGTGTGGGACAACCGGTGGACGATCGGCTTCACGAACGTCAACCTGAGCGGCGTGGGGTGTCCCGACCTGGGATCGCTCCTCCTGATGCCGACGACCGGAGCGCTGGAGGTCGACTTCCAAAAATACGCCTCGCCGCTCGCCGAGCAGACGGCCAAGGCTGGCTATTATTCGGCTAAAATCGAAGCCTACGACGTGCTGGCCGAGATGACCACCACGCTGCGCTCGTCGCGGTCGCGGTATACCTTCCCCGCCGGCGAGTCGCACATCCTCTTCAACATCGGACAGGGGCTCACCACCGAGTCGGGCGGCTATGCCCGCATCGTGTCGGACTCCGAAATCGAGGGGTTCAAGATCATGGGCGACTTCTGCTACGGGGTGCCGCAGTCGGTAATCCCGGTCTACTTCGTCGTGCGGACGAACAAGCCGGCCGAGAGCGTCCAATACTGGAAAAAACAACCCGACTTCTCGCAGAGCGCCATCAAAGACTGGAGCAGCACCAGCAACAAATACAAAGTCTACACCCGCTTCAAACAGCCCATCGCGGGGGACGATATCGGCGTGGCGTTCAACTACTCCACCACGGCCGGCGAGGTGATCGAGGTTTCGGTGGGGGTTTCGTACGTGAGCATCGAGAATGCCCGCGAGAACCTCGATCGGGAGCAGCGGGGGAAGAACTTCGACGCTATTTATGCGGATGCGGTGGCGGCGTGGAACGACGTGCTGGGCGTGGTCAGCCTCGACGGCGGGACGGAAGACCAGAAAACGCAGTTCTACACGGCGCTCTACCACAACTGGGTGCATCCGTTCGTGCTGCAGGACGCCAACGGCGACTATCCCGAGATGGAGAGCGGACGCATCCGGCGGATGCCGGAATGGACGAACCGGCTGACGATGTTCAGCGGTTGGGACGTCTACCGGCTGACGCCCTTCATGGGAGCGTTTTTCTTCCCGCAGCGGCAGAACGACATGGCGATCAGCATGATGCAGATGTATCGCGAGGCGGGCAACCTGCCGAAGTTCGAGATCGCGGGCAAAGAGTTCATGGTGATGGAGGGCGACGCGGCACTGCCGTACATGACGGCCTGCTGGTTCCTGGGGCTCACCAAGGGGATCGACACGGAGACGCTCTACCAGGCGATGCTCAAGAACGCCACGGCTCCGGCCGCTGAGAACCGCATCCGCGGCGACCAGTCTTTCTACACGGAAAACCACTACATCCCGCTGCGGTCGAAGTACGACAACTCGGTGTCGCAGGCGATCGAGTACTACGTGGCGGACTGGAGCCTCGGCCAGATGGCACGGGCGTTGGGCCGGACGGCGGACTACGAGATGCTGAATGCCCGGGCGATGGGCTACCGCACCTATTTCGACAAGAACTACGGTCTGTTGCGACCGGTGCTGCCGGACGGGACGTTCATGCCGGGCTTCGACCCGCGCGAGGGCGAGAATTTCAAACCGGTGAACGGCTTCCACGAGGGGAGCTCGTGGAACTACTCGTTCGACATCCCGTACGACATTCCGGGGCTCATCAAGCTCTACGGCTCGCCGCGGCGGTTCGTCGACTCGCTGAGCGCCTGCTTCGACCGGGGCTACTTCGACATGGGCAACGAACCGGACATGGGCTATCCGTACTACTTCTCGTACGTCAAGGGCTCGGAGTGGAAGACGCAGTACTACGTGAACCAGTGCCTGGAACGCTACTTCGGCAACCGGCCGGGGGGCTTGCCGGGCAACGACGACGCGGGGACGATGAGCGCCTGGCAGAACCTCTCGATGATGGGCATCTACCCGGCGTGTCCGGCCAAGGCGGAGTATGTCATTACCACACCGACGTTCGACCGGGTGACGATCCGGCTCGACCCGAAATATTACACGCAGAAGGAGCTGGTGATCGAGGCGGTGAACCGCACGCCGGAGAACATCTACATCGAAAAAATCGAGCTGGGAGGTAAACCTTTCCGGGGTTACTTCATCTCACATAAGGCCCTGACGGATGCGGGCCGGCTGACGATCTACTGCACGGACAAGCCGCGCAGGTAGCGGTTATTCAGGGGTAGACCCGACGGGGCGGAGGCGGCCTGTTTTTGGGGTAGAAGCCACCCATTTAAGGCCGAGGCGGCCAGTAAAACACCCTGTGGGTGCCGTTTATTCCGAGAGGCAACGCAACTGAAAACCGAAGGCGCGGTGGTACGCGTTGCTGGGGTAGAGTGCAGTCGCGTTAAAATGCAAGTGCATGATGCCATTGGTACTGTTGATTGTGGAAGCCCAGCTGTACCCGTTGCTGCCGCTGGCCGCCAACGCTCCCGAGATATCGTAGCGGAAGCCCGGGGCGGGGCCGCCTCCGTTTATTCCGAGAGGCAACGCAACTGAAAACCATGGGTACGATAAGTCGTGCTGCTGGAATTGAGCCCTGTCGCAAGGCAACGTAAATACAGACTGTTAATATCGCTGACGGTAGAAATCCAGCTATAACCGCTGTTGCCGACGTTTACCGGATCGCCCGAGATTGCATCGCGGTAGCCCGGGGCGGGGCCGCCTCCGTTTATTCCGAGAGGCAACGCAACTGAAAACCGTAGCCGCGATTATTCGTTTCGCTGGAATTGAGACCGGCCGTGTAAGAATTCAAGTATACGCCATTGGTGCCGTTGACCGAAGACGACCAGCTGTATCCGCTGCTGCCGATGTACCACAACGCGCCTTCGCTTGCACCGCGGTAGCCCGGGGCGGGGTTTGTCGGGCCGCACTCCCAAAGGGTGCCGAATCGTCGGGGGATTTTCAAGGGGGATGTGAGTCCCCCTTGAATGTGCTCTTTGCCTACTTTCTACCACATAGTAGAAAGTAGGGGCCTCCGCGGCCTAAGCGGGATAAAGGAAAGAGATTGAGATCGAAACCCAAAGACGGACAGCAGCTCGACGCTTGTCGGATAAACGGCTTCGTTCGCGCGCCTTTGGAAAATCTTATTCAAAAGCGTAACTCGCTTTTGAATGATTTCCCTCTTAAGGCGTGGCGCGCGGTACTGGCTTTGTCGCGCGCCGGGCGATTCAACTATTTCGGCTCATCGCCGAAATAGTTGAATCGCCTCCTTAGGCGTCGGCGCGCGGTCTTTAGTACTTTTTGAGTCGACCGCAGGAATTTCATCTCGATTTTGCTCACCGCAAAACGAGTGAAATTCCTCTTTAAGCGGGGCGGGCGACCGTTGAGCTTCGACTGCGCTCGGGC
>NZ_CAJTMN010000145.1 GCF_910577125.1 uncultured Rikenella sp.
ACTGCTGGAGAAGGAAATCATTCAAACGCGTGGGGCGCGTTTGAATAAGATTTCCACCAGCGCGCGGTTGCGGCGGAGCGAAAGCGGAGCTGGATGGGCTGACACGGGGCGGAGAATTGGGCTGTGTCTGCTGCGGGCCGAAGCCTGCGGGTGCCCTAAACGAGCTATGCGAGTTGCGGGCCTCCCGCTGGGGGAGGCTTTCGGCCCGCGCGACCCTTGCGGGTCGCAGAGTTTCGGCTTTGATTTTTTCCGCGCGCCTTGGAAAATCATATTCAAAAACGGGAAACGCTTTTGAATGATTTTCCTCCTTAGGCGTGGCGCGCGGTTGCTTGAAAGTAATAACGGCCGCGCGCCACGACGCGAACGCGTCGGCCGCAAGGGCCCCACGTCCCGTGGACGGGAAATGCTTCGCATTTCTGCGGCTGTGTCGGCCTAATTGGGTAGAGACGGCCGTTTGTTGGGGTAGAGGCTGCCAATAAAAGACGCCGTGCGTCCGTTTATTCCGAGAGGCAACGCAACTGAAAACCGTGGGCGTGGTGGTCTGAGTTGCTGGTGTAAAGGTACGGCGTATTGAAATGCAGGTTCTGGCCGCCCGTGCTGCCTGTAGCAGAAGACCAACTGAATCCGTTGGCGCCGACGTTCATCGGATCGCCCGAGGCGCTGTTGCGGAAGCCCGGGGCGGGGCTTTTCTTTCCGTTTATTCCGAGAGGCAACGCAACTGAAGACCGTGGCCACGGCCATCCACGCCGCTGGGATAGAAGTTCTGCGTGTAGAAATCCAAGAACACACCGATAGTCCCGCTGACAGCGGACGACCAACTGAATCCGCCGTAGCCGACGTTCATCAGACTGCCTAACCGCCCACCGTTGCCTGCGTCACGGAAGCCCGGGGCGGGGCTTTTCTTTCCGTTTATTCCGAGAGGCAACGCAACTGATAACCGTGGCCACGGTGGCCCACGCGGCTGGGATTGAGCCCCTGCGTGTAGAAGTACAAGAACACGCCGGTATGCCCGTTAACCGCAGACGACCAACTGTACCCGTCGTGGTCGACGCTCATCAGACCGCCTGACCGCCCATTGCTGCCTCCGTCGCGGAAGCCCGGGGCGGGGTACCAGGCAAGCGGGGTTCCCGACCGACCGCGGTACCGACGATTAAAAATCGTATCTTTGTCATCTCGGAACGAGTTATTCTCAGGATTTTATGGCCAACAAAACCTACGTGAAGATACGCAACTATATCCACGATCCCGCCAACCGACGGAAGATCACCTTTGTATTCTGGAGCATCCTCGCCGCCCCCGTCGTCATCCTCGGCACCCTGCTGCTGCTGATCGGCTTCGGCGTGTTCGGCAAACTCCCCACCTTCGAAGAGCTCGAAAACCCCCGGAGCAACCTCGCCACCGAAATCATCTCCGCCGACGGCAAGAACCTCGGTAGCTTCTTTGTCGAGAACCGCTCCTACGTCGATTACGGCGACCTCTCGCCCAATCTCGTGGCCGCCCTGGTCTCCACCGAAGACGCCCGGTTCTACAGCCACTCCGGCATCGACTTCAAAGGACTCGCCCGGGTGGGTATCAAGACCGTCCTGCTCGGCGACCGCGGACAAGGCGGCGGCTCCACCATCAGCCAGCAGCTCGCCAAGAACCTCTATCCCCGGGATACCGTCCACAGCTCCGGCCTCGCCAAAGTCGGTAAACTCGTGATCGCCAAGCTTAAAGAGTGGATCACCGCCGTCATGCTGGAGCACAACTACACCAAGGAAGAGATCGTCGCCATGTACCTCAATACCGTCGAGTACGGGTCGAACGCCTTCGGGATCAAATCCGCCTCCGCCACCTTTTTCAACAAGACCCCCGCCGAGCTGGCCCCGGAAGAGGCCGCCATGTTGGTGGGCGTGGTGAACGCCCCGAGCCGGTACAGCCCTGTGCGGAATCCCGAGCGGGCCTTGAAACGTCGGAATACCGTCATCGAGCGGATGGGCAGCGCCGGATTCCTGAGCGACGCCGACGTCCGCCGGCTGACCGCCGAACCCATCCGGCTCGACTATCACCCCGTGTCGCACAACGAAGGCACCGCCACCTACTTCCGCGAGATGCTCCGGCAGTACAT
The DNA here is from genome assembly GCF_910577125.1 of uncultured Rikenella sp. Lineage (GTDB taxonomy): Bacteria > Bacteroidota > Bacteroidia > Bacteroidales > Rikenellaceae > Rikenella. The sequence goes on from NZ_CAJTMN010000145.1 coordinate 2,108, forward strand.
GACCGCCACCGAACCCAAACGGCGGCAGTTCCTCACCGACTGGGACTATCAGGTCGAACTCGAACGCTGGCAGAACGACCCCCTCTACGGCTGGTGCAACAAAAACACCAAAGCCGACGGAACCCCCTACAACCTCTACAAAGACGGCCTGAAACTCTACACGACCATCAACTCCCGGATGCAGAAATACGCCGAAGAGGCCGTCCGGGAGCATATGGTGAAGACCATCCAGCCCCAGTTCGAGAAACAGCGGAAAAGCTACAAGACCATCTTCTACAACATCAACAAACAGGAAGAGACCAAAATCGTCCACCGGGCGATTCTTCAGAGCGAACGGGGAATGGCCATGAAACGGAACGGGATGAGCGAAGAGAGCATCCTGGCCGCCTTCGAGAAGCCGATTCCGATGTCCGTCTTCACCTACGCCGGGGATCGAGACACCGTACTCTCGCCCAAAGACTCGATCCTGCACATGAAATCCTTCCTCCGGGCCGGTTTCATGTCGATGGATCCGGCGACCGGATACGTCACGGCTTACGTCGGAGGGACTAACTTCCGGAACTTCAAGTACGACATGGTGCGGCAGGGGAAACGGCAGGTCGGATCGACCATCAAACCCTTCATCTACACCTTCGCCTTCGACATGCTCGGGTACAACCCTTGTACCTTGGTGCCCAACTCCCCCGTGACCATCGAAGCCTCCACCGGGCCCTGGTCGCCGAAAGAGGCCGGCAATGTGCCGCAGGAGGGCGAGTTGCGTCCCCTTTATTGGGGGCTGGCCAACAGCCGGAACAACTACTCCGCCTGGATCATGAAACAGGCCCAGCCGCAGGCCGTGGCCGATATGATCCATAAAATCGGCGTCCACAGCTATATCGACCCGGTGTATGCCTTGTGTCTGGGGACGCCTCAGGTATCGGTTTTCGAGATGGCAGGCGCCTTCAGTACCTTTGCCAATCGGGGCGTGCACACCGAACCGATCTTCGTCACCCGCATCGAAGATAAACAGGGGAACGTTCTGGCCTCCTTCTCGCCGCAGACCTATGACGCGATCAGCGAACAGACGGCCTACACGATGCTCGATATGCTCAAACGGGTAGTGACAGCCGGTACGGCGGGTCGGTTGGGCCATCAGTTCAACCTGCAGGGCGATATCGGCGGCAAGACCGGGACGACCAACAACAGTGCCGACGCATGGTTTATGGGCGTGACCCCGCATGTGGTGGCCGGGACATGGGTCGGCGGCGAAGACCCGGCGACACACTTGATGAGCGGCGCGGACGGTTCGCGCGTGGCATTGCCGATTTTCGGGATCTTCATGAAGAAAGTTTATGCAGACAAGTCGCTGGGTATCAGTATGAGTGATCGATTTATGGAGCCGATCGGCGTCGTGCGGTACGAGTGCGATCCGAAGCAGGCGATTCCGGCCCCCGGTGCGACCGGAACAGGCGAGATGGGTGGAGATGAGTTCTTCCAGTAGGCAATCGTTTTTGTAGATTTTAGCAGCGGCAAGTTCTGAGAAGAGAGCTTGCCGTTTTTGTTTGGCGCACCTCGCGGATGGGGTAGGGCAACTGCCGTGCACAAAAAATAAGGAGTGCGAAGCATGAAATGTGTGAACAGAGAACGGCGTGATGAGTTGGGCTGAGCAGAAAAGTGGAAATGCGCGAGCATTTCCCCGTCCACGGGACGTGGGGCCCGGCCGGCCCGAGGCCAGTTCTATCCTGTTAGGGTAGAGGCTGGCAATTGGGAGTGCGGCACGCACCGCCCGCCCGGCGTAAAGAGGGATTTCACTCGTTTTGCAGCGAGCAAAATCGAGGTAAAATCCCAGCGGGCGACTGCTGGAAAAGGAAATCATCCAAACGCGTGAGGGCGCGTTTGGATAAGATTTCCGCCAGCGCGCGGGAAAAATGCGATAGGTGGCGAAGCGACAGCGGAGCCGCAGTGAGGCGGATACGGGGCGGAGAATTGGGCTGGGCTT
>NZ_CAJTMN010000146.1 GCF_910577125.1 uncultured Rikenella sp.
GCACTCCTCCGCCTGCCGGGGCGTCGGACTGCGCGACCCTGCGGGTCGCAAGAGCACAGCCCATATTTTTACCCAAAGCCCCGCCCCATTCGGCCTGTCGCCCATCCCCCCGAAGCCGGGCGACAAGGCCGGCGCCCCAAAGGGTCGTAAAAGTTCGACCCAAGTCGTCTGCCGGTTCGGGCTACGCGCTCCCCGGGTGGAGTCGAAGGCCCAGCGCGCAGACCCGGCGATTCTGCGAATCGCGCTACGTCTCAGCCCAACGCAATCCGGCGCCAGCGGAGACGCAATCAAGCCCGTGAAGATTGCAGTCCTCCGCCTGCCGGGGCGTCGGACTGCGCGACCCTAAAGGGTCGCACCAGCTAAAAACAAAGCATGACCAACAGCACAGCCCATGTTTCCGCCCCAAGCGCGGCGCGAAAACCGTGTCTGCCTCGCTGCGGCTCCGCTGTCGCTCCGCCGCCGTTCAAGCGCTACCCCCCGATCAGGCCTCCTCTTCCGAAAAACAATCTTTTGCCATTTCGCACGCAAACTCCATTAAAGCGGAGGTGCAATCGGGTAAAGCATAAGAGGGATCGGGATCGTTCACGGGGCCAAGCACCCACTCATTGACACCGTCCAGCACATTCCAGAAATAATCCATGCTTTCCTCTTCCGTGACATGAGGCGGAAAATGCATATCGAATTTCGAGAAATCGATCTCCAAAGCATCGATGTCGATTCCGAACAATTCCGCCCAAACCGCCTTCATCTTCTCATTGTCCTCGACAGCCTGATTCCGGGTCCGTGTCGCGTTGCTTTCTTCCAGGAACTCTTGCAAGCTCTCCTCGGAAAAATCGATCTCTTCCTCCGGCCCGATAAACCAGGCCCAATGGCCGAGAGATCCTTTGAGAATATAGTCCCAGGCTTTGGTAATGTAATGGAGCGGAACCGCGTAATCTCCTCCCTCGACATGCTGAAGAAGCTCCGGATCCACCTCCTTGTTCAGCGCTCTTTGTCGGAAAACATCCGGAAGGATGTTATAAACGGAGGCAACGGTTTTCCAATCGACACGCTCTTTCCACCGATCCACCTCGAGCGCATACGATTTTTGAGCTATAATCTGCCGGACACATCCTTGAAACCGTTCTTCCGCTTCCGCCAGATTGTCCGCCGCATAGCCCCAATCTTCGCATGCTTTACCGGTATCCGGATCGATAATGGTTCCGTACAAACGATTTCTATCTTTCGCATTCGGTACGGGTGAGGAGGTGAAGCCTTTATATTCGAATTTTATCGTTCTGTCGGAAGCCATACCAAAGTTCTATGATATACAAACGTTACAGTCCCTGCCGGTTCGAGCGGAGGCAGAGGTTGGACAATTTATAAAGCACCCGCGCGCCGACATTCGCATTCCACTCGCCGTCGCCCTCCTGAGGCGCCACCTCCGTCAGGTCGAACCCCACGATGCGGCGTCCCGACTCCGCCAGGCGCACCAGCAGATAGACCGCCTCGCGGTACGAAAGCCCTCCCGGAACCGGCGTCCCCGTCCCCGGACAGTTGTCCGGCGAAAGGCCGTCGATGTCGAAGCTCACATAGACGTTCTCCGGCAGCCGGTCGATGATCGCGGCACACTGCCCTCCCCAGGAAATCCCTTCGAACGCGTTGCGGGCCAGCGTATAGTCATCGAACTGTACCACCCTGCCCTGCGAAGCCGCCGCCAGTTCGACTTCGGCGCCGCAGAAGTCCCGAATCCCCACCTGCACCAGCCGCGTCACTTCGGGCAGCTGCAAGGCGTTGTACATAATCGAAGCATGAGAGTAGGTGAAGCCTTCGTACGCCTCGCGCAAATCGGTGTGGGCGTCGATGTGCAGGATGCCGAAATCCCTCCCCTCGCCGGCCATCCGGGCCGCTACGGCACGCATCAGCCCCAGCGGCGTGCTGTGGTCGCCCCCCACCAGCCCCACCTGCCGGCCGGACGCCAAATACGAGGATGCCTGTGCAAAAACGAGGTCGTTCAGGCGGGCCGAACCGGCGTTCACCGCGCTCAGCGATGCGGCGATCTCCGGATCGGTCGCGGCGCCTCCCGCTTCGAGATGTGCGATCACCCGTTCGGCCTCGGCCCGAAGCCGCTCCGATGCCGGGGCGATCCACGGATCGGCCGGGGCGGTCGTGATCCCGCGCCGCCAGCCCTCCGGATAGTGGGCGTCGCGCAGCTCCACCTGGGTCGAAGCGGCCAGAATGGCCTCCGGCCCGGCTGCCGTCCCGCCGTTATAGGAAACGGTCACGTCCCAAGGCACGGAGAGCAGCACCAGTTCCGCCTCGTCCTCCGCAAACGGGAGCCCGAAATAGTTTCCGTTCGCCACTCCGGTATCGTCGGGCGAGAATGCGCTCAAATCTCTCGTTACAAATCCCTTACCTTCTCCAGTCATAGTTTTTCAAAGCTGCGGTGAGACAGATGAACGGGGGATTTTCGAGCGACTCTTCGTTATACCGCAGTTCGTCGCCGGCCAGCGACCGAACGCTGGCTCCGGCTCCGCGGGCAATGGCTTCGCCGGCGGCGGTGTCCCACTCCGAGGTGGGGGTAGTCCGCAGGTAGCAGTCCACGGAGCCTTCGGCCACGAGGCACATTTTCAGCGAGCTGCCGTATTCGACGATCCGAATCTCGCCGAGCTGTTCCTGGAGCCGAAGAATCTCTTCTTTCACCGACTCGGTCTCGTGCGAGCGGCTCACGGCGACCCGCAGGGGGGAGTTCCGCTCGGAAACCAACGGCAGGCGTTGGGCGTCGCGAAACAGCTGGCCGATGGTAAACGATGCGCTCATCTCGGGCCGGACGCCTGTCCGGCAGAAGGAGCCGCGGTCGGGGTCGCTGAAGTAGAGGGTCTCGGTCGTGGGCAGGTAGATCACGCCCAGAAAAGGCGCATTATCGACCATCAGGGCGATATTAACGGTAAATTCGCCGTTCCGTTTGATGAACTCTTCGGTACCGTCGAGGGGGTCGATGAGCCAGTAGAGATCCCATCCGCGCCGTTCGTCGAAATAGAGGTCGCGGCCCTCTTCCGAAAGCAGGGGAATCCGGGTGGCGCTCAGGTAGTGCTGGATGAGCCGATGGGCTTCGCGGTCGGCGATGGTGATGGGGGTGCTGTCGGCTTTGAGACCGACGAAAAAGTCGTCGTACCGGGTGTAAATCTCCATGATTTTGGCTCCGGCACGGATGGCGGCGTTATAGGCCTGAACCAGAAAAAAATCGGTTTGTTCGCGCTCTATCATAACTCACTGTATGTAAAAAGGCTCTGTCTCAAAAGGCCGGCGGACTGAGAATCGGGCCGCCGGTTCCGTCTGGGGGGAGCCGGTCGTTTCGGGCAAAAAGGCTGTAAAATATCTCGTGGCCCGCCCCGGGCTTCCGCCATCGGGATACAGGCGCGCTGGAGGGCGTCGGCGACAGTGGTTACAGCTGGTCTTCGACTGTCAGCAGTACCAATGGCATGCGCTTATATTTCGGCGTGACGAGGCTCTATCCCAGCTACGCGTACTACCGCGCTTACGGTTTTCAATTGCGTTGCCTCTCGGAATAAACGGAGCGTGTCGCACTCACAAATGGCCGGGTCTACCCTAACAGGCAACCTCTACCCTATTGGGCTGACCCAGCCGCAGCGAAACGTAGTTTCGCTCCGTCCCGCCGGGGTCACCCGGACGCCGCCCGCGCAGGGCAGTTCCGTCCGGCTCGAAGCTCGACCACGCGCCATGGGAAAAACTCGTTTATCCGATAAGCGTCGGGCGGCTGTCAGTCTCGGGAAACAATAAAGGCTCCGCGCCGTAACGCGAACGCGTTGGCCGCGGGGGCCCCTACTTTCTACTATATGGTAGAAAGTAGGCAAAGAGCACATTCAAGGGGAACCCACATCCCCCTTGAAAATCCCCCGGCGATTCTTTTAGGGTAGACACGGACAGCTTTCGAGTGCCGAGCGGCACCGACCCGCAGGGGCGCGCGGGCTTCAGCCCGCTACAGCCCCGCCCAACCCTCTACCCCGTTCGGCCTGTCGCCCACTCCCCCCGAAGCCGCTACGCGGCTTGGGCGACAAGGCCGGCGGTTCGGAGAACCGCAAGAG
>NZ_CAJTMN010000147.1 GCF_910577125.1 uncultured Rikenella sp.
GTAGCGTAGCTATCTAAAAGTTCTTTGCGCCGCTTTCTTTCAAGAAAGCGGCAGTCCCCTCCAGTTCAATGCAAAATAGAGCGATTAAATAATCGCAAGGATATCATTTTGTTTCATGATGAGATAATCTTTCCCATCGAACGAGATCTCGGTGCCCGCATATTTGCCGTAGAGCACCTGGTCGCCCGCTTTGACCTCCATTTTGACCTCGTCGGTACCCGGGCCTACCGCCACGACAGTTCCGGCGAGCGGTTTTTCTTTGGCCGTGTCAGGGATGAAGAGACCCGAAGCGGTTTTTTCCTCGGCCGGTTTCGGCTCGATCAGCACGCGATCTGCTAACGGTTTGATTTTCATGATCGGTAAATGTTTTTATTTGTTTTGGATTCTGAATTCAGGTTTCGTTCAGCGGTGGCTGTATCGTGCATATTCTGTGCCAAAATGCGCGCGGCCGGCTCTTTATGCCAAAATGACAGCCCGCGGGCTGTCATTTTGAACATCAGATATCGGAACCGCTGTCGGACTTATGCTCCGATCATACGCTGTATCTCGCGGATACGCCGTTCCATCTCCGCCGGGTCGGCCGTTTCCATGAAGTGCCGCACGAGGCAGGGATTCCGGGCGCCGGCTGCCAAAACGGCCGGCAGGGTCTCCGGGAAAATCCCGCCGATGGCGACCACGGGCAGCTGCGCGAAACCGAGCACCTCCCGCAGCAGCGCTGTCCCGACCACCGGATCGGGCACGGCTTTGGTGGTCGTCGGATAGACAGGCCCGAAGCCGATATAGTCCACCCCCTCGGAAGCCAATGCGGCGCGGGCCTGATCGATGGAGTGGGTCGAAAGGCCCACGATCATCTCCCGGCCGACGATGCGCCGCACGTCTGCAACCGGCAAGTCGCCCTGCCCGACATGAACGCCGTCGGCGTCGCTCAGCAGGGCGATATCGGGCCGGTCGTTGACGATAAACCGGGTCTCCGTCCCGCGGGTCACGGCGCGCACTTCGCGGGCGATGTGCAGCAGCTCGTTGTCAGGCAGGTTCTTCTCCCTCAGCTGGAGCATCCGAACGCCGCAACGCACGGCGATCTCGGCCGCTGCGACATGTCCCACGGCGGGACGGGTCAGGATGACGTACAAACCGAAATTATCCATGATAATTTGTTTCATTGGGTTGGAGGGTACTGTTCTTTTTCTGAAGAAAAAGAACCAAAAAGACTTTCGGCGGATGCTTCGCATCCTAAAGCTGCCGGCCGCCCAGCTCTCGGCCTGTTCGTCGGGCTGTGGTTTCCCGGTGGGCGCGCTTAAGGTATTACCCGCATAAATAGCGCGCCACACCGGAAACCCAGCCCGACAGACCTGCGAAGATTGAGGACTGCGGAGCCTGAGGTATAGCGTAGCTAACTGAAAGTTCTTTGCGCCGCTTTCTTACAAGAAAGCGGCAGTTCCCTCCAGCTCAGAGAACAAACTGATTATGCCCGATCGATCCGGGCGATCATCAGTTCGGCAGCTTTCCGGCCCGACATCAGCATGCCGCCGAAAATCGGCCCCATCCGGAATGCGCCGCTCACGCCGTTGGCGGCCATCCCGCTCACGAAGAGTCCCGGATAGACCTCCTTGGTATTTTCGACAGTGAGCCGTTCGCCCTCTTCGACATTCAGCGACCGTTCGCCGGCCACTTCGCCGGTCGGAGTATTGAGCCGGACGTTGTTCTTGCGAGCCACCAGGCGGGCGATCATGCAGTCGTGGCCGGTGCCTTCGAGCACGGCGCGGGCGGTCACCATCAGAGGGTCGACGTGCATCCCTTCGCGCGTCACGGGGGCCCAGTTCACGACCAGACCGGCCACCTCTTCGTTGTGGAAAATGACGTCTTCCACGGAGTAGCAGTTGAAGATGGTGGCGCCGGCCTTGGTGGCGGCATAGACGAGGGCGGAGGTAGCGTGCACGGAGTCCACCACGTATGCCTCTCCTTTATAAGGTTTGTAGCTGACGCCGAGCTCGTCGAGGATGGGCAGGGCCTCTTTCTGGACGATGATGTCGTTGAACATCATGGCGCCGCCCCACATGCCGCCGCCGGGGGCGAGCTTGCGTTCGTAGAGGACGACGCGTTTGCCGGCTTTCGCCAGATAGTAAGCAGCCACGAGGCCGGAGGGGCCGCCGCCGACGATAGCGGCATCGACCGAGAGGTTGGCTTTCAGTTTTTCGAAATAGTTTTCGACTATCCCGAGCGAAACGAGTTTTTCCATCGTTTGAATGATTTTTTACAGGTATGGTTCTCCCCGCGGCAGGCCGGGAGCGTCCGGGGCGCAGGGCCCTCCGGTTCCGGGAGGGGACACAAATATAGGGGTTGCACCGCAAAAATGCTATTTTTGCCGGACAAGATTTTGCCGACGGGTGGAATATTACAACAAAGACGAGGCGCGGATGCGAATGAACCGCTACGGAGCGGAGGGACGACCGTTTCTGTTCCTGATCGACTATGCGATGCGGGCCTGTGTGGTGGAGCCGCTGGAGGAGGTGGATCCGACCCGGCTGCTCTATGCGATCGGCGGGCGGACGAATGCTTTCGCGCTGGGCGACGAAACGCCGGAATTCGTGTGGAAACCGCGGTTCGTCACGCAGGCGGAGTATGACCGGGGATTCGAGGTGGTGGCGACACATTTGCGGGCGGGAAACAGCTATCTGGTCAATCTGACGTACGAAACGCCGGTAACTTGCAACCTGACGCTGCGCGAGGTGTTCGACCGGACGGAGGCGCGGTACAAAGTCTGGTTCGACGACCGGTTCGTCTGCTTCTCGCCGGAACGGTTCGTACGGATCGGAGCGGAGGGGCGGATTTCGACCTTCCCGATGAAGGGGACGATCGATGCGGTGCTGCCGGAGGCGGAACGGCGGGTGTTGGAGGATGCGAAAGAGGCGGCTGAGCATGCGACGATCGTCGATCTGCTGCGCAACGACCTGAACCGGGTAGCGCAGGGGGTGCGGGTGGAGCGGTATCGCTACGTCGACCAGGTGGCGACACATGCGGGGGAGTTGTTGCAGGTCAGCTCGGAGATCAGCGGACAGTTGCGGGCGAATTGGCGCGATCACGTGGGGTCGATCTTGTTCGAGTTGCTGCCGGCGGGGTCGGTGACGGGGGCGCCGAAACGTCGAACGCTGGAAATCATCGCGGAGGCGGAGACCTACGACCGGGGGTATTATACAGGGGTATGCGGTCTGTTCGACGGGAGGGAGCTGGAGAGCGGGGTGATGATCCGTTTTCTGGAGCGGCGGCCGGGGGCGGAACGGGGGGAGTATCTCTTCAAGAGCGGCGGAGGGGTCACGTTCCGCAGCGACCGGGCGGCGGAGTATGCGGAAATGAAACAGAAAGTCTATGTGCCTTTGCGTGGAAACGATACGGATCGCTGACGGTCGCTGGCCGGAGGCTGAAATCCTGCATCTGCATCAGGAACGGATCGCACGCACGTGCCGCGGGCTGTACGGCGGTGCCGAGGTGCCGGATTTGACGGCGATCCGGAGGGCGCATCCGGTGCCGGAAGATTTACGCGAGGGGGTGGCGAAGTGTCGGGTGGTCTACGGGGTTGCGGGGGGCGAGGCGGTGGAATATTCGCGTTATACGCCTCCCCGGATCGGCTCGCTGCTGGCGGTGGAGGTCGAGTCTTTCGACTACGGGTACAAGTATGCCGACCGGAGGGAACTGACTGTGTGGCACGAACAGGCGCTGGCGAAGGGCTATGGCGATGCGCTGCTGATCCGCGACGGGCTGGTCACGGACACGACGTTTTGCAATGTGGCGTTCCGGGTGGCGGGAGGCTCGTGCGAGCTCTGGCACACGCCGGCTTCACCGCTCTTGCGCGGGACGATGCGGGAATGGCTTATCAAACGGGGGACGATCGTCCCCCGTGAAATTCGACTCGAAAACTTGCGCGGGGGACACTACTCCCATATCGCGCTGTTCAATGCGATGAATGATTTCGGCACGCTGCTCTTGCCGATCGACCGAATCTGCTATTAATCTGTGTGCTCTGGGCTTGAGGGTACTGTTCTCTTTGTGAACAAAGAGAACCAGAAAAACTTTAGA
>NZ_CAJTMN010000148.1 GCF_910577125.1 uncultured Rikenella sp.
CGGGGGCCCCTACTTTCTACTATGTGGTAGAAAGTAGGCAAAGAGCACATTCAAGAGGGACTCGCATCTCCCCTTGAAAATCCCCCAACGATTCTTTTTAAAGCAGAGGCGGCCATTTGCCCGCCCCGGGCTACCGCGACGCAGGCAACTTTGGGCGGTTAGGCGATCTGGTGAACGTCGGCAACCGCGGGTACAGTTGGTCGTGTACGCCGGTGACGGGCGACGTCACGGTGCGGTATTTGGACTTCAACACGCAGAGCCTCCACCCCAGCGGCGCGCACAGCCGCGCCCACGGTTTTCAGTTGCGTTGCCTCTCGGAATAAACGGAAGACTCGACTGATTGGGAACTTCGAACCCGGGCTTATGAGGGTAACCCCGCCCCGGGCTATCGCCCTCGGGATACGGGCGCGCTGAGCACCGTCGGCTACTACGGTTACAGCTGGTCTTCGACGGTCAGCGGTACCAATGGCATGCACTTGAATTTCTACGTGACGTGGCTCAATCCCAGCCACGCGAGCCACCGCGCCTACGGTTTTCAGTTGCGTTGCCTCTCGGAATAAACGGGTGCCGCTCGGCACTCGAAGGCTGGCCGTGTCTACCACAACCTCCCCCTATTCGCCCCGGGCCATTCGCACCGGATGAAAAATACGACCGGCGGTACCCTTATGAAAAGGATACCGCCGGTCTGCGTTACAGTAATTTGTGTCTAAATGGAGCGGATCAGAGTTATTCCACGACGATCTCGTCCATAAAGGCGAAAGCCTTGCCGCCCGCCCCCAGATGCCACGGCGGGCAGACCCCCACACCGTCCGTCACCACCTTCACATAACGTCCCCTGCGGCCCACCGCGCTCGAAAAGTCACGCGAGCCGACCGAAACCGCCCGGTTCACCTCCGGTTGCGCCTCCATACCCACCTGAGTGTAGGCGTTGCCGTCCGACGAGACGTGGAAAGTCACCTGTTTCGGGAAGAAAATCCAGTCCGTCAGCGCCTGCAGGTAGGTCGCCGTCACCCGCGCGATCTCTTGCTCCGATCCCAGATCGACCACCGCCTCGAAACGCGGCACGTCCCAGCCCAGCCACTGGATTTTGTAGTCGTTGCTGCCGTGGATGCCGTTCGTCAGCACCTTGTCCGCCGAGCGGGCGTATTTCGGATGCGGCGCCGGCGAGAGGGTGACCGGTTTCTCGAAGCTCAGGTTTCCGTCCTGCCGCACGATCGAGATTTTCTTCATCATCTCCAGATACTCGTCCGGCGTCGTGTGCCACTCCGACAGACGCGTCACCCCCTCTTTTTTACACAGGGCGATGAAATCCTCCAACTTCTGCGTGTACTTCGGATTGGTTTCCCAAGTGCTGTCGGCCGTCCGGATGTAGATACCGTGCGGCCCGTACGGGTCGAGCTTCGTCTGCTCCAGCTCCGCATACCGGAGCGGTTGGCGGGCGATCCGCACCCGTTCCAAGTATTCCGGCTGGCTGGCTACCGCCGCCTCGGCCCGCTCGAAGCAGGCTTCGTAGATGGCCAGATTCTCCGGCGAGAGGTAGCTGTTGGCACCGTCGGTCGGGGCGCCGAAGATCGAAAGCGGTTTGCCGCTCTGTTCCAGATTCTGCGTGATCAGGTGGATATACTCTTTGACATGCACCCCCGCCGGCCCGTAGTAGCCGTTCAGGAAGTCGTTCATCAGCGAGTCGGCATCGGCGGCCGGATTCCAGAGCAGCTTCGCGATCAGATAGGCCCGCAGGTCGGCGAACTCGCCGCCCACCTCGCGGTTCCCCTGTTCGAACATCGCCACCACATGGTTGTCCACGAAATACCGGATGTTAGGCTGCAACGTATGGAAGTTGGGGAACGGGCTGACCAGATTCTTGAACTGGATCACGTAGTCCCACACCAGAATATTGTCCGTGAGCCGGGCCCACCCCTCCATGTCGCGGCGGAACGAGGCGCTGGTCGAATCCGTGGCGATCGGTTCGCTGCGGTTGCACTCGATGTTGCAGAACATGATGTTCACATTCTCGCGCGGTTTGGTCACCTTCGGCGCCGCCCGCGAATACTGGTAGGCCAAAGTGGAAATGACCTTGTCCGGGAACCGTTCGGCCACGGCGTTCACGAAGCGGATCACGCTGCCTGTCGGACTCCCCTCGATGGAGTCGACCTCGGCGCACAGCGGACACTGGCAGTAGCCGAAATTGTCGTTCGAGCTGACCGACCAATATTTAGCCTCGGGCTTGGCGGCCATCGCCTTGGCCAGGTTGTCACACATGATCTCCAGCACCTCCGGCTGCGACAGGCAAGGCTGAGTCGTAGCCCGCTTGCCGCCCACGAGGGCGAAATATTCCGGATGGGTTTTGAAATAGGGATCCGCCGGCAGCAGCGTCCCGAAACTGTGGCACCAGAAGCCCCAGTCGGGTTTGTTTCCGGTGGTGTCGTGGCTCAGCTTGTGCCAGTCGATGTACCCCTGATCGTTCGTCCCCCGGTAGTGGGTGTCGCGGAAGGTAATCACCGGAACCTGCCGGTCGCGGATCGATGCCGGGAGGGTCACTTTGTCGAACTGCGGAATGACTTCGACGGCGGCCGAGTATTTCCGGCACCCGAGATAGTCGTCCAGCAGGGTGTACATCCCGTTCAGAACGCCGCGCGAAGTGCCGCCCTGAATGTGGATACGGTTGCCGTCGGTGAAGATGACGAATCCGTCGTCCCCTAAGTCGGCGAGTTTCGAGGTGTCGGCGCTGAAGACGATTTCATTTCCGTCGCCTCCGTCGCCTGCCGTTTCGGTCACGATGGGCAGCTCGGCTTGCGAAATTTGTCGGAAATAGGACTGAAAGCGTTCGGCGGCGAGGCGGGTGAGGCTGTCGGCGTCGGCGGCTACCACGATGCGGTAGTCGCTGCGGCCTCCCTCGGCCAGCGTCAGGCGGTGGTTGCAGGAGCTGAGTAGAAAGAGGGCTCCGAGCAGGGTGAAAAGGGTTTTCATCGATAGAATTTGGGTTAGGGTTTGATACTTTCCTGAATGATCTGCCCCGTCTGCGGCCCTTCGCAGAAGAGCAGGTCTATGGCCGACAGGTTCGGCGCGAAAGGGATCCGGTCGGCGAAGACCTGGTAGTACTCCGGTGCCGCAAACGTCGGGTCGGGTCGCCGGAGGCGCGGCTTGTGCGAGAGGATATCCCGGAAGTCTCCCGCCTCGGCTGCCGTGTCGAGCGGGGTGGGCGCGGTGTATTCGTCTGTGAATGTCAGGTGCTCGGGCAGGCCGAACAGGTGGAGCAAAAGGCGGGTCAGGTCGCTGTTCAGGTCGAACAGGCGTTCGGGCCGGTAGATCCGTGGATCGAAAAACGGGGCCAGTTTTTCGGCGTAGTGGTCGAAGTAGGGCGCTGCGGCGTAGGCGGCCCGCAGGGTGCGCCAGTGTTCGTGTTGCCAGGGCAGGGTATAGTCGATGCGCACTTCGCGGATGGGCATCTTGGCCCGGTGATCCCAGACGACGGGGACGGTCAGTGTCTGCACGCCGGCGGCGGTCATCACTTCGGCCCGGTTGCGGTAGGTCTGCTTCTGAAAATTCTCGCAGGCCTCGATTCGGGCGCCTCGCACGAGTTTCCCGAAGTATTGGATGTTTCCTAAATAGGCTATTGTAATGAGCATCGTTCCGTTTGTTGAGGCTTCCGGGCTGCTTGGGGTAGCCCCGGCCATTTGTGAGTGCGACACGCCCCGTTTATTCCGAGAGGCAACGCAACTGAAAACCGAAGGCGCGGCCGTATACGTAGCAGGGATCGAGCCACGTTATGCCGAAACCTAAGTCCAGACAGTAGATCTCGTTGGTAGCGGATGACCAGCTGTAACCGTCGTTGCCGGTGGAGTTCAGCGCGCCCGTAGCCCGATGGCGGTAGCCCGGGGCGGGGTACCAGGCGAGCGGGGTTCCCGTGCCCGAGGTGGTTACCTTGTACAACCGACCGTTGGTCGCCTTGTAATTACCTGATCCGTAGGTTTCACCCTCTTTCCCGTCTGAATAGTACGGGAAAGTACCGGTCAAGGGTTGATCCAGGTCTGTCGCCCGCGTAA
>NZ_CAJTMN010000149.1 GCF_910577125.1 uncultured Rikenella sp.
CTCCCGGGCGTCCGCCCCACAGAGGAGAGGATACCAATAGGAGACGCTGGCGTTCCTCCTGCCGGAGTGGCTCCGGCCCGCGCGGCTCTGCGAGCCGCAGGGGGTCGGCAGATATTCGGGTAGAGCTGCCCTAGGGTAGACCCGGCCATTAAAAGACGCTTAGCGTCCGTTTATTCCGAGAGGCAACGCAACGGAAAACCGTGGGCGCGACTGCTCGCATCCGAAGGATACATGTACGTCACATCGAATAACAGACGCTAGGTGCCCGCGCTACTGCCGGGTACTGATGAAGACCATATCGTACCCTCGCTGCCGACGCTACGCTGTACGCCGTCCGCACGATAGCGGAGGCCCGGGGCGGGAACTGTCCGTTTATTCCGAGAGGCAACGCAACTGAAGACCGTAGGCGCGGCTGTTCGCGTTGCTGGGATTGAGGCCCGCTACGTGGAAACTCAAGTACATGCCGTGAATACTGCTGGCTGTGGAAGCCCAGCTGCACCCGTAGTTGGCGACGTACACCGGATCGCCTAACCGTCCATGATTGCCTGCGTCGCGGAAGCCCGGGGCGGGGAAGACAATATCGGACTATCTGATGTCGTGTGGAGGAGGAAAATGCAAGCGAGCCGTTTCAACCCGACAAGGGTGGAAACGGCTCGCTGTCGTTGATCGGCCGAACAGGTCGGCTATCGGAAGATTATTGCGCTTTCCGGGCGGTGGTGTTCTTGACCGATGCGGTCTTGGCACCGCTCACTTTCGGCGTGCGCTGGGTGGCGCTGCTGCTCTTGGCGGCCGTTTTCGTACCGGTCTTCGTCGTTTTGGCCGGCTTCGGAGCTTCGGAGACCGATTCGCCGCCTTCGGCAGTGGCTTCAGTTGCTTTGAAACTGGTCATGCCGGCTGCGACCAGGAGGTTGTACCACTGGGCGATCTTCTTCATGTCGGACTGGTGGACGCGTTCGGTGTCGTAGTCCGGAAGGATGGAGGACATAAAGGCGCGCAGTTCGTCGGGGGTGGATTTTGCGGTCACTTCGACGGCCTGGCCGCCCTGACGGTCGTAGAGGGTCTGGAACAGGTCGCCCAGGGGCATCTCGCCCGAGGCGGTGAAGATCGCGATGTCGCCCAGGGCGCTCACTTTCGTTGTCCCGCCGACCATCGTCCGGCGGCCGTCGGACAGCGATTCGACGATAATCCCGCCTTTGCCTTGTGCCACGTAGCGGTAGAGACCCGGGGTGCCGGAGACGGCTAAAATCTCTTTCAGTTCCATATAACTATCTGTTGTCTTGTTGATTGCGTGATTTCCGAGGAGGCTCGCTCCGGGAGTTTCAGAGAACAAAGGTAGCAAAATTTCCTAATTCCGGGCGGGGGACTCTCCGGCGGTTTCGCGGCACAGGGCGGTGTGGAGGGCGAGTACCTGAGGGATCAGCAGCTGCCGGTCGTCGGCGGTGAGGGTGAAGTCGGCGTAGGAGGCTCGCTGGGGGTCGCTCAGCTGGGCGGAGATGCGGGCGCGGGCGGCGGTGGCGGTGGTCCGGTCGCGGCGGATAATCCGTTGCAGGCGAATGGGTTCGGGGGCGGTGACGGTGACGATGCGATCCATCAGCCGGTGGGCGCCGGATTCGATCAGGATGGCGGCTTCTTCGACCACGTAGGGGGGCGGCGAGGGGAGGCTGTCCCACTGGGCGGCCCAGCGCTCGAAGTCGCGTTCGACGGCGGGGTGTACGAGCCGGTTCAGGGCCGCGAGTCTCTCGGGATGGCCGAAAACCCGATTGGCGAGATAAGGACGGTTGAGCCTTTGGGCTTGATTCTCTGTAATATAGGACTCGGGGCCGAAGTGGTGAATGATGGCCTCCTGCAAGGAGGGGTCGTTCTCCATGAGCTGCCGGGCGGCGAGGTCGGCGTTGTAGACGGGGATGCCGAGGAGTTGCAGCAGGCGGCTGACGGTGCTTTTTCCGCTGCCGATGCCGCCGGTCAGGCCGACGCGAAGGGGGAGGCGAGGGGTGTTGAGGCTCATGGACGGCGGGTGAAGAAGGTTTCGACGTCCTGGGGTTCGATGCGGAGGATCTCGGTGCCGGCGGGCAGGGAGTCGAGGCGGACTTCGCTCCGGCCGCTGGGCTGGCGCACGGCGTCGCGGTAGTCGACGTAGGCGTGGAGCTGTTCTTCGCGGATGCGTTCGTAGTCGCGCAGGGGGACGTTCAGGGTGACGCGGACGCGGCCGGGAATGACGATGGCCTGGGTCTGTTTCTCCAGGTGTTCGATCCGCACGGGGAGGTCGAGGGTGTGCTGGGTGTAGGGGACGATGTCGATGCGGTAGTCGGTCTGGCGTTCGGAGAGTTGGGTGCCTTCGGGCGGGGTGAGTTCGATGTGGCCGGTCAGGGTTCCCTGGGCGTCGCTGATCCGCCGGGGGCGGGTGTAGATGCCGGACAGGGTGTCGAGCAGGCTCCGGGGGCCGCGAACGTCGACGGAGTCGGGCGAGAACCGGGGCGGGCCGATGGGCATGTGCTGCCGGGCGGGGAGGATATCGAGGCGGCTGAGGACGGCCAGACGTCTGGTCTCGACGGGCGAGACGCGGATGGTCAGGGCGGTGTCGAGGATTTCGAGGATCCGGAGCTCTTTCCCGGCGGCGGCGAGGGCGCCGGTCAGGGAGGTCTTGTCGATCCGGAACAGTTCGTCGCTCCCGGAGACGGGAACGAGGGTGAGCTGGGACATGGGGATCACGAGGCGGTCGGACATCCGCAGCTTATGGGCGAGGAGCTTGCTCCCGACGCCTTCGGCGCGACAGTTCACGGTGTGCCGGGGGTGGTCGATCCAGAGCCGTGAGGAGAAGTCGTTGGTCACTTCGACGGCGAGGGGGATCTCGGTGGTGTATCGGTAGCCGAGTTTGGTGACGTACCACAGCAGGGCGGCGAGGATCAGAAAAATCCAAAAACTGGGCTTGATATAGTGGGTGATGCGGTGGAGTTTCATGGTACCGCAAAGATAGGGAAAAAGGGATTGGGTGGTGTGGGCTTCGCCGGGCTTTTTGAGGGGGGCGGTCGCCGCCTGAGTCTTGCGGAGCGTGAGGCGCATAGTGTACGAGTAACGAGTTGGGCTGATCCTGTAATTGCCCACGGTGGGCACGCGGGGCCCGGCCGGCCGACGCGTTCGCGTCACGGCGGCTGGCCTTTATTACTCAAGCAACCGCGCGCCGACGCCTTTTAAGGCGATTCGACAGTTTCGGCGTGAGCCGAAATAGAATGAATCGCCAGGCGCGCGAAGCGCGGCGGAGCGATAGCGGAGCCGCAGTGAGGCGGACACGGGGCGGTGCTTTGGGATGCGACTGTTCTTCGGGCGCGAAAACCGTTTGCGGTTTTCGCGTCGCGCTGGACGGAGCTATTACCCGGGCTTTGGGCTGAAAGCGAGTAGCGCGATTCCTACGGAATCGCCGTCCTCGGGCGCAGCGACGCGATAGCGGCGCGGGGGAGGCGCGCCGAGGACGAATGGGCCGAGCTTGGGGCTGTAAGTTAGATTGAACTCTTGCGACCTTTAGGTTGCCGGCCATGTCGCCCAAGCCGCGTAGCGGCTTCGGGGGGATGGGAAACAGACCGAATGTGGCGGAGCTGTTGGCTGTGCTTTGTTCTTAGCTGGTGCGACCCTTTGGGGCGCGCAGTCCGTCGCCACCCCCGGCGGCGGGCTGCAACTCGACGGAGCTCGTTGCACCCTCCGCTGGCGCCGCACCGCGATGGATTTTCTGCTTGGGCGGCTTTTCGAACCGCAGGGTGTCGTCTTCCGTTTATTCCGAGAGGCAACGCAACTGAAGACCGTGGACGCGATACGTCATACGGCTGGGGTCGAGGTACGGTGTGTAAAAATGTAAGTCTGAACCGTAAGTGCTGTTCGTGGTGGAAGACCAGCTGAATCCGTAATTGCCGACGCTATGTAGGGCTCCTTCAACGCCGATACGGCCATAGTCGCGAAAGCCCGGGGCGGGGTTTGCTTTTTTTCGCGCGCCTTGGGAAATCCAGTCAAAACACGCAAGCGAGTTTTGACGATTTCC
>NZ_CAJTMN010000150.1 GCF_910577125.1 uncultured Rikenella sp.
AACTATTCAGCCCAAAGCATAGCCCCGTGTCCGCCTCACTGCGGCTCCGCTGTCGCTCCGCCGCAACCGCACGCTGGCGGGAATCTTGTTCAAACACGACTGCGTGTTTGAACGATTTCCCTCCTAAGGCGTGGCGCGCGGGGCTTTTCAACCGTCGCCCGCTGGGATTTCATCTCGATTTTGCTCGCCGCAAAACGAGCGAAATCCCTCTTTTGGCGGGCGGGCGACGTTTTTTTGCATTATTCTTGTTCGCGCGCCGGGGTGATTCATTCTGTTTCGGCTCGCGCCGAAACAGTTGAATCGCCTCTTTAGGCGGCGGCGCGCGGTCGAGCTTTGAGCCGGCTGGAACTGCGCTCAGGCCGCGCAGGCCCCACGTCCCGTGGACGGGCGATGCTCACGCATCGCTGCGGCAGCCTCTACCCCACTCTCTGACCGCGCGCCTCACGCGCCGCAAGACGCAAGCTACGGACGCCGCCACACGCTATGAAACGTGCCCCCCGTCCGAACCGCCACACACAATAACCCGTATGCAAAACTTCAAAGAAGAAATAGCACACATCCGCGCCTTCGTCTTCGACGTGGACGGCGTCTTCACCGACGGACGCATCCTGCTCACCCCTGACGGCGAATTCCTGCGCGAATACCACATGCGCGACGGACTCGCCGTCGTGCAGGCCCTGAAAAAAGGCTACCCCATCGCCATCATCTCCGGCGGCAAAGGCGACCAGCTCCGCCGGCGGATGGAGGGACTCGGCATCCGGCACATCTACACCGGACAGGAGACCAAAGTCGAAGCCCTGCGCGACTTTTCCGAACAATGCGGCGTACCGCTCGACCAGATGCTCTACATGGGCGACGACTATCCCGACATCGCCCCCATGCGCCTCGTGCGGATCGCCGCCGCACCGGCCGACGCCGCCGAAGCCGTGAAAAGCATCGTACACTACGTCTCCGGCTTCCGGGGCGGATACGGATGCGTGCGCGACATGATCGAACAGGTGCTCCGGTGCCGCGGCGACTGGTTCGAAATCTGACCCCTTCCTTTTTGTCCGCTCCCCCGTCATGAAAAAATTCCTCGACGAAGTCGCCCGGCACCTCTACTCCGCCTACGGCACCGGCATCTCCGACCTGCACATCGTCTTTCCCGGCAAACGCGCCCGGCTCTTCTTCAACGAAGCCCTGCTCGCGCTGAGCGACGGGCGGCCCATGTGGCAGCCCCGCTACCTCTCGATGGACGACCTCGTACGGAGCCTCTCGCCGCTCGCTATCGGCGAGAGGCTGCGACTCGTCGCCGAGCTCTACCCCGTCTACCGCGACTACCACGACGAACCCTTCGACCGCTTCTTCCGGTGGGGCGAGATGCTCCTCGCCGACTTCGACACCATCGACAAATACGGCATCGACGCCCAGGCACTGTATGCCAACGTGAGCGACCTGCGCGACATCGAAGCGCGGTTCGGCGGCCTCTTCGCCGGGAACGACGAAGCCATGACCCTCGTGCGGAACTTCTGGAGCTCGCTCGACCGGCAGGCGGTGCAGTCCGACGAACAGCGGCAGTTTCTGAAGATCTGGCGATCGCTGTCCGACATCTACACCCGCTACAAGGCGCGGCTGCGCGAGCTGGGGATCGGCTACAGCGGCATGATCTACCGCGACGTGGCCGACAGCCTCCGGGTCTCGGAGACGGGGGCCGTCACCGACGAGCGGTTCGCCGGGAAAACCTTCTGTTTCGTCGGCTTCAACGCCCTGAACGACTGCGAGAAACGACTGTTCGACTACCTCCGCGAGATCGGGGCCGGGCAATTCTACTGGGACTACGACAACTACTTCTACCGCTCGGAGAGTCAGGAGGCCGGGCGGTTCATCCGTCGCGACGTGGCCCGCTTCGGCGACGACGCCCCGGAGTTCGAGCGGGACAACTTCGTGCAGCCCAAACGCATCGAAGTCATCTCGACCCCTTCCGACGTTTTGCAATGCAAGGCCTTGTACCACGAACTGAAGCGAATCTATGACAAACAGGGCTATGTCGACAAGGAGACCGCCATCGTGCTGACCGACGAATCGTTGCTGCTTCCCGTGCTGCACTCGATTCCGCCGGAGATCACGAGTCTGAACGTCACGATGGGCTACCCGCTGTCCGGCACCGTGCCTTATATGCTGCTGGAGCGGCTTCTGTCGCTCCAGCGGCATGCGCGCGAGGGGTTCTTCTCGCACACCGACGTGTCGGGCATCCTGAACCACCCGTACGTCGCCGAACGGTGCGGACGGGCAGCACAAGAGGCTCTGAAAGCGATTCGCGAAGGGCAGATGATCTGGATCGAGCCGGCCTTTTTCGCCGGCCGCAGGCTGCTGGAGCAAATCTTCCGGCCGGTGACGGGGGTCGAGGAGATGCAGGCCTACATCGAGGAGATCCTCTCGGGCTTCGGAGCCGTGGAGTCCGACACCGAGGAGGCCCGCGAGCGCAAGGAGTTCATCTTCACGATCCTCGACCACGTGGCGAGGCTCGGGGCGACGATACGGGACTGCGGCATCGAGCTGCCGGCGGGCATCTACCACTCGCTGCTGCGGCAGTCGCTGGCCCAGAGCCGCGTACCGTACGAAGGGGAACCGCTGAGCGGCCTGCAGATCATGGGGATTCTCGAGACGCGGAACCTCGATTTCAAGAACGTCATCCTCCTCTCGCTCACGGATGACACTTTTCCGGGAAATCGCGAGGGGAGTTCCTATATCCCGTTCAACCTGCGGCAGGCTTTCGGACTCCCCACGCCGCAGGATCACGAGGCGATGTACGCCTACTACTTCTACCGCCTGATCGCGCGGTGCCGACGGCTCACGATGATGTACAGCTCGGCGGCCGACGAACGCTGCACGGGCGAGCAGAGCCGCTATGTCTACCAGCTGGAGTACGAGTCGCCGCACCGGGTGGAACGGTCGAACATCAACCTGCGGATCGACTACCGGCCGGTCGAACCGATCCGGGTCGAAAAGTCGCCGGAGGTGCTGCAACGACTGGAGGAGATGGCGTTCTATCCGTCGAAGCTCAACCGCTACATCGACTGCCCGCTGAAGTTCTACTTCGCGGACATCGAACGGCTCGAAACGCCGGAGGAGCTGGAGGAGGAGGCGTCGCACCTGGACGTGGGGAATACGCTGCACCGGGCGCTGGAGGCGCTCTACACGCCGCTCCTGAAGCAGCCGGATGCGGCACGGGCGGTGGCGGGGCTCGACCGGGAGGGGGTGGTGCGGGCGACGGAAGAGGCGATGGCGGAGGTGATGGGGGCTCGGGGACGGGAGGTGACCCTCAGCGGGCGGATGCAGCTGCACCGCGACTCGGTGGCGCGGTACGTGGAGCACATCCTTCGCTACGATGCGCGGCCGCAGGCGGAACCGTTCACGGTGGTGGCGCTCGAACAGCGCATCAAACACACGTTCCGTCTCGGCGGGCGGAAGGTGGTGCTGGCGGGGGTGGCGGACCGGATCGACCGGATGGCGAGCGGCGCGCTGCGGATCGTGGACTACAAAAGCGGGGGGGATACGCCGGAATTTCTCTTGCCGGAGAGCCTCTTCTCGAACGAGGCGGTCAACACGCGCACGGGCGAGCTGCGCTACGAGGCGCACAACGGGGCGGTGCTGCAAACGCTGCTCTACGGACTGATTCTGAACGGGATGCGGCCGGAGGCACAGGTACGGCCGGAGCTCTATGTGGCCCGAAAGATGGGAACGGCGGATTTCTCGCCGGTGCCGGTCTGCAAGGACGAGGAGGGTGCCGTCGTCGAGATCGGGGCGTTGGACGAGGAGCTCCGCCAAAAGCTGTTGCAAGGCTTGGAGGAGCTTTTCGCTTCGCTGTTCGACGCTTCGGTGCCGTTCTCTCAAACGGAGCATCACCGCACGTGCGAGTTCTGCGACTTCCGCGCCCTCTGCCGACGGTAAACGACCGATGTTTCTGTATATTTCCTTGGGTTGGAGGGTACTGTTCTCTTTGTGAACAAAGAGAACCAGAAAAACTTTAG
>NZ_CAJTMN010000151.1 GCF_910577125.1 uncultured Rikenella sp.
CCCGGCGGGACGGAGCGATACTGCGTATCGCTTACTGGTTTGCCGCACCCCGTTCCCTGTTCGCGCGCCGGGGCGATTCATTCTCTTTCGGCTTACCGCCGAAAGAGTTGAATCGCTTCTTTAGGCGGCGGCGCGCGATCGAACTTCGACTGGCCTCGGGCAGGCCGGGCCCCACGTCCCGTGGACGAGCGAAACTATGTTTCGCTGCGGCAGCCTCTACCCTGTGGGTCGGGCGCCCGGGAGTGACCGCAATTCTTGACACGGGAGCGGCGTGTCGCGGGCCTCCCGGGGGGAGGCGTCCGGCCCGCGCGGTTCTGCGAACCGAAAAAACTTGACCCGATTCTCTGCCATTCGTCCTCGGCGCGGCTCCGCTCCGCCGCCTTTTTCCGCGCGCTGGCGGAAATCTTATTCAAAGCGCAAGACGCTTTGAATGATTTCCTACTTCATCGATCGCGCGCGGTCGAGCTTTGCCCCGCCTGAAACTGGCCTCGGGCCGGCCGGGCCCCGCGTGCCCGCGGTGGGCAATTAGTAGCCTCTACCCAACTCTTTGGCAGACGCGACCCGAACCACAACCCCTAATGGATAATCCGACGGATGGAGTTCGCCTTCCGGATCGCCGACTGTAACCCTTCGACATCATCCCGCTCGATCATGTGCCGCATGATCTGAAGCTGGTGGATGTGCTCCCGAAGGACGTCCAATACGTTGTACTTGTTTTTCAACAGGATCGGAATCCACATCTCACCCGAACTCTTCGCCAGCCGAACCGTGCTCTCGAACCCTCCGCCCGCCAGAGCGAAGATCGCCTCCTCCTCGCGCTCCTTCTCCAACACCGTCAGCGCCAGAGCATAAGACGTAACCTGCGAAATATGGCTGACATACGCCGCATGGAGATCGTGCTCCTCCGGTTCCATTTTCAAAATCGGCATCCCGATCCGACCGTATATCTCCTCGACCCGGGCCAACGCATCGGGGTCGCTCTTGTCACCCTGACAGATCACCACCGAACGCCCCGTAAAAGCTCCCCGCACTGCCGCTTCCGGCCCCGAATACTCCGTCCCCCACATCGGATGGGTCGCCACGAACCGCCCGCGCCGGGCATGCTGAGCAATGACCTCGCAAAGCTCCTCTTTCGTAGAACCCATGTCCATCACGACCTGCCGATCCACTCGATTGAGTATCTTGATAGCCAGCAGCGGAATGGCATTCACCGGAATCGCCAGCACGACCAAATCCGAAGCATCGACGGCCGCTTCGAGCGGCAGCAGCTCGTCCACCAGCCCGAGTTCCAGCGCCTTGGTCGCGTGGGCCGGATCGCGATCCACACCGATCACCCGGTCGGCGAGTCCCTGATCTTTCAACGCCAGGGCGAACGACCCGCCGATCAGCCCCAGCCCGATTATCGTTGCAATCATCTCGTTTTCATCCCGTTAGATCTACTTAAACAGCCTTTCCCAGGCCTCCTGCAAAGTCGCTTCGTCGGCACACAACGACACCCGCACGTACCGTTCCCCTTCACTGCCGAAAATGCCGCCGGGAGTCAGGAAAACCTGGTTTTCTTCCAAAATCCGGTCGATAAAGCCGTAACAATCCGTCCCGGCCGTCAAAGCCGCCTCCGGCAGGCGCCCCCACTCGAAAAGCCCCACTTGTCCGGACCGCACGATGCAACCCAGATCTTCCAAAATCCGCACGGCCCACTTTTCCCGCTCCCGATAAGTCGCGTTGATCTGCGCATACCACTCGTCGCCCAGCTCCAACGCCACGGCCGCCGCCTGCTGCATCGGCACGAACATGGCGTTATTCAGATTACTCTTGCACCGCAGCACGGCCGACAGCACATCCTCGCGTCCCACCATCATCCCCACGCGCCAGCCGGCCATGTTCTGGCTCTTGCTCAGCGAGTTGAGCTCGACAGCCACCTCCCGCGCTCCCGGCACCGCCATCAGGCTCTGCGGGGCGTCGTTACGGATAAAGCTGTACGGGTTGTCGTGCACCAACAGGATATCATGCCGCCGGGCGAAATCGACGAAACGTTCGAAAAGCCCCGCTGTCGGTGCCGTCCCGGTGGGCATGTGCGGATAGTTGAGGAACATCAACTTCACGCCCGACAGGTCGCGCCGTTCCAACTCATCGAAATCGGGCAGCCAGCCGTTCGCTTCGGTCAAGAGGTAATTGTCGACCACCCCGCCCGCCAACCGGACGGCGGCGGCATAGGCCGGATAGCCGGGATTCGGCACCAGCACCCGGTCGCCGGGATTGACGAAGGTCTGGCACAGGTAGGTCAACCCCTCTTTCGAACCGTACAGGGTCAGCACTTCGCGCATCGGATCCAAGGTCACGCCGTACTTCCGGTCGTACCACCCGGCGATGGCTTCGAGCAGCACGCGCTCGCCCTTATAATTGGCATATCCGTGGGTATGCGCATCCTGAGCCCCGCGGTACAAGGCCTCGACGACCGACGGATGGGGCGGCAGATCGGGACTCCCGATGCCGAGATTAATCACCTGGAAGCCGGCCCGCCGCATCTCGTCGATCTGGGCCAGTTTCTTGGAAAAGTAGTACTCTTTGACTTCGCCGAGCCGGTCGGCGATCGCTATGTTCGTCATATCGGTCTGAACTTGAACTCTCTAAATATGTATCCCGCGTGTATATTCGCCGTAGACGGTCAGCCCGTCGCTCACGGAACGCATGTGGGCCACTGCCTCCCGGTATTCCCATACGTCTTCGAACTCCATGTCGAGGTGGAAAAGATAGTGGAAGGGGTCGCTGGGCACAGGATACGATTGCAGTTTGGTCATATTGATGTTGTACCGTTCCATGGTGTTGAGCACGCTGGCGAGCGTCCCTTTCCGGTGGCCGACCTGAAAATAGAGGGAGGCTTTGTTGATGCGTTCGCCGCCGCTCTCGTCGGCCGGGCAGTCGGCGCTCCGACGCAAAACCATAAACCGAGTGTGGTTGTTCTTGATGGTATTGATCTCGGGGGCGATGACTTTCAGTCCGAACAGCCGGGCGGGCAACTCGCCGGCAATCGCGGCGGCATGTCGCACGCGCTGCTCGGCGACCTCGCGTGCCGAAAGGGCGGTGTCTTCGGTCTCGACGAGCCGCCACCCTTTGTCGTCCAGATAATCGGCGCACTGCAACAGGGCCATCGGATGGGACCACACTTCCCGAATCTCGCTCAGCTCGACGTCGGGCAGCACGAGCAGGTTCTGGCGGATCTGCAAATAAACCTCTCCGACTACGCACAACCGGCGATCCTGCAACAGCCCGTAATTAGGCAGAATGCTCCCGGCGATCGAGTTCTCGATGGCCATCAGGGCGGCGTCGGCGCTCGCCTCTTCCAAGGCTTTCACCACACCTCGAAAGGTGGCGCAGGGAACGATCCGAATCTCCTCGCCAAAATATCCTTCGGCGGCTATATGGTGGAAGCATCCCTCATACCCTTGTATCGCTACACGCATGGGCTCCATGTCTCTGGTCTTTAAATGTTCGTTGATTTGCGCCTTATCGGGAGGGTACTGTTCTTTTTGTGAACAAAAAGAACCAAAAAAACTTTAGAGGATGCTTCGCATCCTAAAGCTGCCGGCGGCCCAACCCTCGGACACTTCTTTGGGCCGGGAGCAACGGCGCGCATAGGGTTTAGCTCTCATTAAGCGCGCCGTTGCCCCGACCCAAAAGCAATCGCAGAGAATGAGGACTGCGGAGCCTGAGGAGTAGCGTAGCTATCTAAAAGTTTTTGGTGCCGC
>NZ_CAJTMN010000152.1 GCF_910577125.1 uncultured Rikenella sp.
AAAGTTTTTGGTGCCGCTTTTTCCAAAAAGCGGCAGTTCCCTGCGGGTAGACACGAATAAACGAACGGTTAAAAATCAAAAAGCCCGGCTCTTCAGGGAAGAGGCCGGGTCTTTGGTTAGCAAATATTGCGTAAATGGTAAGCAATCGTTTTACAAGGACACAGAAGACGCAGACCCCTCTCCGAAAAACCGGCGGCGGTAATAATAAAAGGGCGAATAAAAACCCTCCGTTCTGCTATGTCCGAATTTCAGTTTCATGCTGTTTTCACCGGATGTCTTCCGCGGCAAAGGGCCGACCGGCAGCACATTCCGAATGCAAATATACGTCTTTTTTCGACGTCGCAATATCCGTCAGATATATTTTTCGCAGTATTCGGCATATCGGGCCATCACTTTGTCCACGAACCGGAGGGTTTCGGTACCGTCGAAAGCGCCGCTCCGGACGGCTTCGTCGTCCACCCATTCCGGTGATCCTTTGATGGATACATATTCGCTGAGCCGGCTCCAGGAGTTGTGGTTCACGCCGTGTTTCACGGCCAGCCGACGGGCGTCGCTGATGTGCCCCATCCCGGCGTTGTAGCAGGCCAGAATGATCCGCAGCCGGTCGTCTTCCGAAGTCCGGTTCCCGAACCGCAAGGTGTTTTCGATCCGTTGGATCAGCCGCACGGCCATCGAGATATTGACTTTCGGGTCGATGAGCTGTTCGGCCGGGACGCCGAAGTCGGTGGCGACGCTCTCCATCACCTGCATGAGGCCCAAGGCTCCGCGATGAGATCTGGCGTGGGGGTCGAAGCGCGATTCCTGACAGGCGATGGCGGCCAGAAAGCGCCAGTCCATCCCGGCCTCTTCGGCGGCCTGCCTCAGCAGGGGGTCGTAAGGCGATATCTGTCCCCGGCTGGCGATCTCCACCTGTTCGGCGGTAGGAGCTACCGAGGCAATCACCTGACGGGTGCCGGAGCATCCGACAAAGGTCAGATCGGATGCAAGCAGAAATGCAGAAACAAGTCCTATTTTTTTGAGATTCATCCCTCGTTTTTTAGGTCGGGAGAGCAATTCTCATGCCAATGCGAGCCGCGTTAGTCGTAGAACGACCACGAGAGTCCGATCTTGAACATCATCCGGTTCTGGGGATAATCGACTACTTCGAAGTAGCGGTTGTCACCGAACAGGTTGCAGTTCCAGTGCTGGAGTTTGAGCCGCAGCCTCAGCCGTTTCCACTTCGCGGTGATGAAGGCGTCCAACGAGGGGTAGTTCCCCAATTTGACCCGATCCTGGGTATAGAACTGTCCGATGGCCGGATCGTAGGCGTAGGCATAATACTCGGTATTATACCGTCCGTCGACGCCGATCTGCATGTGGAGCACGTTCCGGACGATGTCGAAGCCGAAAAAGTAGGATAACGATGCGCTGAGCAGAGGCACCGGAGCGACCGTCTGGTCGGAACTCCATTGCATGAGCACCCTGTGATTCAAGTGAAGTCCGCCGATGCGGAAATCCTTGCGCAGATAAAGCCCCATCACGTTGAGCATTCCGGTGTGCTGCTGAGGAACGACGTTCGGCCCGTAGTAGACTTTGTCTTTGGTCAGGGCGTAGCTTCCTCCGACTTCGATTCCGTAGTCGGGCACGGTGAATGCGGCGGTGATGAGCGTAGTCTTCTCTTTGGAGAAGTGGTTGAGCCACGCGTAGTGGTTCGAGAAGTAGTTCTGCTGCCAGAAGTCCGGCTCGCGCAGCGAGAAGCGCACCGAGGCGTCCAATTTCAGCGGTTTTTCGCGGACATAAGCCGCGAGCGACAACTTGCCGCCCACATGGAAATCGCCGCTTCGGTACCCGATCAGGTGGAGTTTGGCGTCGGCCGACCAGCGCAGGTAGCGGCTGACGGCACCCTCCAATCCTCCGTAGACGTAGATCGAATTTTTACCCTGTTTTCCTCCGTTGCCGTAAGTCCCGCGATAGGGCTCCGGCACGTCGTAATAGTATCGGTTGAACCCGTTTCCCACTCCGGCGGTCACAAGGCCGAGCACGCCGTTCCGGTTGTAGGGCTGGAGCTGCATGAAGAGTTTGACGTCGGTCATGGCCTGCCGCACGGAGTCGTAGGTTCCGTCGGGGCTGACGTAAAAGTGGTCGTAGAACGGCGGCACGGCCGGTTCGTCTCCCTCTCCGCCGTCGCCGGGATCGCCGTCCGAGGCTTTGACGGCATCGGAATAGACTTTGCGGAAGGTGGTATACTGGAAGGACTGACCGACATAAATGGTCGGTATCCCGGACAGGGTCAGGTCGTCAGAAACGCGCTGCCGGCGCAGGGGGATGGCAAACGACTGTGTCCAGTAGAACGTATGCCCTTTGTATTGATTTCGGGCGTCGGCCTGTCCGTCGAGCCGCACGGGAATGTTCTCGGTCATGTCGTAGACGGTGTCCATCACGTCGCGCATGTCCTGAATCCCGCCGTTCTCCTGAATATCGCCGACGTTATAGATGTATCCGCCGTGGATGGCGTACCGTTTCCCGGTGTGGGCGAAGTTGGCGGCGAAATATCGGTCGAGTGCCTTTTGCCGCTCGTACTGCCCGCGCATCCCGTCGGAGTTGTATTCGAGGTTGATGGAGCTGGAGGGCGAAATGTTCTGCGAGATGACGGCGTGGAAGATTTGTTCTTCTTTCGACCGTTCGCCGGACATCTGGTAGGAGATATTGGTGTAGGGCATCTTGGCGTTATAGAAGAGCACCTGTTCCGGTGTCATCAGGTAGGGTGCCCACGCCTGTACGAAAGAGAAGTTGCGGAACTGGGGCCGCTGGAAGTAGTCGAGGGGAATGCTTGCGCCGCCGAGGTTCCCGAGCGAAGCGCTTCCGACGCCCTGGCGCATAAAGGGATAATCGATATGGAAGTCGGCGAGGGTGGTGTCCAGGTCCCTCAGGGTGACATCGTTGTTGTCGAGGGAGACGGTCCAGGCGAAGATGCGCTGTTTGCGGGTGGAGTCGTCGAAATAGAACGATTCGAGGGGTTTCTTGGGCCGTCTGGCTTTATCGATGGTGTCGCGCTCGATCATCTGGCTGGGCAGCAGGCCGGAGGAGTTGCTGGAGCTGTTGTCCACGGGATAGCGGATCACGGTGCCGCTGCCGTACTGTCCCCGAGCGGGGAAGACGCTGAGGAGCAGCAAGCCGATCAGGGCGATGCGCAAATCGTATGTCCGTCGGGACTTTCCCATCGATTTCGTTCGTAAAACAGGTCTTTTTTTCGTTTTTCAGTCGGTGTGTCGCCGCCCCGGGCTTCCGCTGCTATCCCTCGGGCGTGCAGTTCAGCGTCGGCGACGAGGGCACAGTATGGTCTGCTTCGGCCAATGGGACGAACGGCGTCTATTTGCGTTTCGTGAAGGATGCGGTTCAGCCCAGCAATCCTTATGACCGTGCCGGTGGTTTTCAGTTGCGTTGCCTCTCGGAAGAAACGGTGCGTGTCGCACTCACAAATGGCCGGGTCTACCCTAACAGGTAGCCTCTATCCCATTTTACCGACACAGCCGCAGAAATGCGAAGCATTTCCCGTCCACGGGACGTGGGGCCTGCCCGGCCCGAGGGCAGTTCCGTCCGGGGCAAAGCCCGAAAGTCGCCCGCCCGCCACAAAGGGCATATTCTGCCGATTGGCGGTGAGCCAATCCGGCAAGAATGGCCGCGGGCGACTCAAAAACGCATTAACAAGCCCGCGCGCCACGCCTTAAAAGGGAAATCATCAAAACT
>NZ_CAJTMN010000153.1 GCF_910577125.1 uncultured Rikenella sp.
CGCCCGGCCCGTATTGAGGTGAAGTAGGCTGCAAGTGGTGCCCATCTCGGAGCGCGGCTCTTCGAACCGCAGGATTGCAGCCGTTTTTCGCGCGCCTTGGGAAATCCAGGCAAAACGTGCCAGCACATTTTGACGATTCCCCTTTTAAGGCGTCGGTGCGGTGCCGCTCGGCACTCGAAGGCCGGCCGTGTCTACCCCAATTTGAGTCGCCCGCGGCAATTCTTGCCGAATTGGCTCGCCGCCAATCGGCAGAATATGCCCTCTTTAGCGGGCGGGCGACTATCGAGCTTCGACTGCCCCCGGGCCGAGCGGGCCCCGCTTAAATAAGCCAGTGATAACCCTAGTAAAAGCCCCTGTGGGGCCCCGCGGTGGGCAATTGGCCGTGTCTGCTCTGTTTATTCCGAGAGGCAACGCAACTGAAGACCGTAGGCACGGTTGGTTGCGTAGTCGGGGCAGAGTGCTATCGCGTAGAAGTCCAAGTCCATGCCATGAGTGCCACTGACCGACGACGACCAGCTATACCCGTTACGGCCACCGGCCATCGGATCGCCTAATAGCTCATCGTGGCCTGAGGCGCTGAAACGGTAGCCCGGGGCGGGGGGCCGAAAAGTCTGAACCCTGCTTAGAGGCGCACGATACCCCGGCTGTTGCACCCGTCTATGAAGACAAACAGCTCGTCCGGAACCCTCACCCGCCGAAAATGCGCCGTTTCCGTCACCGCCGGCAGGCTGTCCAGCCAGGCAGAGTCGAAGATTCCGTCTCCGATCGCCGGATTCAGCGTCAGGTACCCGACCCCGAACGACGTCAGGTTCTGGAAAAAGTGCGTACCCTGCGACGGATCGACCCGGAAATCCTCCAGCCCGCACTCCGCAATGACCCGCGCCTCTGAAATCTGGGGCCATTTCACCGGAATCCCTAACCACGGGTCGCTCGACCCCCAGCGACCGGGGCCCACCAGCACATAGTTCACCCCCTCGCGCTTCATCGCCGTGTTCAGCGCGTCGATCTCCTCCGCCATCTGCGGCGTCTCCGACCGCTCGAAAGCCCCCGTTTTCACGTAAATAATATCCCGCAGCCCCTCGATCCGGCCAAGTCCCAAAGCGGACTCGGCATAGAGGATCGCCCCCTCCGGCCGGGCCTCCGGCGACGACCAGTCCAGACGGTCGCGCTGCGTCGCTTCGGCGATCGGGCGGATTTGCAGAAAATTGAATATCTTCTCGTTCCCGTATGGCACGTCCATATTGACCGCGAACTCGATCTCGACCGGCGACTTCATCTCCTCCGCCCCGATCCGCAGCAGTTCCCGCAGAATCTCCGCCAGCGGGAACGTGTCGTACTTCAGAATATGCGCGAAGGTGATCAGCTTGCGTCCCGGCTCGTTCGGCGAGTCGCTCACCGACTGGTTCAGCGCGTCCCACGTCGACGCCACATACTTCATATTCCGGAACCCGGCCGCCTTCGGAATCTCGAACCGCACCAGGTTCACCGCGTCGTCCGTCGAAGTCCGCAGCCGCGACGGATCGAGCGACAGGGCGTACATCACCCGCTGCGTGTCGCGCAGCATCATCTCCGTCGTCGAGAGCTGCAGCACCCGCTTCGGATAGGCCGGCGAGAAACGTAGCGTAATCCCACCCTCGACCACCAGTTTGCCCAGCCCCAGCGCGATGTTGGCGATCCCGTCCTCCGGCCGTTCGTCGCCGATCGGGTAGAAGTTCAGCGACCGCGCCACCCCTGACAAGGTCGGGAAGTAGTACCCCCCGTCCTCCGTGCCGCAGATCTCCTGAATCACCACCGCCATCTTCTCGTCGGCCAGACTGTTCGAGCTCGCCTCGATGTAGGCCCGGCTCGCCCGGTAGTAGACCGAGGCGTAGACCCCTTTGATCGCCTTGCCCAGCATCCGGATCATCTGATCCTCGTTGTCCACCCGGGGCACCATGTAGGTGGAGTAGATTCCGGCGAAAGGCTGGAAATGAGAGTCTTCCAGCTTGGAGCTCGACCGCACGGCCAGCGGCCGCTTCACGTTCCGCAGGAAGACCCGCAGGTCTTCGACCACCTTGTCCGGCAGCCGCGAGCCGGCGAACTCCGAAAGGATGTCCGCATCGTCCAGATCCGCCCCCTGCAGGGACTGCAGCCCGTTCTCGCGGATAAAGCGGTCGAAATGGTCGGTGGCCAGCACCAGCGTCCGCGGAATGGTCACCCGCACCCCCTCCCACTTGTCGTAGAGCTTGTACTCCTCCAGCATGTTGCCGATAAAGGCCAGCCCGCGGGCCTTGCCGCCCAGCGATCCGTTGCCGCTGCGGGCGAAGCTGATGAACTGGTTGTAGGTGGCCGGGTCGAACTCCGCCACGACCCCCTGGCCCATCTGCCGGCGGTAGCCTTTGATGGCCCGCAGGATGAACTCGCGCATCTCGTCCGGTGTCTCGAACATGCTGTTGGTCATCGCCCGCAGCATGTGGGCCAGCGAGAAGATCCCCCGGGCGTAGAGCCACTTCGAGAGCATGTTCTGGGCCGTGTAGTAGGTCATCACGTCGGCCGGAATCCGTTCTATCGCGGTCTGCATCTCGCCGAGGTCGCGGACGCGGGCGATCTCGCCGCCGGTCATCGGGTCGTAGAAGACGAAGTCGCCGAAGGCCATCCGGCGGTTGATGAAGTCGGCCAGCTCGTCGAGCAGCTCGGGCGAGCGTTTGTAGATGAAGTCGGCCCCCAACTCGGCGGCGTCGCGCCGGTGTTCGAGGCTGGTGGATTGCAGCACCACGGGCATCGTGGGCCGGTCGGCGAGCACCAGCCGGCAGAGCTCGACGCCGGCGTGCGGATCGGGCTCGGGGCGGTCGTCGCTGCGACGGAACGAGACGTCGGAGATGATCCCCAGCAGGTTGTCTTTGTAGCGTTCGTAGTGTTCGAGGGCTTCGTCGTACGATCGGGCGAAGAGAATTTTGGGACGGGCGCGTTTGCGGAGTATCCGCTGCTGCTCGTTGAGGGCTTCGCGGACGAATTCGTTGGTCTGCCGGATGACGGTGCGGTAGAGGTCGGGCAGGTAGGCGGAGTAGAACCGGACGTTGTCTTCGACGAGCAGAATGGCCTGCACGCCGATCCCGAGGATGTCTTCGCGGGCGTTCATCCGGTCTTCGAGCATCTTGATGATGGCGAGGATCAGGTCGGCGTTGCCCTGCCAGCTGAACATGTAGTCGATGGCGGAGGTGTCGGCTTCCATCACGCGCCGGGCGACTTCGCGCGAGAAGGAGCTCATCAGAATGAACGGGAGCCCGGGGTGCAGTTCTTTCACTTTCCGCGATAGGGTGAAAACGTCCATCTCGCCGATGTTGAACATGGTGATGATGAGGTCGAAGGGGGCGTCGCTCCGTAATTTCTCCAGGGCTTCGAGCCCGGAGCTCACGCGGATAAAGGCGGGTGGGTTGCTGAGGTTCAGGTCGCTGTACTCCCGAACGATCTGGGCGTCGATATGGCCGTCTTCTTCGAGGGTGAACTGGTCGTAGGAGCTGCACACCAGCAGTATCCGGGTAATTCGCTGGCGCATAAGACGATGAAAGTCAATGTCTACGAAAAATTTCTCGCTGTACTTCCCCATTTTATCCCTATTTTTGTCTGTAATCTTTCGCTTATCTGTGTCTACCCGCATGGAACTGCCGCTTTCTTGTAAGAAAGCGGCGCAAAGAACTTTTAGATAGCTACGCTACTCCTTAGGCTCCGCAG
>NZ_CAJTMN010000154.1 GCF_910577125.1 uncultured Rikenella sp.
CCGAGAGTTGGGCCGCCGGCAGCTTTAGGATGCGTTAGCATCCTCTAAAGTTTTTTTGGTTCTTTTTGTGAACAAAAAGAACAGTTCTCTCCAGCGTACAGCACAATTAAAACCAACGTATATATACAAGCCCGGATGCTTAGAAAATAAACATCGAGCTGATTTCCTTGTAGTTGTAGACCCGTTCCACCACGTCGGCAAAGATATCCGCCACCGTCAAAACCTTGAACTTCGAGATATCTTTTCCCTCTTTCAGCGGAATAGTGTCCGTCGTAATAATCTCATCCAGCGCACTTTCCGCGATCCGTTCGTATGCCGGCCCCGAGAGCACCGGATGAGTCACCACCGCCCGCACCGAAAGAGCGCCCATATTTTTCATCATGTCCGCCGCCTTGGTGATCGTTCCGGCGGTGTCGATCATGTCGTCGAACAGGATGACGTTCCGTCCCTTCACCTCGCCGATCGCCGTCATTTCGCTCACCACGTTCGGTTTCGACCGGTGTTTGTGACAGATGACCATCGGAGCGCCCAGGTATTGGGCATAGGCATTCGCCCGCTTCGATCCCCCGATATCCGGCGTAGCCACCGTCAGATTTTCGATGCAGAGGCTCTTGATATACGGCACGAAGACCCCGCTGGCATACAGGTGATCCACCGGCACATCGAAGAAGCCCTGAATCTGATCGGCGTGCAAGTCCATCGTCATGATCCGGTCGACCCCCGCCGCATGCAGCAGGTTGGCCACCAGCTTGGCCCCGATCGAGACCCGCGGACGGTCTTTCCGATCCTGACGCGCCCATCCGAAGTAAGGCATAATGGCCACCACCCGCTTTGCCGAAGCCCGTTTGGCGGCGTCCACCATCAGCAGCAGCTCCATCATATTGTCCGCCGGCGGAAAGGTCGAGCAGATGACGAAAACGGTGCATCCGCGGATGCTTTCGTCATAGGCCGGCTGAAATTCGCCGTCGCTGAACTCCAGCACGATGGAGTTGCCCAGTTCCGAACCGTAGTGTTTCGCGATTTTTTCGGCCAGATAACGCGAGTTCCGGCAAGTGAAGAATTTGATTTTGGAGGATTCGCTCATGATCGTGTGCGATGCGGATAAAATGTGAGGTGTAAAGTTGTTTCCGATTCGCGGCAAAGGTACTCTTTTTTTAGCTCCCGGCTACACATTTTTCGATAAAATCCAGAATTTCGTCCCGTCCCCTGCCCTTCTCCGACGAGGTGACGAACAGCCTGGGCAGCTCTTCCCACTCCTCGCTCAGACGTTCTTTGTAGGTGGCGATATTTCGGTTCAGCTGTGCCTGCGACAGCTTGTCGGCCTTGGTAAAGGCGATGCCAAACGGGACGCCGTGGGTGCCCAGAAACCGGATGAACTCCAGGTCGATCCGCTGCGGTTCGAGGCGCGCGTCGACCAGCACGAAGAGGTAGTAGAGCTGCCGGCGGTTCAGGATGTAGCCGGTGATGAGCGACGAGAAGCCGCTCCGCTCCTGTCGCGAGACCTTGGCGTAGCCGTAGCCGGGCAGGTCGACCAGCGCCCACCGGTCGTCGATGACGAAGTGGTTGATCAGCCGGGTCTTGCCGGGCGTGCCGGAAACCTTGGCCAGTCCGGGACGCCCGGTCAGCATGTTGATGAGGGACGATTTTCCGACGTTCGACCGGCCGATAAAGGCGAATTCCGGCCGGTCGTCCGGCGGACATTGCGAGACTTTCTGGCTGCTGCACTGAAAGGTGGCCGAGGTAATGTTCATGGGCGTGTGGGGGTTAGATTCGTTTGCTGCGCCAGTCGGCTTTCCGCATGTAGAGGTAGGCCAGCGAGAACATCGCGAGACCGTAGACGTGTTCGGTCGTCCAGCACCAGGCCACGTCGGCCCGCAGGCGGATCACGACGAGGTAGACGTAGAGGGCGTAAGTGACGATGGCGATCATCTCCAGCGTGAAGGCGGCGCGGGTGTTCCCGGTTCCCGAAACGGTGTTGAACCAGATGAAGGCGGCGGTCTGGAACAGGTAGGCGGTGGTCATGACGGTCAGGGCCGGCACCGAAGCGGCGATCAGGGGCAGGTTGTCGGTGTAGATGCGCAGAACGAACTGCGGCCAGATCAGGATAACCGCCATCAGGGGCAGGATGAGCCCATAGCACATTCGCACGATGCGCCAGACGGTGGACATGACGTCGCGGCTCTGTTCGGCGCCGATCATGTTGCTGACCAGCGAACTGGAGGTGGTGGCGAACGAGCTGGCGATGATGAAGAGCAGCGAAGAGATGCTCCGCACGATATTGGTCACGGCCAGCGGCCGTTCGCCGAGGTGTTCGACGGCGACGAAGAACATGAACCAAGTGCTGACGGCTACGAATTGCTGTACCATCGTCCAGGCCGAGAGGCTTAGGATATGCCCCAATTCCCGAAACCGGAACCGCACGCGGCGGAAGAGGTCGTACCGTCTCCAGTCGATGCGGGCCGTGTAGATGGCGAAGAATGCCAACGATACCAATTCGGCCACGGAGGAGGCGATGGCTGCCCCGGCGATTCCCAAAGCGGGCAGTCCGAATTTCCCGAAAATCAGACCGTAGTTCAGCACGACGTTGCTGAGCACCATGACGATGGAGTTGGCGGTCAGGATCTTCGTCCGGGTGATTCCGACGTAGAAGGCCCGGAAAATGACGGCCAGAAAGATAAAGAAGAAGCCGTATATCCGCCAGTTCAGGTACTCCAGCGTAGCGTGGTAGATCTCTTCCGAGGTGATGAGGCGGCTCAGCAGCCGGGGGGCACAGAAGCGGGAAAAGAGATAGACGACGGTGGCCAGAAAGAGCAGAAACAGTGCGCTTTGCTGAAAAATCGGCCCGATGGCGCGATAGTTTTCCTCTCCGTTCCGGCGGGCCATCAGGATCTGGGCGCCGACGCTGAACCCGAATCCGAGCATGAAGACGGCGATATAGTAGACGCCTCCCAAAGCGGAAGCACCGAGGGCGATCTCGCCGGCATGACCGCCTAGCCGTCCCAGAAAGGCGGTGTCGGTCAGCCCGATGAGGTGCTCCATCAGGAGGCTGAGCAGAATCGGAAAGGCGATGTGCCAGATGGTTTGACGGGTGTAGGGTGTCATGGGATCGGTGGGGAAAAAAGGGTTGCAAAGGTAGTAAAATATATGCTATCTTTGTCTATGTCAATTTCAAAATAACACGAACGATTATGGCAGTTACTGTACATACCCGCTATCTGGGCGGGTTGCGCACCGAGGCGGAACATTTGCAGTCGGGGAATCGGATTACGACGGATGCGCCGACGGACAATCAGGGTAAGGGCGAGTTCTTCTCGCCGACGGACTTGCTGGCGACTTCGCTGGGGAGCTGCATGCTGACGATCATGGGCATCGCGGCGCGGACGCATGGTTTCGATATCGACGGCACGGAGGTGGAGATCACGAAGGTGATGGGAACGGCGCCGCGGCGGGTGGTGGAGATCGTGGTGGAGCTGACTTTTCCGTCGGACTACGATGCGAAGGTGAAGAAGATTCTCGAAGCGGCGGCGCATGAGTGCCCGGTGGCCAATTCGCTCCATCCGGATTTGAAGCAGACGGTTATCTTCCACTTCGGGAAATAGCCTTGCAGTATTTCGTTCTGTGCCTATCCGGACGGAACCGTACCTTTTCTGAAGAAAAGGTACCCAAAAGACTTTTAGATAG
>NZ_CAJTMN010000155.1 GCF_910577125.1 uncultured Rikenella sp.
GCATCCTCTAAAGTTTTTTTGGTTCTTTTTGTTCACAAAAAGAACAGTACCCTCCCACTCAAAGCATGGCAGTCGGAAATATCGTTATCTTTACGAGATGAAACAGAGTGTAGCCTTGTCGCTGGTACCCGGCGTCGGGAGCCGCCACATGCGGCGGTTGATCGAGACCTTCGGGAGCGCCGACGCCGTTATGGAAGCCGACATCGAGCAGTTGATGAGTGCCGGTCTGCCCCTGCGTCTGGCCCAGAGCGTCGCCTCGCGCGAGAGCGAAGCCCGTGCCCGGAGCGTGCTCGACCTCTGCGAGCGCACCGGCGTCCGCGTGTTGACCAGCGAGATGTCCGACTTTCCCCGCGCCTTCGCCGAGTGTCCCGACGCCCCCTGCGTGCTGTACGTCCGCGGCGAGATCGACTTCAACAGCGGCCACTGGATCTCCGTCGTCGGCACCCGGAACGCCACCCCCGGAGGCGTAGCCGCCGCCGAGCGCGTCGTGCGGGACATCTCCCTGCGGAGCACCGACAGCGTGATCGTCAGCGGCCTGGCCTTCGGCATCGACAAAGCCGCCCACGTCGCCGCCCTGAAATACCGGCTCCGCACCGTCGCCATCATGGCCGGGTGGGTGGACGACATCGTTCCCCGGAGCCACTACTACCTCGCCCGCCAGATCCTCGAATCCGGCGGCGCCATCGTCTCCGACATGCCGCCCGGCACCGTCATCGACCGCGGCAACTTCCTGAGCCGGAACCGGCTCGTCGCCGGCCTGAGCGCCGCCACCATCGTCGTCGAATCGGCCGCCCGCGGCGGCTCGTTAGTCACCGCCGACATCGCATCCAGCTACCACAAAGAGCTTTTCGCCCTCCCCGGCCCCATCGACGCACCGGCCAGCGAAGGGACGAACATGCTCATCCGGTCGAACAAAGCCATCCTGTACCAGAGCGCCGAAGACGTATGGGACACCCTGAACTGGTCGGCCGAACCGCCCCGGGCAGCCGCAGCCCCCTCCCCTGCCCCCTCCCTTTCCGCGCTCACCGAGCGGCAGCGGGCAGCCTATGACGCCTTTCCCGAAGGGAAACGGCTGGATGCCGAGACCCTGGCCGAGCTGTGGCAAGTACCCCTGTGGGAGGCATCGAGCCTCGTGGGACAGCTTCGCGCCAAAGGCCTCGTAGCCGTCGACCCGTATAAATGTTACTACAAAATCTGACCCTCATGAAACGTCTCCTCGTCACCGGAGCCACCGGACTGGTGGGCAGCCACCTGATCGCCGAGCTGCTGCGCCGCAACCGCTCGGCCTCGACGGCCGAACCGTGCGAAATCACGGCTGTCGCGCATTCCGAAGCCTCGTGGAGCCGGCTCGAATGGCTCCTCCGGCGCGAAAGGCTCGACGGAGAGAGCTACCGCAAAACGGTCGCCGCGTTAGAATACATCGACGACTGTCGCCGCATCCTGACCGACTGCCGTCCCGACGTGATTTTCCACTGCGCCGCACAAGTCGCCGTGGGCTCGGCACACAACGGCGAACGACTGGTGACCCGGAACGTCGAGATCACCCACAACCTGACCACCGCCGCACAGGAACAGCCCAAAGAGCTGCGACCGCTGTTCGTCCACGTCAGCTCCATCGCCTCGCTGGGACATACCGCCGGGCCGTCGGGGTGTCTGGACGAAGGGGCGATTATGGAAAACCTCTCCGGCGCATCGCCCTACGCCCGGAGCAAA
Organism: uncultured Rikenella sp.; assembly: GCF_910577125.1. Lineage (GTDB taxonomy): Bacteria > Bacteroidota > Bacteroidia > Bacteroidales > Rikenellaceae > Rikenella. The sequence continues at coordinate 1,714 of NZ_CAJTMN010000155.1, forward strand.
TTTCTGTCGGAAAACGAAGTCTGGCGAGCCGCTGCACACGGGTTGCCCGTCGTGATCGTCAATCCGGCCGTCATCGTGGGAATACAGGCACCGGAAGCCGACTTCTGGCTGAACGGTCTTTCCCGGGCAGCACGCAAAGGGGCCAACCGTTTCTGGCTCGACGGCGAGAGCGCCTTCGTCGCCGCTGCCGACGTGGCGCGCGCCATGGTGCAGCTGGCCGAGAACCCGGAGAGTTGGGGGAAACGATACATCCTCTCGGCCGAGAACCTCTCGTTCCGGCGGTTCCTGAGCGCCGTCGCCCAGGCCGTCGGCCGCCCCGCGCCCTCGCTCCGGATCCCCCGCTGGATGCTGCGAACCGCCGTTCCGTTCTGCCCCGCCCTGTCCGCCGTCCTCTCCGCCCACACCCCCGTCGACGGCTCCGCCATCCTCTCCGCCATCCCGTTCCGCTACACCGATCTGTCGGAACTCTGGCCCCAAATCGCCCTCGCGACCGAAAAAATTTGATAATTCGAATTTTAATACCGAAATTTGCACTCTGTTTTATTCATTCAACCGACCTGAAAAGCAATGAAAGTTTGTCAAATCACCGGGAAAGGGGCGCAGGGCGGACACAACGTGTCGCACTCGAACAAGAAGACCAAGCGCACGTTCAGCCCGAATCTGAAGAGCAAACGGTTCTTCCTCGAAGAAGAAAACCGTTGGGTGACGCTGAAAATTTCGGCGGCTGCTATGCGTACCATCAACAAAAACGGCTTGAGCAAAGCGCTGAAAAACGCCGCTGCGCTGCCTAAGATTTACTAACCGTTAGTCCGAGAGATCGAAAAAAATGGCTAAAAAAGGAAACCGCGTACAGGTGATCCTGGAGTGCACCGAGCACAAGGAGAGCGGGATGCCGGGTATGTCCCGCTACATCACCACCAAGAACAAGAAAAATACGCCGGATCGGATGGAACGCAAAAAATACAATCCGATTCTGAAACGCGTGACCGTTCACCGCGAAATTAAATAATCGTCATGGCAAAGAAAGTAGTCGCTACGCTCAAAACCGCCGCAAACGGCAAGAACGTAACCAAGTGCATCAAAATGGTGAAGTCGGAAAAGACCGGAGCTTATACCTTCAAGACCGAAATCGTTCCGAACGAAGAGGTGAAGGATTTCTTCGCAAAGAAATAATCCGGATTTTTCAGCCTCTGTCTTCGGCCTCTCTGTTCCTGCAGAGGAAGAGATTTCGTCTTATTTCTCCGGAGAAAGGAGGAGGCATATATCGACCGAAGATCGTTTGCATCGTCAGAGGGGTAGAGAACGGTGCAAAAACGACTTGTTCCGAAATAGCATATGGCTTCGGAGCAAGTCGTTTTTTCTTTGCCCCTTGTGACGCGAACAGGCAATCCGCCCGCATCCTATTGAGTATTCACGCCCCCGCCCCGGGCTACCGCGACTTTACTTCGGGCATATCGGGCGGCGTCGGCTACCGCGGCTATAGTTGGTCGTCTGCGGTGAACGGCATCTACGGAGCAGACTTGGATTTCTATTCTCAGTACCTCAACGCCAGCGACTCGGACTATCGTACCCACGGTCGTCAGTTGCGTTGCCTCTCGGAATAAACGGTGCGTGCCGCATTCCCAATTAGCAGCCTCTACCCTAATACCCTAAGGCTGGCCTCTACCACAAATTTGCCGAGGCGGCCTTAGCGATGCGCAAGCATCGCTCCGTCCCGCCGGGGTCACCCGGACGCCGCCCGCGCAGGGTAGTTCCGTCCGGCTCAAAGATCGAACCGCGCGCGACTGCTGGAGTAGGAAATCATTCAAACGCGTGATACGCGTTTGAATAAGATTTCCGCCAGCGCGCGGGCAAGAACAGCACCATGCTCGACCGCGCGCCACGCCTTAGAAGGGAAATCGTCAAAATGTGCTGGCACGTTTTGACAAGATTTCCCA
>NZ_CAJTMN010000156.1 GCF_910577125.1 uncultured Rikenella sp.
CAGAGCTTTTGCGACCCTTTAGGGTCGCGCAGTCCGACGCCCCGGCAGGCGGAGGGGACGCACAGCGTCTTTTGTTGGCCGTCTTTACCCCCATATAGCGCCTCCGCTGGCGCCGAACTGCGGTGAAACTGGAACAAACGCGATTCCGAGAGAACCGCCGGCCTCGTTCTTGGGGGCGAGTCTGCTATTTCGGAGTGCCCGAAGGCACCGGTGCGAGGGGGCGCGCCGAGGACGAACGGGTAGAGAATTGGGCTGAGCTCTTGCGACCCGCAGGGTCGCCGGGCTTGCGCGCTGGGCCTTTGGCCCATCCGGGGAGCGCGCAGCCCGAACCAACGGAGGGTGGACGACAGGCCGAATAGAGCGGATAATCGGACAGAACTTGTTGCGCTCCCGCTGGCGACGAACCGCATAATCCCCGCCCCGGGCTACCGCCATCGCGCGGACGGTGCCTTTAGACTCATCGGCTGCAGCGGTTCTCACTGGTCTCGTTCTACAAAAGATACTTATGGCATAAGTGCAAGTTTTGGCATGGCATGGTTTGACACCAGCACTTCCGATACGCGTGCCCACGGTCTTCCGTTGCGTTGCCTCTCGGAATAAACGGATGACTCGACTGATTGGGAACTTCGAGCTCAAAACTGAGGGATGCAAGGAAACAAATCGAGGCCGGAGAGGCGTTCTACGCTGTCCAAGGGCACTTCGAAGGCGGTGTAGTCCTGACCGGCCAGCCGGGAGACTTCGTTCGGCATGACGTACGCGGCGCTCTCGAAAACGTCGGCACGACGCAAGGCGACGGCTTTGAAAAAGAGCTCGGGAACGACTACGCCACGGCCGATCGTCCGGGGGCGAGACGGCAGCACAGTGCCGACCACGATATAAAGCGTATCGTAATCGGAGGTCTGGGCGCGGAGACGCTCTTCGAGGCGTTTCCAGGGGCCGCGATTCAGTTTCGGCAACTGGGGGGCCATATTGGAATAGAGAAAGGTCGACCGGTTCGAGGCTTCGGAATCGGTCCGGTCGGCGGAGGGCAACAGGTGACCCCGGTCGTATCCGCTGCCGCGATAGTCGGAATGGGTCGCGGAATGCCAGCCGTAGACGCTCAGCAGGGGATCGGGGGCGAAGGAGTCGCTCCGGTCGGCGGCACCGGACAGGTCGCTGCGGGTCAGCTTATAGGCGACCCACCGGGCTATCTTCCCGGACGGACGATAAGAAAAGGTATAACGGCCTGCTGTATTGCAAATTACGGTATCGAAAACGCTCAAGGCGGGCAGTTCGAGGTGGCCGGACGACAAAACAGACGAGGGCGCGCTATCCGAAAGCGATACGCCGGAGGGAGTATCCGGAAAGGGGGAAACGTCGGAAGATACGGGGGGCGGTGCCTGCCGATGCGAAGTCTGGCAATGAAGGGCAGAAGCGGGAGAGGAGGAGCCAAGCGGGGTCAGCCGGTGGGAGCAGGCGATGGCGATGATAGCCAGGGTCAGCCAAAACAGGCTCCAAAACCAATAGCGGTGTGGAATACGACTGTTTTTTCTCTGTTTTCTGCGCTTTTTCATCTAAAAAAGTATCTGGGAACGTTGTTCCTTACAATCTGTATTTCTCTTCTCTTCCGTTTATTCCGAGAGGCAACGTAACTGAAAACCGTGGGTGCGGTTGTCCGAGCCGCTGGTGTCGAGGTCCTGCGAATGGCAATACAACTCCACGCCGTTGATACCGCTCGTGACGGAAGACCAGCTGAACCCGCCGTTGCCGACGCTCACCGGAGCACCCGAGAGCGAATGGCGGTGGCCCGGGGCGGGGTGTGCGGGTTTTATTCCCGCGCGCCTTGGGAAATCTTGTCAAAACGCACAGGTGCATTTGGACGATTTCCCTCCTTAGGCGTGGCACGCGGTGCTGATTTTGTCGCGTGCGGTTTTAGCACTTTTGCCGTCGCCCGCTGGGATTTCATCTCATTTTGCTCACTGCAAAACGAGCGAAATCCCTCTTTACGCGGGCGGGCGACGTAAGAGCTTTGACCCGCCTGAAACTGCCCTCGGGCCGGGCAGGCCCCACGTCCCGTGGACGGGCAAAACTTCGTTTTGCTGCGGCCGCCTCAGCCTAATTCCTTGTCCGCGCACCGCTCCCCCCCCCCGATACGCCTTAATGGCGAAACTCCTATCTTTGCAAAGATATGAGAAAAAAATCTACGCTCACTTTTGCGGATGCGCTCAAACGAAAAGCGCCGAGGGCGTTCGGGGCGATGGTCAAACCGGTCGGGTCGACGTGCAATCTGGATTGTACGTACTGTTACTATCTGGACAAGGCGAGGCTGGCGCCGAAAAACAACCCGGCGGAGGTGATGAGCGATGAGTTGCTCGAAAACTTCATCCGACAGTACATCGAGGCCAATCAGGTGCCGGTGGTGTCGTTCTGCTGGCATGGCGGAGAACCGCTGCTGGCGAGGAGAGAGTTCTATCAAAAGGCGGTGGAGCTCCAAAAAAAGTACAGAGGCGACAAACGGATCGAAAACTCGATCCAGACGAACGGAACACTGCTGACGGACGAGTGGGCGATTTTTTTTGCCGAGGAGGAGTTTCTGGTAGGGGTCTCGATCGACGGGCCGGAGGAGGTGCACGACGCCAACCGGAGGGATCGGGGAGGAAAACCGACCTTCGAGCGGGTGATGAGGGGAATCGAGCGGCTGAAGGAGCACGGGGCGGAGTTCAACACGCTGTCGGCGGTGGGGGCGGCGAGCGAGGGACGGGGAAGGGAGATTTACCGTTTCCTAAAAGGGATCGGAAGCCGGTTCATGCAGTTTCTGCCGGTGGTGGAGCATGTGAAGCGCATAGAGGGGTGGCCGAGGGAGGTGATCGTCGAACCGGGAGACCCGGAGGCGCACAGAGCGGAGTGGTCGGTCGGGGCGGAGGCGTACGGCAGATTCCTGAACGAGGTGTTCGACGAGTGGGTGACGGGGGATGTGGGGAGCTATTTCGTCCAGATGTTCGATGCGACGCTGGCCGGATGGTGCGGGGTCAGACCGGGGCTGTGCGCGTTCTGCGAAACGTGCGGAGATGCGCTGGCGGTGGAGCACAACGGGGATGTCTATGCGTGCGACCATTTCGTCTATCCGCAATACCGGAGGGGGAATATCGCGACGGAGGAGCTCCGAACGATGGCGGGGTCGGGCGAGCAGTTCCGGTTCGGGCTGGAGAAACGAAACTCGCTGCCGACGGAGTGTCTCCGGTGCGGGTACCTGCACCTGTGCAGGGGGGAGTGTCCGAAACACAGGTTCGTCCCGTCGAAGCTGAACCCGGAGGAGAGAATCAATGCGTTGTGCGAGGGATTCCGGATTTTCTATCGGCATTCGGAGCCGTACATGCTGAAAATGAGGGAGCTGTTGAACGAGGGAAAGCCGGCGGCGATGGTGATTCCGTGGGCGAGGCAACGGATGGGGCTCTTCTGAACGGGGGATGGAGGTATACGGAAAACCGTTCGGTTATCCGA
>NZ_CAJTMN010000157.1 GCF_910577125.1 uncultured Rikenella sp.
GCGTAGCTATCTAAAAGTTCTTTGCGCCGCTTTCTTTCAAGAAAGCGGCAGTTCCATGCGGGTAGACACGAATAAAACGAACAGATAAATTGAATTTATGAAACGACTGATGACCATGATCGCAATAGGCGCCGCCATGAACAGTTGCGGCACCGCCCCGACAGGCGACAGCGCGACAGACAACGCCACGCTCGACACCGCCCTGACCGCCGCCGAGAAAGAAGCCCGCGTGTTCACCCCCGAAGTGATGTGGAAAATGGGGCGGATCGGTTCGGCCAGCGTGTCGCCGAATGGGAAAGAAGTGCTCTACGCCCTGACCTATTATAATATGGGCGAGAACAAAGGTTACACCTCGCTGTGGGTGATGCCCGTAGGCGAGCCCGGCAAGGCGCGTCAGATTACGAACAACCGGGGGAAAGACAACTCACCCGCATGGGGCGTCGATCCGAAAAGCGGCGAGCCGTGCATCTACTTCCTCAGCACCAGGGGCGGGGAAGAGGCCACACAGCAGTTGTGGATCGTGCGGCCCGACGGGACAGGGCTGCGGCGCCTTTCGGATGTGAAAGGGGGGATAACCGGTTTCGGAGTAAGCCCGAAAGGGGACAAGGTATGGTATACCGCCGACGTGCAGGTCGATTCGGTATCCTCCGCCGACATCTACGGCATGCCGAAGTCTCGGGCCCTGATCTACAACGACCTGATGGAGCGTCACTGGGACACCTGGGAAGACGGCGCCTACAGCCATATCTTCGTGGCCGACCTGAACCCATCGGCCGCGGACGGCAACGGGATTTCCGATGCGCGGGACATTATGCCCGGCGAGCCGTGGGACGCACCGACCGCACCCTATTTCGAGATGAGCGAAGTGGCCTGGAACCAGGCCGGGACACAGGTGGCATACACCTGCAAAAAGATGACCGGGTATGAATACTCGATGAGCACCGACTCGGACATCTACCTCTACGACCTGAGCGACGGTTCCACGAAGAACCTGACCGAAGGGATGCCGGGATACGACAAATATCCGGTCTTCTCGCCGGACGACAGCCGGCTGGCTTGGCAAAGCATGGAACGCGCCCGGAACGAGTCGGACAAAGACCGGCTGTTCGTGATGGATCTGGCCACCGGCGCGAAAAGCTATGTGACCGACGGATTCGATTATAACGCCGCCAACCTGCGGTGGAGCGGAGACGGCAAGAGCATCTACTTCATCGCGCCCATCGAGGCGACCCACCAATTGTGCCGGGCCGACCTCGCCACGGGAGACAAACCGGCGACCATTACCGTGCTGACCGCAGGCGACCACGACTACACCGACTTCAGCATCGCTTTCCCGGCGGAGGATAAACGGCCGGTGGTCGTTGCCGCGAAAACCACCCTCTCGACGGCTCCGGAACTCTTCGCCGTCGATGTCACGGACGGGAAGGATACCCAACTCACCTTCGTCAACAAAGAGATTTACGACCACGTCGACATGGGCGCCGTGCAGAAACGGTGGGTCGCCACGACCGACGGAAAACGGATGCTGACGTGGGTGATTCTGCCGCCGGACTTCGACAGCACGAAACAGTATCCGACCCTGCTCTACTGCCAGGGCGGGCCGCAAAGCGTCGTTTCGCAGCGGTGGAGCTACCGGTGGAACTTCCAGCTGATGGCCGCACAAGGATATGTGGTCGTGGCGCCGAACCGTCGCGGGCTGCCGTCGTTCGGGCAGGAGTGGCTCGACCAGATATCAGGCGACTACAGCGGGCAGAATATCCGGGACTACCTCTCGGCCATCGACGACGTGTCGAAAGAGCCGTGGGTCGACACCGAACGGCGGGGCTGCGTGGGAGCTTCTTACGGAGGCTACTCCACCTTCTACCTCGCGGGACACAGCGACCGGCGGTTCAAGGCGTTCATCGCCCACTGCGGGATGTTCAACCTCGAAAGTTTCTACGGCGAGACGGAGGAACTGTGGTTCCCGACCAACGACCTCGGCGGAGCCTACTGGGAACGGCCGGGGAACAAGATCGCCGACCGCTCGTATGCCAACTCGCCGCACCTGGCGGTCAACGACTGGTATGCGCCGATCCTGATTATCACCGGGGCGAAGGATTTCCGGATTCCGTTCACGCAAAGTCTCCAGGCGTTCACCGCGGCGCGGGCGCACGGCATCCCGTCGCGACTGGTCTACTTCGAAGACGAGGGACACCAGGTCTTCAAGCCGCAAAACTCGCTGGTCTGGAACCGCGAATTCTTCGGCTGGCTGGACAAATACCTCAAATACTAAACCCCGTTGCCCGATGAACCGTTATGTCGAGCTCCTCGAACGACTGATCGCCACCCCCTCCTACAGCCGCGAAGAAAAGATGACGGCCGATCTGCTGGCCACCTTTCTGACGGGCCAAGGGGTGGCGGAGGTGCACCGGCTGCACAACAACGTGTGGGCCCGGAACCGATGGTTCGATCCGTCGAAGCCGACCATCCTGCTCAACTCGCACCACGACACGGTGAAACCGGCGGCCGGATGGAGCCGCGACCCGTTCCTGCCGGAGATCGTCGACGGACGGCTCTACGGGCTGGGAAGCAACGACGCGGGGGCGAGCGTGGTCAGCCTGACGGCGGCCTTCCTGCACTTTTACGACGCGAAGGATTTGAAATACAACCTGCTGCTGGCTCTGACGGGCGAAGAGGAGGTTTCGGGACAGAACGGCATCGAGAGCCTCCTGCCGGAGCTCGGCCCGCTGGACTTCGCCATCGTGGGCGAACCGACGGGGCTCCATCTGGCGATTGCCGAGCGGGGGCTGATGGTGCTGGACTGCGTGGCGCACGGCAAGCCGGGACACGCGGCGAGGGACGAGGGAGACAATGCGATCTACCGGGCGATGGAGGACATCGAGTGGTTCCGCACCTACCGGTTTCCGAAAGAGTCGGCCTTGTTCGGCGGGGTGAAGATGAGCGTGACGATCGTCAGCGCAGGGACGCAGCACAATGTGGTGCCGGCGGAATGCCGTTTCACGGTGGATATCCGGGTGACGGACTGCTATACGAACGAGGAGGTGCTTGAGACGGTGCGGCGACATGTCCGGTCGGAGGTCTTTCCGCGATCGACGCGGCTGAAACCGTCGTCGATCGACCCGTCGCATCCGATCGTGGCGGCGGGCATGGCGCTGGGGCGACAGACGTACGGCTCGCCGACGATGTCGGATCAGGCTCTGCTGTCGGTTCCGTCGCTCAAGGTGGGGCCGGGAGAGTCGGCGCGGTCGCACACGGCGGACGAATATGTCTGTCTCCAGGAGATCGAGGAGGGCATCGCCCAATACATTGCTCTGCTCAATGCTGTTCTTTAATCCTACGATTATTCTATATCTCGTTCATTGGGTTGGAGGGTACTGTTCTCTTTGTGAACAAAGAGAACCAGAAAAACTTTAGAGGA
>NZ_CAJTMN010000158.1 GCF_910577125.1 uncultured Rikenella sp.
TGCTCTCGCTGGCAGCGTCGGTTTTCTGGTTCTCTTTGTTCACAAAGAGAACAGTTCGAGGCGGGACAAAGACCGATAAACGAACGGTGGTTAAAAATTACGGACACCCGCGTTCCACAGGAAGAACGACCAGATATCGGTCTGTTCCTGAATGGACTTCGAGATCGGCTTGCCCGCCCCGTGTCCCGCATCCGACTCGACACGCAAGAGGATCGGGTTTTCGCACCCCTGCGCCGCCTGGAGCGTCGCGCCGAACTTGAACGAGTGCGCCGGCACCACCCGGTCGTCGTGATCCGCCGTCATGATCATCGTCGGCGGATAGCACGTCCCCGGTTTGATGTTGTGCAGCGGCGAGTATTTATACAGGTACGGGAAGTCCGCCGCATTGTCCGCCGAACCGTACTCCACGACCCAGCCCCAGCCGATCGTAAAGCGGTGGTAGCGCAGCATGTCCAGCACCCCCACCATCGGGAAGGTCGCACAGTAGAGATCCGGCCGCTGCGTCAGGCAGGCCCCGATCAGCAGCCCCCCGTTCGAACCGCCCGCGATGGCCAGTTTCTGCGGCGAGGTGTATTTTTCGGCGATCAGATACTCGGCCGCCGCGATAAAGTCGTCGAAAACGTTCTGTTTTTTCTCCAGCATCCCGGCCCGGTGCCACGCCTCGCCATACTCGCCCCCGCCGCGGATATTGGCCAGCGCATAAATGCCCCCCTGCTCCAGCAGCAGGATGTTCGACGCCGAGAAGCCCGGCGTGCGGCTGATGTTGAACCCGCCGTAGGCGTAGAGGTAGACCGGATTCGACCCGTCGCGCTTCAGCCCCTTCTTGTAGACCAGGAACATCGGAATCCGGGTACCGTCTTTCGACGGGTAGAAGACCTGTTCCACCGTGAACGCCGAGACGTCGAAATTCACCTTCGTCTCGTGGTACAACGTCGAAGTCCCGTCCGCGATCGTGTAGCGGTACGACGTCGGCGGTACATTGAAACTGCTGAAACCGTAGAAGACCTCGGTATCTTCCGCCTCGCCGCTGAAACCGCCCGCCGTGCCGATCCCCGGCAGCGCGATCTCGCGCACCAGAGCACCGTCGAAATCATATTGATAAACGCGGCTCGAAGCGTCTTTGAGATATCCGGCAAAGATCGCCCCTCCGGCCGTCGTCGCCCACTCCAGCAGGTTTTCAGACTCCGGAATCACATCTGTGGCCACCGGCACAGCGGCATTCAAATCGACCGACACCAGCCGGAAGTTCGGCGCCTCCGCGTTGGTCAGCACATAGGCCGTATTCCCGATGCAATCCACGATGGAATAGTCGTTCGCAAAGCCCTTGAAGAGCGTTTTGAACGGCGCGTTCGGCACGGTCAGACTCTTATAGAGTATCTCGTTGCCGCTCGTCCCCTCCGATCCGATGATGAAGAGCCACCGGAAGTCGTCGCTCACAAAGCCCGAGAAGTAGCGCAGGGGATGCGTTTTATCTTCATAAATCAGCCGGTCTTCCGCCTGCGAAGTTCCCAGTTTGTGGAAATAGACTTTCTGGTATTCGTTTTTCGCGGAGTATGCGCTCGCCCCCTCTGCCGGCGCATCGTAGCGGCTGTAGTAGAAGCCGCCGTCTCCCCAGCTGGCGCCGCTGAACTTCACCCATTCGATCTTGTCCGCCAATTGCTGGCGCGTAGCGACCTCCATCACATAGATCTCGACCCAGTCCGACCCCGACCGGGAAACGGAATAGGCTGCATAGCGGTCGTCTTTCGAGAAGGTGACGGTATTCAGCGCCACGGTTCCGTCCGTCGACAAGGTGTTGGGGTCGAGGAAGACCTCCGGCGCACCGTCGAGCCCTTTGCTGTAATACAGCACGCTTTGGTTCTGCAGGCCGTCGTTCCGGTAGAAGAAGTAGTACTCGCCGACGCGGAACGGTGTCCCCTCTTTCGGATAGTCGTAAAGTTCGGTGAGCCGCTGTTTGATCTGTCCGCGATAAGGAATCTGGGCCAGATAGTCCTGCGTCACAGCGTTCTGAGCGGTCACCCAGGCGGCGGTTTCGTCCGACCGGTCGTCTTCGAGCCAGCGGTACGGGTCTGCCACCCGCGTACCGTGGTAATCGTCCACCACGGTGGTGTCTTTTCGGGTTTCGGGATAAGGTTTCGTTTTGATAGCCATCGTGCTTTGACAGCCGGCTGTGACTGCGGCAACGGCAGCCACTCCGGCAAGGTAATAACGATTCATCGGGGTCGTAAAGTTTTCGGTTTTGCGATTGCGGAGGTAAAATTAATCGTTTTTTTGCAGATTCCGATTTTGTTTGTACCTTTGCCTGTGGATTTCATCCCCTGCCTATCGGCAGGCTTTCGTTCCGAAAGGCGGATGAAATCACGGTGATTTTTTGCATGAGGCTTGTGTTTTTCCGGCAGACACCCCCGCCAACGTCTGCCATTCCGAAAAATATGAGTCTCATGCTTTTTTCTTGTTCATTCACCACGAAAAAAGCCTTTCTCCTCTTTTTATTTTGTTGTAGCTGAACGGGATGCGATTTCGGCGCTCCGCCCCGGGCTTCCGCGACTCAGGTTCTCGCGGCGCTGGCGGAGGTGCATTATATAACGTCGGCAACTACGGCTGCAGCTGGTCGTTTTCGTTCAACAGTACCAATGGCATGAAATTGAGTTCCAGTGTAACGAGTCTCAATGCCAGGAGCGCAGATCATCGTGGCTTCGGTTTTCAGTTGCGTTGCCTCTCGGAATAAACGGTGCGTGTCGCACTCACAAATGGCCGGGTCTACCCTAACAGGCAACCTCTACCCACCCACAGATTGGGCTGACACAGCCGCAGAAATGCGAAGCATTTCCCGTCCACGGGACGTGGGGCCCGCCCGGCCCGAGGGCAGTTCTATCCGGGGCAAAGATCGACAGTCGCCCGCCCGCGTAAAAGGGCATATCCTGTTGGTTGGCACTTGGCCAACCAACGAGAATTGCCGCGGGCGACTCAAAAAGTACTAACCACCGCGCGCCGACGCCTGAAAAGGGAAATCGTCAAAACTCGCTTGCGTGTTTTGACTGGATTTCCAAAGGCGCGCGGTCAAAGAATGTGGTATAGGCTGCCGCAGCGAAACGCAGTTTCGCCCGTCCACGGGACGTGGGGCCCGCGCGGCCTGAGCGCAGTTCCATCCAGTTCAAAGTTCGTCGCGCGCCCGCCTAAAAGGGCATATTCTGTGGGTTGGCATTCAGCCAACCAACGAGAATTGCCGCGGGCGACTCAAAAAGTACTAACCACCGCGCGCCGTCGCCTTAAAAGGGAAATCGTTCAAACACGCAGTCGTGTTTGAACAAGATTTCCCAAGGCGCGCGG
>NZ_CAJTMN010000159.1 GCF_910577125.1 uncultured Rikenella sp.
GTAGCGTAGCTAACTAAAAGTTTTTGGTGCCGCTTTTTCCAAAAAGCGGCAGTCCTCTGCGGGTAGACACGGGAAAATCGTATCTTTGTTACCTGAATAAAGCGGATCGTTATGAGACAACTCTTCGTCGAGTGGAACGTCGACCCCGTCGCCTTTTCGCTCGGGAGCCTTGAGATAGCCTGGTACGGTGTTTTGTGGGCCGTCGCCCTGCTCTCCTGCCTGTGGATCTTCGCGCGGATGGTGCGTCGCGAAGGGCTCGATTCGCGGCTGGTCGATTCCGGATTTTTGTACGGCGTGCTCGCCACCATTATCGGCGCCCGGCTCGGCCACTGCATCTTCTACGAACCCGGCGAATACTTTCTGCATCCGTTCATGGACGGATTCCCGTGGATCAAGCTGCTCGACATCCGCGGCGGCGGACTGGCCAGCCACGGAGCCGCCTTGGGGCTGCTCATCGGGCTGTGGCTTTTCGCCCGGAAGTGGAAGTTCCCGTACATCTGGATCCTCGACCGCGTCGCCGTGATGGTGCCGCTGGCCGGTGCCCTCGTGCGGTTCGGCAACCTCATGAACTCCGAAATCTACGGCGACCCGACCACCCTGCCTTGGGGCTTTGTTTTTCTGCGGGCCCATGAGACCGTACCCATGCACCCGACCCAGATATACGAAGCATTGGCCTATCTGGCCCTCTTTTTCCTTTTGGCGCACCTCTATTGGCGTACCCGGCTGGCCGAGGAGAAACGCGGCGTAATCTTCGGACTCTTTCTGATTCTGCTCTTCACCGTCCGGTTCCTGATCGAATCCATCAAACTGCCGCAGGAGGCGTGGGAACAGGATATGGTGTTGAATATGGGCCAGATACTCAGCCTGCCGTTCATCGCGACCGGCGGCGTGATTCTGTGGTGGGCCTTGCGGCGGCCGGCTCAGCCCTACACCGGCATGCCCTTGGCCGGGAAAGCTCCGAATACATTGAAAAACAAAAAATAATCCTCCGTCATGCGACTTCTCCTTATCAGCAACTCGACCAACGCCGGCGAAGCCTATCTGGAATATCCCAAACAGCAGATCGCCGATTTTCTGGCCGTTTCGACCGTTCCGGTGAAACGGGTGCTGTTCGTGCCCTACGCCGCCGTGACCTTCAGCTACGACGACTATCAGGCCAAAGTGGCCACCCGGTTCGCCGAGTTTGGCGTCGAGGTCGATTCCGTGCACACCTACACCGATCCGGTGCAGGCCGTGCGGAAGGCGCAGGCCATTGTCGTGGGGGGCGGCAACACCTTCCATCTGGCCAAAGCGATGCAGGATCAGGGCCTCTACGAGCCGATCCGCGAGGCGGTGATGGAGCGCGGCGTGCCTTATATCGGGTGGAGCGCCGGCTCCAATATGAGCTGCCCGACGATCTGCACCACGAACGACATGCCGATCGTGGAGCCGCTCTCGTTCAAGGCGCTGGGACTCATTCCGTTCCAGATCAACCCGCACTATCTGGACGCCCATCCCGAGGGGCATGCGGGCGAGACGCGCGAGATGCGGATCGAAGAGTATATCGCGGCAAATAAGGGGATGCGTGTGGCCGGGCTGCGCGAAGGGTGCATGCTGCGGATCGAGGGGCGGAGCCTCTCGTTGATCGGGCCTCGAACCATGCGGCTGTTCCGTTTCGGGACTCCGCCGCGCGAGCTGGCGGCAGGCGAGGAGCTCTCGTTTTTGTTGAACGACTGATCTCCGGCGCGGTTCGATGGACAGACTGGATGAAATCGTCCGGAACGAATGCGACACCTGCGGCTTTTCGGCCGCAGGTGTCGTCGCTTATGAACCGCTGGAAACCGAGCGGGAACGCTTTCAGACCTGGCTGGCGGCCGGTTACGGCGCCGATATGGGGTATCTGGCCCGTTCGGCCTCGTATCGGCACGATCTGCGGAGGCTCTTCCCGGAGGTGCGCAGCGTGGTGGTGACGTTGACTTCGTATCGCCGTCCGCCCGAGGTGTGCCAGCCGGAGGGGGTGCCCCGGATCGCCCGTTTCGCCTGGGGGCGGGACTACCACGACGTCCTGAAGCGGAACCTCCGGCGGTTGCTGGAGGCGGTTCGCCGTCACGAGGGGTTTGCAGCGGCCAAAGGACGGGCGGTGGTGGACAGCGCGCCGGCTTTCGAACGGGCCTGGGCGGTCCGGGCGGGGCTGGGGTGGGTGGGGCGCAGCTCGATGCTGGTGCATCCCCGGCTGGGGAGCTTCACCCTTATCGGTCTGTTGTTGTTGGACGTCCCGCTACCGGAGGATTTTGCACCGCCGGCCGAAGTGCCGGACGGCTGCGGCGCTTGCCGACGGTGTATGGAGGCGTGTCCGACCGGGGCGATCGTCGCTCCCCGGACGCTCGATGCGCGCCGATGCCTCTCCTACCAGACGATCGAACGACGCGAGGCGGTGGAGCCTGCGTTTCGTCCGGCTCTGGAGGGGCGTATTTTCGGCTGCGACCGTTGCATGGAGGTCTGTCCGTACAACAACCGGGCGGGGATACCTCTATTGCTGCCCGGTTGCGGTCTGGAGGCGAATCCGGTCCAGCTGTCGGCGACCGTTTCGGAGTGGGAGGAGATGTCTGAGGCCGAGTTTGCCGAGCGTTTCGGAGCGAGTCCTCTGTCTCGTGCGGGACTCGCGAAGCTCCGCTCGTCGCTACCGCACAGGAATAAGTCCTGCGGAGTGTGAGGCGCGCGGACAAAGCATGGGGTAGAGGCTGTCAGTGGAAATGCGTGAGCATTTCCCCGTCCACGGGACGTGGGGCCCGCGCGGCCCGAGCGCAGTTCCGTCCGGTTAGGGTAGAGGCTGCCAATTGGGAGTGCGGCACGCACCGCCCGCTCGCGTAAAGAGGGATTTCGCTCGTTTTGCGATAGCAAAATCGAGATGAAATTCCAGCGGGCGACGGTTAAAAGCCTCGCGCGCGATTGCTGGAATAGGAAATCATTCAAACGCGAGGTGCGCGTTTGAATAAGATTGCCGTCAGCACGCGGTTGCGGCGGAGCGATAGCGGAGCCGCAGTGAGGCGGACACGGGGCAGAGAGTTGGGCCGATCTTTTGCGACCCGTAGGGTCGCACAGTCCGCCGCCCCGGCAGGCGGAGGGCTGCAACTCGTCGGCGCTCGTTGCGCCCTCCGTTGGCGCCGGACTGCTACGGGCGTTACGAAATGTATTTTGAGAATGAA
>NZ_CAJTMN010000160.1 GCF_910577125.1 uncultured Rikenella sp.
GGGTGGGCCGAAGGCCCAGCGCGCAAGCCCGGCGATTCCTCGCGGAATCGCGCTATTCATTCTCAAAATACATTTCGTAACGCCCGTAGCAGTCCGGCGCCAGCGGAGGCGCAACGAGCTCCGTCGAGTTGCAGTCCTCCGCCTGCCGGGGCGTCGGACTGCGCGACCCTGCGGGTCGCAGAAGCTCGACCAAATTCTCCGCCCCGTGTCCGCCTCACTGCGGCTCCGCTGTCGCTCCGCCACTTCATTTTCCGCGCGCCGGGCGATTCAATGATTTCGGCTCATCGCCGAAACAGTGGAATCGCATCTTTGGGCGGGGGCGCGCGGTTTTTAAGTCGCCCGCTGGGATTTCATCTCGATTTTGCTCACCGCAAAACGAGTGAAATCCCTCTTTACGCGGGCGGGCGACGTTTTTTTTTGCATTGTTCTTGTCCGCGCGCCGGGCTTCGAACCGCCTGAAACTGCGCTCGGGCCGCGCGGGCCCCACGTCCCGTGGACGGGCGAAACTGCGTTTCGCTGCGGCTGTGTCGGCCCAAATCTTCGCACCATTCTCTGTTCGCACGCCGCAGTCCTCTTCCGAGAACCTGCAAAAAACAGGCCGCGTACAACCCCCTACTTCGGTGCCTGGCGGTATAAGTAAACGCCGATCGCCGCATAAATCACGTTCGGAAGCCAAACCGCCACCACCGGTGGCATCATCCCGCCCTTGGCGAACTCGCCCGTAAAGCGCATCAGCACGATGTAGGTGAAACAGAGCGTAATCCCCACCCCGATATGCAGCCCCGTTCCGCCCCGCACCTTCCGCGACGAGAGCGACACGCCGATCAGGGTCAGCACGAAGGTCGAGATCGGATAGGCCCACCGCGAATAGGCCTCGATCTGGAAAATCGGCACCATGTCCGACCCTTTGGCCTGCTGCTGGCGGATGAAGCGCCGCAGACGCACCGAGTTCATCGTCTGAACGAGATTCTGCGTCCGGCCGAGCTCGTCGGCGATCAGGTTGATGGAGGTGTCCAGCGGCGTGGTGTATTTGGTCAGTATCTCCCGCTCGCCCTCATAATGACGCGTAAAGTATTTCGAAGCCTTCCACCGCCCCGTGACGGTGTCGAAACGGACGTTCTGCGCTTCGAGCGTGCTGACGATATTCCCCCCATCGTAACTCTCGATGGCGAAGTATTCGGCCACTTTGCTCTTGTCCTGAAACCCGCGGATGTAGACGAATGTCCCGGGTTCGAGCTGCCGGTAGATGTGGGGTTCGTAGGCCGACTTATGTTTGCCCATGTACTTGGCCTCGAAAGCGAGCCGCCGGGCGTTGGCCTCGGGAATCAGAAAGAGGTTCAGGCTCAGGCTCAGGGCGGTGATCAGCAGGGCCGATACGAAGTAAGGCCACATGAGCCGCCGAAAGCTGACGCCGCTCGACAGAATGGCGATGATTTCGGTGTCGTAGGCCATCTTCGAGGTGAAGAAGATGACGGCGATGAAGGTGAAGAGTCCGCTGAACTGGTTGATGAAGTAGGGGATGAAATTGACGTAGTAGTCGAGCAGGATGGCCGACACCGGGGCATGTCCCTCCAGAAAGTCGTCGATCTTCTCGGCGGCGTCGAAAATCACGACGATCATGATGATCAGCCCGATAGCAAAGAGATATGTCCCCAGGAACCGGCGCATGATGTACCGGTCGATGATCTGCAGTTTGAGTTTCTTGAGTAGTCGTATCATAGCCGCCGTCCCAGTTTTTCGACCATTTCGGCTTTCCAGACCGTGAAATCGCCGGCCGCGATCCGCCGCCGCGCCTCGCCCACGAGCCACAGGTAGAAGCCCAGATTGTGCAGCGACGCAATCTGCGCCGCCATCATCTCGCCGGCGACGGTCAGGTGGCGCAGGTAGGCCTTCGTATAAGCCGTGTCCACGAAGGTGTGCCCCATCGGGTCGATGGGCGAGAAATCCTCCGCCCACTTTTGATTCCGGATGTTGATGATCCCTTCACTCGTGAACAGCATGCCGTTGCGCCCGTTGCGCGTCGGCATCACACAGTCGAACATATCGACCCCCCGTTCGATAGCTTCGAGTATGTTGATCGGCGTCCCCACGCCCATCAGGTACCTCGGCCGGTCGGAGGGGAGGATTTCGTTCACCGCTTCGATCATTTCGTACATCACGGGCGCCGGTTCCCCCACCGCCAGCCCGCCGATGGCATAGCCGTCGGCGTCGAACTGCCGGACGAATTCGGCCGATTTCCGCCGCAGATCGGCATAGGTGCACCCCTGCACGATCGGAAAGAGGGACTGGTGGTAGCCGTACGGACATTCGGTCTTGGCGTATTGGGCGAAACAGCGCTCGAGCCACCGTGCCGTCCGCTCCCACGATTTCGAGGCGTAGTCGTACTCGGCGGTTCCCGGCGGGCACTCGTCGAAGGCCATCATGATATCGGCCCCGATCAGGCGCTGGGTGTCGATCACGTTCTCGGGCGTGAACAGGTGCCGCGAGCCGTCGATATGGGACTGGAACCGGCACCCCTCTTCGGTCAGCTTCCGGATGCCAGTGAGCGAAAAGACCTGAAATCCGCCGCTGTCGGTCAGTATGGGGCCGTCCCACCCCGCGAACCGGTGCAGGCCGCCGGCTTTATACAAGGTGTCGGTTCCGGGCCGCAGGTAGAGGTGGTAGGTGTTCCCGAGGATGATCCGGGCGCGGACTTCGTCGCGGAGGTCGCGGTGGAAGACGCCTTTGACGCTGCCGACGGTGCCGACGGGCATGAAGATCGGGGTGGGTATCTCGCCGTGGTCGGTGCGGAGTATGCCGGCTCGGGCCCGGGAGCGGGGGTCGGTATGTTCGAGGGTAAAACGCATGGGTCTCTTTCCTAACGCAAATGTAGGGCTTTTATTTTTTCGGCACCGGCGCGGAGGCGAAAATTCCCGGCACAGGCGACAAATTGCCCTCCGGCCGCAGCCCCACGGGGCTTCGGATGGGATTATCACCGCTCTATTGGGCGGGGCCCAGCCGGTTCGAGGGCTGTTTCATCCTGTTATGGTAGAGACTGCCGCAGCGAAACGCAAGTTTCGCCCGTCCCGCCGGGGTCACCCGGACGCCGCCCGCGTAGGGCAGTTTCATCCGGAGCAAAACTCGACCGCGCGCGACTGCTGGAGTAGGAAA
>NZ_CAJTMN010000161.1 GCF_910577125.1 uncultured Rikenella sp.
GCGACCCGCAGGGTCGCGCGGGCCGGAGCCACCCCAGGCGTAGGCCTGCAACTCGACGGAGCTCGTTTCCGGCCTCGCTGGCACCGGCCCGCTACAACTTCTACCGTTTTGAGTGCATTTACCGCGCGCTGACGGAAATCTTATCCAAACACGCAGTGCGCGTTTGGATGATTTCCTACTCCAGCGGTCGCGCGCGGGACGAGTTTGGTGTGCGCGCCGGAGCGATTCAACTGTTTCGCCTCATCGTCGAAACAGTTGAATCACCTCTTTAGGCGGCGGCGCGCGATTGGTTTGAGGGTACTGCGCTCAGGCCGCGCGGGCCCCACGTCCCGTGGACGGGAAATGCTACGCATTTCCACTTTTCTGCTCAGCCCAATTCTTCGCACCGTTCTCTGTTCACACACCGGGCGCTCCGCAGGACTCAAGCTTCGCTCACGCATCGCTGCGACAGCCTCAGCCCCGCGAACCTACCACGCGAAAAGCGGGAAGTTCGCCATCAGGGTATTCACCTCGCTCCGCACCGCCGCAATAACCTGCTCATCCTCAGGAGCGCTCAGCACCCGGTCGATCAGATCCACGATCACCGGCATGTGTTCCTCTTTCAGCCCCCGCGTCGTAATGGCCGGCGTACCGACCCGAATCCCCGAAGTCTGGAACGGCGAACGGCTGTCGAACGGCACCATGTTCTTATTGGTCGTAATATCCGCCGCCACGAGCGAGCGTTCGGCCTGTTTCCCCGTCAACTCCGGGAACTTGCCCCGCAGGTCGATCAGCATCAGGTGGTTGTCCGTCCCGCCCGAAATCAGCTTGTAACCCTTGGCCACGAACGCCGCTGCCATCGCCTGCGCATTCTTCACCACCTGCGTCTGATACTCCTTATAGGCCGGCTGGAGCGCCTCGCCGAAAGCCACCGCCTTGGCCGCGATCACATGTTCGAGCGGCCCGCCCTGTACGCCCGGGAAAACGGCGCTGTTCAGCATGGCCGACATCTTTTTGGTCTCGCCCTTCGGCGTCTTCACCCCCCACCAGTTCTCGAAGTCCTTTCCGACGAGGATAATCCCCCCGCGCGGCCCGCGCAGGGTCTTGTGCGTGGTCGAGGTGACGATATGGGCGTATTTCACCGGATTTTCCAGCAGCCCCGCCGCAATCAGCCCCGCCGTGTGGGCCATATCGACCCACAGCACCGCCCCCACCTTGTCCGCGATCTCGCGCATCCGTTTGTAGTCCCACTCGCGCGAGTAGGCCGACGCACCGCCGATAATCATCCGCGGCTTGTGTTCCAAAGCCAGGGCCTCCATCTTGTCGTAATCGATCGTGCCGGTCGCCTCGTCCACCTGGTAGCCCACCGGCCGGTAGAGAATCCCCGAGAAGTTGACCGGCGACCCGTGGGTCAGGTGTCCCCCGTGCGCCAGGTCGAGTCCCATGAAGGTATCCCCCGGCTGCATCACGGCCAGAAAAACAGCCATATTGGCCTGCGCTCCCGAGTGGGGCTGGACGTTGGCATACTCGGCCCCGTAGAGCTCGCACACGCGGTCGATGGCCAGCTGTTCGACCTGATCGACCACCTGACAGCCGCCGTAATACCGGGCGTTGGGATACCCCTCTGCATATTTGTTGGTCAGGACGGAGCCCATCGCTTCCATCACCTCTTCGCTGACGAAGTTTTCGGAGGCGATCAGTTCGATACCGTGGGTCTGGCGGGCGCGTTCCTGCCCGATGAGGTCGAAAATGGCTGTGTCGCGGTTCATAGTACCTTGCTGTATTTGAAAGAGTTAAACGATTCGAATCGAGGTATTCGCGGGCTAAAGGTAGGCAAAATTTCGCCCCCTTCCACCGCAGGTTCCCGGAATGCGGGAAAAAACATTATCTTTGCTCCGGTTACAACTTTTTCAAAACACGAACTACAGACATGAAACTTCTCGAAGGAAAGGTCGCCGTCATCACGGGCGCTGCACGCGGGATCGGCAAAGCGATCGCGCTCAAATTCGCTTCCGAAGGGGCGAACATCGCTTTCACCGACCTGAACGAAGACGATAACTTCCGGAATACGGAAAAAGAGATCGCCGCGCTGGGGGTCAAGGCCAAGGGATATGCGTCGAACGCGGCGGATTTCGCACAGGCGGCGGAGACGATCGACCAGATCGTCAAGTATTTCGGCCGGGTGGATATTCTGGTGAACAACGCCGGGATTACGCGCGACGGGCTGCTGATGCGGATGAGCGAACAGCAGTGGGATCTGGTGATCGGGGTGAACCTCAAATCGGCGTTCAACCTGACGAAGGCGGTGCTGCCGTACATGATGAAGCAGAAGTCGGGCTCGATCGTCAACATGAGCTCGGTGGTCGGGGTGAGCGGGAATGCGGGGCAGGCCAACTACTCGGCTTCGAAGGCGGGGCTGATCGGGCTGACGAAGTCGACGGCGAAAGAGCTGGGATCGCGCGGGATCCGCTGCAACGCGATCGCTCCGGGATTCATCATCACGGACATGACGGGGGCGCTGTCGGAAGAGGTGCGCAAGGACTGGGAATCGAAAATTCCGCTCAAACGGGGCGGGACGCCGAACGATGTGGCGAATGTCTGCACGTTCCTGGCTTCGGATTTGTCGAGCTATGTGACGGGGCAGGTGATCCACTGCTGCGGCGGGATGAACATGTAGCCTGAAACCTTATAAAAGGACACTTTTGCAATGAGCGTCGGTTTCTGTTCTCGCAGAAACCGACGCTTTTTATTCGAAAAGCTTACCGGCACACGGCAAAGACGAAGATTGGGGCCGCTGCCCACCGCATGAACAGGAAATAGGGGATACAGCAACCAAGCAAGCGATACGTAGTATCGCTCCGTCCCGCCGGGGTCACCCGGACGCCGCCCGCGTAGGGCAGTTCCATCCGGCTCGGAACTCGACAGTCGCCCGCCCGCGTAAAAAGAGATTTCGCTCATTTTGCGGTGAGCAAAATTGAGATGAAATCCCAGCGGGCGACGGCAAATGCACAGGGCGGCGGAGCGATAGCGGAGCCGCAGTGAGGCGGATACGGGGCAGTGCTTTGGGTGAAAACATGGGCTGTGCTCTTGCGACCCGTAGGGGCGCGCAGTCCGACGCCCCGGCAGGCGGAGGGCTGCAACTCGT
>NZ_CAJTMN010000162.1 GCF_910577125.1 uncultured Rikenella sp.
TGCGTAAGCATCCTCTAAAGTTTTTCTGGTTCTCTTTGTTCACAAAGAGAACAGTACCCTCCCGGGCAAAGACAGATAAACGAATAGATAAAATACATAGTGCATATTATGGGCGGTTCACCCTGGTTTTTCGATCCCTTTGTTATACCCTTTACCCTCGGCGTCGTGTGGTTGTTCGGCGCCATTTTTTGGAAGTGGGGCAAATGGTTTGCAGCCTTGCCGAGAGAAGACAAAGCCCTTTTCCGGCGGAATTTTTTCAGCGCCAAGAGCCTCAAGGCGACGAAAGAAGTCGTTTTGGAGTGCCTCATCCACCGGAAGATATGGAAGACCAACCCCATGCTTGGCTTCATGCACATGAGTCTGGCCCTGGGATGGTTCCTGTTGATCGTCGTCGGGAAGTTAGAGACCTCCACCTACATCCACGACCCCGTGAATCCGCCCCACGTGCACGTCTTTTTCCGGTACTTTTTCCCCGAAGAGCCCGCCAGTTACGTGCGGCACTTCAACTACGCCCTGTTGATGGACTGCCTGTTGATCTTCGTGCTGTGCGGCGTGGCGCTGGCGTGGGGGAAACGCGTCTACTCGCGCATGATGGGGATGCGGCGGACGACCCGGCACACCCCTTTCGACCGGATTGCCCTCGCCTCGCTGTGGCTGATTTTCCCCCTGCGTTATCTGGCCGAATCCGTCACCTGCGGCGTGCACGACAGCGGCAGCTTCTTTACCGGCGGGACAGGCGACCTGCTCGCCTCGGCATTGCCCGCCGGACTGCTCTCCGCCATGGAGTATCCCGCCTGGTGGGCCTACTCCATCGTGCTGGGGCTCTTTTTCGTCTCCATGCCTTACTCGCGGTACATGCACATTTTTACCGAAGTGCCTCTGATATTTCTGCGGGCCTACCGCGTGCAATCGAAACCCGAAGGGAGCAGCTTCGACAATTTTCAGATACAAGCCTGCTCCCGGTGCGGGATCTGTTTAGACCCCTGTCCCATCGCCTCGGACTTGAACATCAATAATATACAAGCCGCTTATTTCCTGCGCGACCGGCGGTACGGGCGGCTGACCCCGCAGGTGGCCGACACCTGTCTGATGTGCGGCCGGTGCGCCGAAGCCTGTCCCGTGGGGATCGACCAGGGAACGCTGCGGTTGAGCAGCCGTGTAGGTTTTGCCCGTCAGAGTTCTTTGTACGATGCTCCCCGATACGAATTTCTCGCCTCCGCCGCCGACCGTTCGGAAGGAGAGGGTCGTGTCGGCTTTTTCGCCGGCTGCATGACCCAGCTGACCCCCGCCGTGATGCGGTCGATGGAGAAGATCTTCGCCGCCGCAGGTGTCGATGTCTGGTGGGCGGACAAGAATGGCGGGGTGTGTTGTGGCCGTCCGATGCGGCTGAGCGGCAACCTGCCGGCTGCGGAAAAGATGCAGCAGTATAATACCGAACTCTTCCGTAAACATGGGATTACGACCCTTGTGACCGGCTGTCCTATCTGCTACAAGAGCTTTACGCAGGAGTATAAGGAATTGAAAAATATGGGGATACGCGTTCTGCACCACACCCAGTACATCGCCGAACTGATTGCCGGCGGGCGGCTCAAGACATCGGTCGTGCAAGCATCGTATGCCTATCACGACCCGTGCGAGCTGCGCGGGATTTATGCCGAGCCGCGGTACGTGCTTTCGCACGTCGCGACCCTGACCAACGCTGAAAGCCGCGAAAAAGACCGCGTGCACTGCTGCGGCGGGAGTCTCGCCAACCTGACTCTGGATACGGCCGCGCAGACCCGAATCGGAGCGACCGTTGTGCAGAACCTGACGGCGACCGGAGCCGAAACCATCGTGACCAGCTGTCCCCAGTGCAAGAAATCGCTTCAGCGCGCCGCCGGCAACGACCGGGTGCGGGTGGCCGACATCGCCGAAGTGGTGGCCGAAGCGGTTTGAGAGTCGGGATAATTTCGTTAATTTGCACCGCAACCGAGAGAGAATCGAACATCCTATGCAACAATATCTGGACCTGTTGCGCCACGTGCGCGACCACGGCACGCGCAAGAGCGACCGCACCGGAACTGGCACTGTCAGCCAGTTCGGCTATCAGATGCGGTTCGACCTGAGCCAGGGATTTCCGTGCCTGACGACGAAGAAACTGCACCTTCGGTCGATCATCCACGAACTCCTGTGGTTCCTTCGCGGCGACACCAATATCAAGTACCTCAATGACAACGGCGTGACCATCTGGGACGAGTGGGCCGACCCGGCGACGGGCGACCTCGGGCACGTCTACGGCTACCAGTGGCGGAGCTGGCCGACCCCTTCGGGCGATCACATCGACCAGATCGCTCAGGTCGTCGATTCGCTGCGGCACAATCCCGACAGCCGGCGGCATATCGTCTCGGCATGGAACGTGGCCGACATTCCGACTATGGCCCTGCCGCCCTGCCACGCCTTGTTCCAGTTCTACGTCGCCGACGGGCGGCTGTCGTGCCAGCTTTATCAGCGTTCGGCCGACCTGTTTCTCGGCGTTCCTTTCAACATCGCCTCGTATGCTCTGCTGACCCTGATGATGGCGCAGGTGACGGGGCTCGAACCGGGCGAATTCATCCATACGCTCGGCGACGCGCACATCTATCTGAATCATCTGGAACAGGTGGAGACCCAGCTGAGCCGGACACCGCGTCCGCTGCCGACGATGCGCATCAATCCGGAGGTCAAAGATATTTTCGGATTTTCTTACGAAGATTTTTCCTTGGAAGGCTACGATCCTTGGCCCGGCATCAAGGCCCCGATCGCCGTGTAGGCTGCCGGAATCTGAGAGGCTGTGGTTCCTGACGCGCGTAGAGAATAGGATAAAGAATTGGGCCGTCGGCAGTTTTAGGATGCGTAAGCATCCGTCTAAAGTTTCTTTGGTTCTTTCTGTTCACAGAAAGAACAGTCCCCTCAAACCCATCGCGCGCCTCTTAAGGCGTGGCACGCGAACAGAGAACGGGGCACAGATTTGGGCTGACACAGCCATTCGCCTACCGCGGGCACGCGGGGCCCGGCCGGCCTGAGGCCAGTTGAAGCTCGACAGTCGCCCGCACGCCTAAGAAGGCATATTCTGTGGGTTGGCACCCAG
>NZ_CAJTMN010000163.1 GCF_910577125.1 uncultured Rikenella sp.
GGGAGGTGCCGCAAATCTCGACGCGGGAGCGGCGTATTGCGGGCCTCCCGAGGGGGAGGCGTCCGGCCCGCGCGCCCCTGCGGGTCGCAAAACACTCATCCCAATTTACGGCCCAATTCTCCGATCTATTCGGCCTGTCGCCCATCCCCCGAGGCGCTTCGTGCCTGGGCGACGAGGCCGGCGACCTTGCAGGCTGCAAAAGTTATGTCCAAATCGTCTGCCGTTTCGGGCTGCGCGCTCCGGGGGTGGGCCTTTGGCCCAGCGCGCAAGCCCGGCGATTCTGCGAATCGCGCTATTCGCTCTCGGCCCCAAGCCCGGGTAATAGCTCCGCCCAGCGCAGCGCGAAAACCGCGTAAGCGATTTTCGCGCTCGAAGAACCGTGTCCGCCTCACTGCGGCTCCGCTGCCGCTCCGCCGCGTTTCGCGCGCCTTACGTGATTCCTTCTATTTTGACGGTAAGTCAAAATAGAGAATCGCTTTTTCAGGCGTGGTGCGCGGTGCCTTCGGGCACTCCGAGATGGTCGCCTCTACCCTAACAGGATAGAACTGCCCTACTCGGGCGGCGTCCGGCCAATAAGGCAGTGAGAACCCCAATAAAACGCCCGATGGGCGCCCCGGCGGGACAGAGCGAAACAGCGTTTCGCTTACTTGTTTGCTTCGCCTCGTTCTCTGTCCGCGCGCCTTGGGAAATCCAGTCAAAACGCACAGGTGCATTTTGACGATTTCCCTCTTAAGGCGTGGCGCGCGGTTGAGCATTGACTGCCCTCGGGCCGGGCAGGCCCCGCGTGCCCGCGGTGGGCAAATGGCCGTGTCCGCCCCCGTTTATTCCGAGAGGCAACGCAACAGAAAACCGTGGCCACGGCCGTTCGCGTGGCTGGGATTGAGCCACGCCACGCCGAAGTTCAAGTACATGCCATTGGTACCGCTGACCGCCGAAGGCCAGCTGTCACCGCCATTGCCGACGCCGCCCGGTGCGCCCGAGGTAGGGTGGCGGTAGCCCGGGGCGGGGCAGTCCTTGCCGCTCTGCTTTTTGGAGGAGCGCTGAACCCGGAAAATACGTACCTTAGCGGCACTTATGGAGCACGAAATTTTTCAGGCCGCCCGGCAGCTGACCCCGCAGGTCACCGAATGGCGGCGCGAGATTCATCGTCACGCCGAACTCTCGTTCGAAGAGCACCGCACCTCGGCTCTCATTCGCCGAGTGCTGGATGCGCACGCCATTCCGTACCGCACGGTGGCCGGAACCGGCGTTCTGGCCCGGATCGACGGCCGGACGGCCGATCCCGAACACCCGGTCGTGCTGCGGGCCGATATGGATGCCCTGCCGATCACCGAGACGACCGGACTGCCGTTTGTCTGTCCGGACGGCGTGATGCACGCCTGCGGACACGACCTCCATACGGCGGCTCTGCTCGGCGCGCTGGTTCTGTTGCAGGAGCGGCGCGAGGGGTTCGACGGTACGGTGCTGGGACTTTTTCAGCCCGGCGAAGAGCTTTGGCCCGGAGGTGCGTCTCTGGTGCTGAAAGAGGGGGTGTTCGACGGCCTCGAACCGCGGGCTTTTATCGGCGGACATGTATCGCCCGAGCTGAAAGTCGGTCAGATCGGCGTGCGGGCCGGGACATTTATGGCCTCGACCGACGAAATCCACATTATCGTCGAGGGGCACGGCGGACACGGTGCCTTGCCTCACCAGCTGAGCGACCCGGTGCTGGCCGCATCGGCCATGATCGTGGCGATGCAGCAGATCGTCAGCCGGAACAGCTATGCCTTTACCCCGTCCGTGCTGTCGTTCGGCCGGGTGATCGCCGACGGAGCGACGAACATCATCCCCGATCGGGTCGAGATCGAGGGGACGTTCCGGACGATGGACGAGGAGTGGCGGCGGACGGCTCACGAGCGGATTCGCGAAGTGGCACTCCGGACGGTCGAGGCTTACGGCTGCACGGCGGAGGTCGATCTGATGGTGGGTTATCCGTGTGTGGAGAACGACGCCCGTTTGGCTGCTTTGGCTCGGGAGACGGTCGCCGAAACGTTCGGAACCGAGGCGGTGGCAGAGATTCCGCGGCGGATGACGGCCGAAGATTTCGGTTTTTATTCGGTGCGTTATCCGTCTGTGTTTTTCCGCTGGGGGGTCGAGAGTGCTTCGCCGTTGCATCATGCGGCATTCGTGGCCGACGAGCGGTCGATTCCGTACGGTGTAGCGATGCTGGCCGCCACAGCCCTTTCCGTGCTGCGTTGACAGGCGCGCGGAGAGAGAACGGTGCGAAGCTTTGGGCCGATACAGCCGCAGCGATGCGTAAGCATCGCCCGTCCACGGGACGTGGGGCCCGCGCGGCCCGAGCGCAGTTCCGTCCTGTTGGGGTAGAGGTTGCCAATA
Source organism: uncultured Rikenella sp. (assembly GCF_910577125.1). Lineage (GTDB taxonomy): Bacteria > Bacteroidota > Bacteroidia > Bacteroidales > Rikenellaceae > Rikenella. Next base: position 2,377 of record NZ_CAJTMN010000163.1, read on the forward strand.
AAACACCCTGTGGGTGCGCCCGCTCGCCTAAAGAGGGATTTCACTCATTTTGCGACAGCAAAATCGAGATGAAATCCCGCGGTGACTCAAAAACGCATTAACAAGCCCGCGCGCCGTCGCCTTAAAAGGGAAATCGTCAAAACTCGCTTGCGTGTTTTGACAGGATTTCCCAAAGGCGCGCGGAAAAGTGGGGCGGCGGAGCGATAGCGGAGCCGCAGGGGCTGACCCGGGGCTGAGAGCGAGTAGCGCGGTTCGCAGAACCGCCGGCCTTGTCGCCCAGCGGCTTTGCCGCTCGGGGGGATGGGCGACAGGCCGAATAGGGCGGTGCTTTGGGCTGAATAGTTACGGCCCGTAGGGTCGTGCAGTTCGCCGCCACCCCCGGCGGCGGGCTGCAACTTCGCGGAGCTCGTTGTGCCCTCCGCTGGCGCCGAACTGCGATGGATTTTCGGCCCGCGCGGCTCAAAGAGCCGCAGGGTTTCAATCGGGCTTGTTAATGCGTTTTTCAGTCGCCCGCGGCAATTCTCGTTGGTTGGCCAAGTGCCAACCAACAGAATATGCCCTTT
>NZ_CAJTMN010000164.1 GCF_910577125.1 uncultured Rikenella sp.
TCCTCTAAAGTTTTTTTGGTTCTTTTTGTTCACAAAAAGAACAGTACCCTCCCGGCAAATACAAGATAACAGAACGGTTTATAAACTATTGTAGTCCACCGTGACCGACATTCCCGGTCTGAGGTTAGCGATCGGCGTCGCCGGTCGGGCATGCACCTCGAACGTTTTGACATCGAATTCGCCGCTTGTGCGCGTCGCCGCCCACGTCGCATACGACGCCTCCGCCGCGATGTAAGTCACCTTCAGCTCGTATGTTTTGTCCAGCGCCGGGAAATAGGCATCGAGTTTCGTTCCGAGTTTGATTTTGGGGAGTAGCGTCTCTTTGATATTGAAGACCGCCCACGAGTCCTTCAGGTCGACCACCGTCACCACCGGATATCCCGTACCGACCAGTTCGCCGTTTTCCGAAATGACGCTCGACACCTCTCCGTCCACCGGCGCGAACTGGCGCGTTTCGGTGACATACGACTCCACCTCGCTCACCGCTCCGCCCGCCTGTGCCACCAGCGCTTTGGCCGCCGCCTTTTCTTCCCACTGAGCCCCCTCCTGAGCCATGCTGTAACCCGCCTCCGCCGCCGTTGCCGTCGTCTTCATAGCCCGCAGATTCGCCTCCGCCTCGTCTAATTTCTGAGCCGGCACGACCCCCTGATCATACAGGTTTTTCACCCGGTCGTATGTTTTTTGAGCCAGTTCCAGCCCCGCCACCGCCTTCTGCCACATCTCATAGGCCTGCTGGATCTGCTGTTTCCGGGCTCCGGCATCCACCTTGTCCTGAATAGCCGCTGCCGCATCCTTCGCCGCCTCCGCCTGAGTCAGTTTGGCGAAGACCTCCGGCGAGCTGATTCCGTACAGGAACTGTCCTTTCCGCACCGCATCGCCCCGTTTGACCGCCAGGCTGTCCACCCGGCCCGGGACTTTGGACGACACTTTGTAGCTCGTCGCCTCGACCGTGCCCTGCATGATGTAAGGAGCGGGCTTGAGCACGAACCATCCGATGAATGCCACCACCGTGATTGTCGCGATGATGATGAGCGCAATGGTATATACTTTCGATTTCATAGTCCTGAGGAGTTGAAAATGAGACAGTCTGTGAGGAAAGATTAATCGTTGTTGATCGCCCGGAAGTCCGGCTGGAACATGTAGCTTCCGAACGCCTCGGTTTCACCGGCCAGCGCCAGCAGCTGGGCCAGCGTGACGTCGAACGTGTAAGCCGCCGCGAGCCGTTCCACCTTGGCTTTGGCGAGGTTCATCCGCGCGTCTACCACGTCCGAAGAGGGGGCGATCCCTTCGCTGAAAGCGCGTTGTTTGGCGTCGAGGTACGATTCGGCGAAAGTGACCGTCGCCTGCAGCGCATTCACCTCTGCCGCCGAACTTTTCAGCTGGTTATAGAGTTTTTCGGTCAGTGTCATCAGGTCGTTCTCGGCCTGCACCTGCATGGCTTCGACCTGCCGTACCTGTCGTTTGGCCGAAGCGTGTTTGTATTCGCTCCCCAAGCCGTCGAAGATGCGCAGTTTCACGCCGGCTCCCACCATCCACCGCGGTGCCAGCTGGGTCAGCTGCCAGTCCCACGCATTGACCGCCCCCATGGCAGCCACCTCCGGCAGGAAAGAGGCCCGAGCCGCCCGAACGCCCTCTTCGGCCAGTCGTCGGGTCAGTTCCACCTGTTTGAGAATCGGGCTGTTCTGTTTGACCCGTTCCTGATAGTGCGCCAGCGGCCGCAAACTGTCCACGATGAACAAAGCCGTCACCGGCAGGTATTGTGCCTCGCGGTTGAGCGAAGCGCCGAGCGCGCGGTTGATGGTACCGATCTGCAGTCCGGCCGCGGTCTGTTCCCCCTCCGCCTGGGCGAGGAACATCTCGGCGTAGAGTTTCTCGGTCGATGCGATCATTCCGTTGGCCTCCAGCTTGATAGCGTCGTCCAGGTGTTTCCGCATTCCTTCCGTGACCTCCTCGCGCACTTTCAGCACATGGTGTGCCAGCGAGAGTCCGTAATACCGTTCGACGACTTGTGCGAACAGGTCGGTCTGTGCCTTCGCCGCCTCCTGATCGCTCTTTTCGACGCCGATTTTAGCGGCATTCACCGCTGCGTTGATTTTACCACCCATATATATAGGTACGGCCGCCGTCGCTCCCACCGTGGCGAACTGTTTTTTCTGGAGCGTCAGGCTCAGGTCGAGTCCCTGCACCGCTTGGATGACTTCGCCCGGAATCGGGAAGGGAAGCGGCATCTGGCCGATGGCCTGCAGAGCGGCCTCTTTCTCCTTGTTCAGGTCGAAAGCCTTGATATCCTTGGACATATAGGTATATGCGGCACCTATCCCCAGTTGCGGCATCCGGAGTCCCCAGACGGATTTCCGGTTCAGCACGGCGGCTTCCTGTGCCTGCCGTTGCGCCTCCAGCACCGGACTTTGCCGGTAGCTGAGTTCGATGGCTTCCTGCAGGGTAATCGCTTGTGTGGTCTCCTGGGCGGTCGTAGTGCCGAAACAAATTCCGGCTGCGAGCATAGTGCCGATGGTACGTCGTGTGTAGTTCATCTGTTCGTCGTTCTAAAACACGCTGATCGTTATCTGTGCGGCAGAGATGGTCTGCCGGATTTTCAGTATCAATTTTTGTGCCTTTTTTGGGGCTGCTCTTGGCAGCGTCGGGACACCGGATAATACGGGGCTAATATATTAAAAATCGCTTGATTTTCCGCCGTTTGGTTTCGTTTTGGCATGGTAATTGTGAATTTTGGGGTCTGAATCGTTCTTTACAGAATTTCCCGGCGCGTGGACAGAGAACGGCGCGAAGCTTTGGGCCGATACAGCCTTAGCGATGCGTAAGCATCGCCCGTCCACGGGACGTGGGGCCCGCGCGGTCGAGCTTCGACTGCCCTCGGGCCGGGCAGGCCCCGCGTGCCCGCGGTGGGCAAT
>NZ_CAJTMN010000165.1 GCF_910577125.1 uncultured Rikenella sp.
AAGGCGGCCTTAGCGATGCGCAAGCATCGCCCGTCCACGGGACGTGGGGCCCGCCCGGCCGACGCGTTCGCGCTACGGCGGCCGGCCGTTATTACTCTTGTTATAGCCTAACGCGCGCCACCGCTTTAATAGGGAAATCGTCAAAATGCACCTGGGCGTTTTGACAGGATTTCCCATGGCGCACGGACACAACCCCAAGGCCGAAACCCTGCGCCCCGCAGGGGCGCGCGGGCCGGAGCCACCCCCGGCGTAGGCCTGCAACTTCGCGGGGCTCGTTTCCGGCCACGCTGGCGCCGGCCCGCACAGCAGGTGCCGCCCAATTCTCCGATCTATTCGGCCTGTCGCCCATCCCCCCGAAGCCGTTACGCGGCTTGGGCGAAAAGGCCGGCGGCCCGATGGGCCGCAAAAGTCCTACTTAATCCTTTGCCGATTCGGGCTGCGCGCTCCGGGGGTGGGCCGAAGGCCCAGCGCGCAAGCCCGGCGATTCTGCGAATCGCGCTACTCGCTCTCGGCCCAAAGCCCGGGTAACAGCTCCGCCCAGCGCAGCGCGAAAACCGTAAACGGTTTTCGCACCCAACAAACAGTCGCAGCCCAAAGCACTGCCCCGTGTCTGCCTCACTGCGGCTCCGCTTTCGCTCCGCCGGTACCTTCGGGCACTCCGAAATAGCAACCTCTATCCGGTTTTCCCGCGCGCTGGCGGAAATCTTGTTAGAACAATTCACCATGGTTCTAACGATTTCCTTCTCCAGCAGTCGCGCGCGGCATTTCCAACCGTCGCCCGCGGCAATTCTTGCCGGATTGGCTCCCGCCAATCGGCAGAATATGCCCTCTTCGACGGGCGGGCGACGGTTTTCGCACGCCTCTTAAATCGTGGCGCGCAGAAAGCTTTGAGCCGGACAGAACCGTACCTTTGTTGGCTTACGCGTTGCCTTCGGCTTCCTCGTGCTACCTCGGCAAATCCCGCAAGCGGTCTCTGCTCTCGGTACGCTACTCGGTTCCTCCTCGCCGTTCGGCAATCAGCAAACTACGTTTGCATTGCTCTCACTGGCAGCGTCGGTTGAAAGAAAGGTACCCAAAGAACTTTCAGTTAGCTACGCTACGCCTTACGCTCCGCAAGACTCAAGTTCCGACTGCGCTCGGGCCGCGCAGGCCCGTGGCGGGCGATCGACAGCCTTAGCCTCCTAAACAAAACGTCCTCACCTCCTTTGGGAGGTGAGGACGAAAAAACTCGGTTCGATGACCGAACACTAAAACGCTTTCGCAATCGCGATAAAGTCGTCGGCAACCAACGAAGCACCGCCGATCAGACCGCCGTCTACGTCCGCCTTGCTGAAAATTTCGGCAGCGTTGCCCGGTTTGCAGCTCCCGCCGTACAGAATCGGCGTTTTGTCAGCTGCGGCAGCACCGAACTTTTCGGCCAGCACTTTGCGGATAAAAGCATGAATCTCCTGCGCCTGCTCCGCCGTCGCCGTCTTGCCCGTACCGATCGCCCAAACCGGTTCGTAAGCGATCACCAGCTTGCCGAACTGTTCCGGAGTGAGGTTGAAAACGACCTCTTCGATCTGTGCCCGAACGACGTCGAAGTGTTTGCCGGCTTCCCGTTCGTCGAGTTTTTCGCCCACGCAGTAGATCGGCGCCAACCCGTGTTCGTAAGCCAGCGCCATCTTCTTGTTGAGCGTCTCGCTGGTTTCGCCGTAGTATTCGCGCCGTTCGGAGTGCCCCAGAATCACGTACTTAGCCCCCAGCGACGAGATCATCTTGGCCGACACCTCACCGGTATAAGCCCCCGATTCGTGATCCGCACAGTTCTGAGCCGAAACGGCAATCCCGGCCTTTTCCGCCGGCCCTTTCACGCTGCACAAATGGGTAAACGGAACGCCGACGATCAGTTCGACATCGGCCGGTACGCCCCCTTTCAGAGCCGCTACGCCTTCGAGGAGGGCAACGCCTTCGGCCGGCGTGGTATTCATTTTCCAGTTCCCTGCGACGATTTTTCTTCTCATGATGGTATTTTGTTTTTAATGGTTCTCGCGTTTCTTACATCATCCCCAGTTCGAGCAACGCCTCCTGGGACATCATCGACCGATCCCACGGCGGATCGAAGGTCAGCGTCACATCCACCCGCTCGACCCCTTTCACCTTCAGCACGTCGTCGTGCACCTGCTGGACGAGCATGTCGGCCATCGGACAGTTCGGCGCCGTGAGGGTCATCCGGATATTGGCCGTCCCCTCCGGAGTCATTTCGATCTCGTACACCAGGCCGAGGTCGTAGATGTTGACCGGTATCTCCGGGTCATAAATGTTTTTGAGCGTGTAGACGATGTCGCGCTCGATGTCGAGTATCTCCTGCGGTGTCATAATCCGACTCAAAAGTAACGATTATTTTTGCATGGCGGCATACGCGGTGGCAAACAATTTCATCTGACGGATCATGGCCAGCAACCCATTAGCGCGGGTCGGCGAGAGGTTTTGCGAAAGACCGATCCGGTCGATGAAATAGAGATCGGCATCGCGCACCTCTTCGGGCGTGTGTCCGTCCAACACGCGAATCAACAGGGCGATAATCCCTTTGGTGATAATGGCGTCGCTGTCGGCCGCAAAGTGCATCCGCCCCTCTTCGTCGAGCCGGGCGTCTACCCAAACCCGGGACTGGCACCCTTTGATCAGAAACTGCTCGGTCTTGTGCTCCGGAGCGATCACGCTCAGACTGTTCCCCAGCTCGATCAGATAACCGTAACGGTCGAGCCACTCGTCAAAAACACTGAACTCGTCGATAATCCGGTCTTGTTCCTCGTTGATACTCATTTCCTGTATTTAATCTATTCGTTTATCTGTGTCTACCCGCAGGGAACCGTACCTTTTCTGAAGAAAAGGTACCCAAAAGA
>NZ_CAJTMN010000166.1 GCF_910577125.1 uncultured Rikenella sp.
TACGCATCCTAAAGCTGCCGGCGGCCCAACTCCCGGACTTTCTTTGGGCCGGGAGCAAACGGCGCGCTAAAGGTTTAACTTACATAAAAGCGCGCCGTTGCCCCCGACCCAAAAGCAATCGCAGAGATTAAGGACTGCGGAGCCTAAGGAATAGCGTAGCTATCTAAAAGTCTTTTGGGTACCTTTTCTTCAGAAAAGGTACGGTTCTATCCGGCACAAAGAATCATAAAGATACATCAGTCACGGATCGCCGTGACAGGGTTGGCATGCGTCGCCTTCAGCGACTGCCACAGCACCGTGAGGAACGCGATCAGGAACGCCGCCCCTCCCGCCAACGCGAAGATCGTCCACGACAGCGATATCCGATACGGATAGCTCGACAACCACTCCCTCATCAGGTACCAGATCACCGGCACCGCCACGACGAACGCGATGACCACCAGCCGCAGGAAACTCATCATCAACCGCATCAGCACCTGTCCGTTTGTTGCGCCGAAGACCTTCCGAACCGCCACCTCCTGTGCCCGCTGGCGCATGAAGTAGGTCGCCATGGCCAGCATCCCCAGCGCCGAAATCACGATCGCCACGAACGACAGGAAACCGAGCACCTGTGCCGTCCGCTCCTGCGACTCGTATTGCTGCTGGATCTGGTCGTCGAGGAACGACCCCGTGAAGAGCTGACCGCCCTTGTAGCCGTTGTACCACTCCCGCACGCGGTTCATCGCCCCGAACGGGTCGGCCGGCGAGACCCGGATCAGGATGTTCCACGGATAAAACTCACCCTCCGGTATCTGGCGAATCATCGCCTCGCCGATCGGCTTGCTCAAATCCGTCGTATGGAAATCGCGCACCATTCCCAGCAGCGGTACCAGCGTATTCCTGCTCCCCGGATCATAACACTCCGTAGCGTCGTCCGGCAATTCCAGCCGTTTCCACGCCGTCTCGTTGATCCATACCCCCCGATCGCTCACCACCCCCGTCCGATGCAGAATCTCGAAACCCATCAGTTCCATATAGGCCGAGTCGCCGATAAACATCTGAAAACTGTGCTGCCGTCCCTCCTTGTCTGTGAACGAGTTGTTATTCCCGCCATCGGTCGGCGTACCGGCTACGAAAGCCACCTGTTCGACCCCCGGAATGGCCATCAGCTGGCTCCGCACGGCCGCCTGTTCCGCCGCATTGCTCGCCACATTTCCGCACGTCAACAGATAGTCGTGCCGATACCCCAGGTCGGTCTTCATCATGAAGTTCGTCTGCCGGATGACCGTGATCGTACAGCCGATCAGGGCGATTGTAATCGCGTACTGGAAAGCGATCAGAAGCTTGCTGTAAACCATCTTGGTCTGCCGGCGGAACGTTCCCCGCACGACGTCGATCGGCTTGAAGCGCGTCAGCACATAGGCCGGCACGAGCCCCGAAACGACACCGATCACCACGATTCCGCCCAATGCCAGCGCCACATTGCCCGCCGTGAAGCTATCCGCGATGGAGGTGTCGCATCCCATTACCCCGCGGAACCACGGTTCGATCGTCTGGGCCAACAGCAGGCCGATGCAGAACGAGACGAAACAGATGATCAGCGATTCGAGAATAAACCCGCCGAAGAGGCTTCCCCGCGAACCGCCCAGCAGGCGCCGGGTAGCCGCCTCCTGAGCCCGGAAACCGCTCTGAGCCACCGACAGGTTGATATAATTGATGATGGCGAAGGCCAGAATCAGCAGCGCCGTCGCCCCCAGCACCATCAGGAAACGGCTGTCGTTCCGACGATTCTCTTCGAACGATCGCCTCGGACTGAAATAGACCTCTTCCAACGGCTCGAACGAGGCATGGTTGGTTGAATCGTGACGGAAAAGCCAATACATGTCATTGGAATGCACGTATTCGTCCAGATCGGTCGCCTTGGCCGGCAGATCGGCTTGCCGATGGGCCATAAAATAAATTTCCACGGAACACCATCCGCTATGCCCCATCACATTCATCCCCCATGCCGAACTCAGATTATCGAGCCAAAGCAGAAAGTCGGGGTTGGCAAAATGGGTCTCCTTGCCGAAGTCGGCCACCACGCCGCTGACCACCAGCTCGCCGAATCCGTCTACACGAATCGTCTTTCCCAAGGCCGGTTGGTTGCCGAAAAGCTTGCGGGCATAGGACTCGGTGAGCACCGTTTCGCCCTTGGTCTGCAACGCCTGTTCGGGCGTCCCCTCGACGAACGGAAACGAGAAGACCCGGAAAAACGAGGAGTCGGTCATCAACGCATTCCCGATATACCGCATCGGTTCGGCGCCGGTCTCGGATTCGACCGATACTTCCCACCCATATTTATTGTAAGTCAAGGTATACCGTTCGATTTCGGGATACCGGTTCATCAGATCCGGCCCGGTCGGCGGGGCGAAATTCGCCTGCGAGGAGCCGATGATGCGATAGATACGATCCCGGTTGACCTGCGAGCGATTGACGGCGACTTCGTCCTGCACGTAGATCCCGATGAGCACGACGAAGGCCAGCGACACGGCAAATCCGAAGATGTTGATGGCGGTAAAAAGTTTGTTCCGTTTCAGGAAGTTCCAGAAGGACTTCAGTTGAAGAAAATGGCCCATGGGAAAAAGTATTTGTTCTACGATTTTTATGCCAAAATCGTGCCATTCACATTAATCACATGATAACAAGACACTTACACCCACTTCACCGACACCGGATTGTCTAATTTTTAGACACCGGCTGTCTATTTTTTAGACACTCGGACAGCTTGGCGGACTGTCGACCGTCGGACGCGCGGACAAAGAACGGTGCGAGGAGTTGGGCAGAGCAGAAAAGTGGAAATGCGAAGCATTTCCCGTCCACGGGACG
>NZ_CAJTMN010000167.1 GCF_910577125.1 uncultured Rikenella sp.
GACCCGGCCAATTGTGAGTGCGACACGCACCGTTTATTCCGAGAGGCAACGCAACGGAACACCGAAGGAACGGTGATCTGCATAGCAAGGATCGAGGGTAGTCGTTGTAAAACGTAAAAACGGACTGCTAATTTTATCGGTTGTAGCCGATGACCAACTGAAACCGTTGCCGCCGACGAGATTTAATGCGCCGGCTGTATTGGGGCCGCGGTAGCCCGGGGCGGGGACGATCGGAACACAAACAAATAAAATAAGAAAACGCATCATAAGATCACGGATCATGGAAAACAAATTGCAGGAACTCACCGAAAAACTCTACAACGAGGGACTCTCGAAAGGGCGGACGGAGGCCGAGGCGATGCGGGCGGAGGCCAAAAAAGAGGCGGAACGGATCGTGGACGAGGCGAAGGAGAAGGCTCAGGCGATGATCGAACAGGCGAAAAAAGAGGCGCAGCAACTCGTTACGAATGCCGAAAACGAAGTGCGGATGGCTGCCGGACAGCTCAAAAGCGCACTCAGACAGCAGATCGAAGGGATGGTGCAGATGGAGGTCGTGACGCCCAAGGTGGCCGAGGCGTGGAGAGATGCCTCGTTTATCCGGGAACTCGCCTTACAGGCGGTGGCACGGATGGATCCGGCGCAGGGACTCGCGGTCGTGCTGCCGGAGGCGCAGGGGGGAGAGATGGTCGAGGCGATGCGGAATGCGCTGGCCGAACGCTTCGGGGCGGAAAACGGTATCGAGGTCTGGACGGATGCCAAGGTCAGGGTGCCGTTCCGGATCGCTGTCAGGGAGGGGGGATATTACATCGGCTTCTCGGATGCCGATTTCGACGCTTTGTTCCGCTCCTACTTGCGGCCGAAGGTAGCCGGACTGCTTTTCGGCGGCGAGCAGAAGTAGAGAATAAAGAAATGAAAGGGTGGTGTTCTTAGATTCAGGCGATTATGAAATATTATTATTTGGTGGCGGGGCTCACGGAGTATCCGTTCGACATCGAGGCGGCTGCGGCGGGGGGGCTGAAAATCGATGTGCCCGAAATCAAGCGGATGATAATCACGGAATTATCGTCGGCTGACAGGCGGGCGGTCGAGCTCTTGTACACGTATTACGATATTCTGAACATCGTGGGGTATGTGAAGCGGACGGGGCTGCCGTTCAACGTGTTGGGGAATCTCTCGCACAAAGAGGTGGCGCTGCTGGTGGACCGGACGGTCGAGGGAGAGGCGGAGGGTACGATGCTGCCGGAAGAACTGGCGGCCAGAGAAGCGGAGCTGGCGGTGCCGGGGGCGGTCAGAGCGGTGGTCGAACGCTTCCGGGGCGGGGCGCAGGAAGAGGGGGGAGAGCTGGCGCCGCTGAGCGTGGATGACCTCGAAAAAGAGTTGTTCCTGAACTTCTATCGGGTCTGCGAGGGGGCGGCGGATGGGGGCGGATGGATCGGGCTCGTGGCGCGGTTGCCGGAGTTCTTGCGGCGGTGGGCGGAGTATGACCGGACGGTGCGCAATATCGTGGCGGCACACAAGGCCAAGCAGCTGGGCTGGCCGGAGGAGATCAGGGCGAGGATGATCGTGGAGGAAGATCCGGAGCTCAGGGAGGCTTATGTCACCGGACAGGCACAGGATTTCGGCATGCGGGATCGGTTCCCGTACACGGAGGAGGTGCTGCAGGTGCTCGACACGGAGGACTTCGTCGAGAGGGAGCGTAAAATGGATGCCTTGCGGGTGAGGATGGCGGACGATTTGGCGGAGCACGACTATTTCGGAGTGGGGAGGGTGATGGATTACCTGATTCGGCTGAATATCCTCTATCGGTGGAGCGCGCTGGAGGCGGGGCATGGACGGGAGGAGTTCCGAAAATTGGTGGCGGGACTGACGGAGGCGGAGGCGATCGGCAGGGCGACGGCGGGGCGGTGAGGGGCGTTTGTGCAGTGTATGTGTTTGGATTTTCGGGTAGACGCAGCCTGAGTCTTGCGGAGCGTGAGGCGCGCGGACGAAGAACAAGACGAGGAAATTGGGCTGAGGCTGCCGCAGCGAAACGTAGTTTCGCCCGTCCACGGGACGTGGGGCCCGCGCGGCCCGAGTGCAGTCTTATCCAGTTCAAAGCTTGTCGCGCGCCACGCCTTAAAAAGGGAAATCGTTCAAACACGCAGTCGTGTTTGAACAGGATTTCCCAAGGCGCGCGGACAGAGAATAGTTCGAAGAGTTGGGCTACTCCAGCCATTTGCCCACCGCGGGCACGCGGGGCCTGCCCGGCCCGAGGGCAGTCGAAGCTCGACCCGCGCGCGACCGCTGAAGTAGGAAATCATCCAAACGCGAAGTATGCGTTTGGATAAGATTTCCGCCAGCGCGCGGGGAAAGAACAGGATATAGGCGGCCTATTTCGGAGTGCCCGAAGGTGGCGGAGCGAAAGCGGAGCCGCAGTGAGGCGGACACGGGGCCGAGAATTGGGGCGTGGATTGGGCTGAGCTCTTGCGACTCGAAGAGTCGCGCAGTCCGACGCCCTGGCAGGCGGAGGACTGCAACTCGACGGAGCTCGTTGCGCCTCCGTTGGCGTCGAACTGGGGCGCGCCGAGGACGAACTTCCGAAAATGGGGCGGTGGATGGGCTGTGCTCTTGCGACCTTTAGTCGCCGGCCTTGTCGCCCAGGCGCAAAGCGCCTCGGGGGGTGGGCGACAGGCCGAATGGGGCGGAGGATTAGGCTGAGAATCGGGCGGAGCTATTGACTGTGGGTCGGGTGGGACTGGAGTGGGCCGGCGCCCGGGAGGTGCCGCAAATCTCGACGCGTGAGCGGCGTATTGCGGGCCTCCCGAGGGGGAGGCGTCCGGCCCGCGCGACCCTGCG
>NZ_CAJTMN010000168.1 GCF_910577125.1 uncultured Rikenella sp.
CACCTCGACGGTAGGCTCGCCCCCGAGTCTGACCACCCGCGGGCCGGAGCCACCCCAGGCGTAGGCCCGCAACTCGGCGGAGCTCGTTTTAGGCCACGCTGACTCCGACCCGCCACAACCTCACCCAACCCACAACCCAATGCTCCGCCCCATTCGGCCTGTCGCCCATTCCCCCGCAGCCGCCACGCGGCTTGGGCGACAGGGCCGGCGATTCTATGAATCGCAAAAGCTAAGAACAAAGCACGGCCAACTGTTCGGCCCGCTTCTCCGTCCCCGGCTCGACCCAGCGCGGCGCGAAAACCGCAAACGGTTTTCGCGCCCGAAGAACAGTCTCGGTACAAAGCACCGCCCCGTGTCCGCCTCACTGCGGCTCCGCTGTCGCTCCGCCGCGTTTCGCGCGCTGGCGGAAATCTTATCCAAACACATGACGTGTTTGGATGATTTCCTACTCCAGCAGTCGCGCGCGGGGCAAACTTTGTTCGCATTTTTCTCGCGCGCCTGGGCGATTCATTCTGTTTCGGCTCAGCGCCGAAACAGTTGAATCGCCTTCTAAGGCGTGGCGCGCGGTGGTTTGAGGGTACTGCGCTCGGGCCGCGCGGGCCCCACGTCCCGTGGACGGGAAATGCTTCGCATTTCCACTTCTCTGCTCAGTCCAAATCTTCGCCCCGTTCTCTGTCCGCGCGCCTCACGCGCCAACACTCAATCGAGACAGCAGCAATATCACTTTTGTTTACCCCCTCTCAAAACGATCCGCCGTTCCGACTTGAGGTCGAAACGGCGGATCCATTCGTCACTCCTGTCAACCGGCCATCAGACTATACAATCCCCTGGGCCAGCATAGCGTTCGCCACCTTCCGGAAGCCTACGATATTGGCTCCCTTGACGTAATTGACGTATCCGTCCGGCTCCGTCCCGTAGCGCAGGCAGGCCGCATGGATGTTCCGCATAATGGCGTGGAGCTTCTCGTCCACCTCTTCGGCCGACCACTGGAGCCGTTCGGAGTTCTGGGTCATCTCCAGCCCCGAGGTCGCCACACCGCCCGCATTGGAAGCCTTACCCGGCGAGTAGAGGAGTTTGTGCTGCTGGAAAGCGTGCACGGCCTCCGGCGTCGACGGCATGTTCGCCCCCTCGGCCACGCAGATACAGCCATTGGCGATCAGTTTGGCCGCGTCCTCGCCGTTGAGCTCGTTCTGAGTGGCGCACGGCATGGCGATGTCGCACTTCACCCCCCACGGCCGCTCGCCCGGATAGTAGGTCGCGCTCGGATACTTATCGGCATATTCGCTGATCCGGCCGCGGTAGATGTTCTTGAGTTCGAGGATGTACTCCAGCTTTTCTTCGTCGATACCGTCCGGATCATAGATGTATCCCGATGAGTCCGAAGCGGTTACGACTTTGGCTCCGAGCTGGGTCATCTTTTGGATGGCGTACTGCGCGACGTTCCCCGAGCCGGAGATGGCCACGACTTTCCCCGCCGGAGAGTCCCCGCGCGTAGCGAGCATCTCCTGGGCGAAGTAGCTGACACCGTAACCCGTGGCTTCCGGCCGCAGCGGGCTCCCGCCCCAATCCAGGCCCTTGCCGGTGAAGGTGCCGGTGAACTCGTTCCGGAGCCGTTTGTATTGTCCGAAGAGGAAGCCGATCTCTCTGGCTCCCACGCCGATATCGCCCGCCGGCACATCGGTGTCGGCACCGATATGGCGCTGGAGTTCGGTGGCGAACGACTGGCAGAAGCGCATCACCTCGGCGTCTGATTTCCCCTTGGGGTTGAAGTCGGAGCCGCCTTTCCCGCCGCCCATGGGCAAGGTGGTCAAGGCGTTTTTGAAGGTCTGTTCGAAGGCGAGGAACTTCAGGATGCTGAGGTTCACGGAGGCATGGAACCGCAGCCCGCCTTTGTAGGGTCCGATGGCGCTGTTCATCTGGACGCGGTATCCGCGGTTGATTTCGATCTCGCCGCGGTCGTTGACCCACGGCACGCGGAAGATGATGATGCGTTCGGGTTCGGCGATGCGTTCGAGGATTTTCATCTTCTGGAGCACCGGATTTTCGAGGATATAGGGTGCGAGGCTTTCGACGACTTCGCGCACGGCCTGATGGAATTCGGGTTCTCCGGGATTGCGTGCTTCGATGCGAGCCATGAAGTCGCTAACGTACTGTTGGATTTGTTTTTCCATGAATGATGGGGTTATGTTGGTTTTCAATCTGTAGGACGAGGGGGCGGTGCGAGATGACAGGTCCGCCCCGGGCTACCGCGAGAGTACTCATGGTAATCCGGTGCAAATCGGGAACTTCGGTGCCAGTTGGTCTTCGACAGCCAGTAGTAGCGGTGGCATGCGTTTAGATTTCCATGCGAAGATCCTCGACCCTTGTCTCGCCGGGCGTATCGGTCACGGTCTTCAGTTGCGTTGCCTCTCGGAATAAACGAGGGCGAGGCGGCCTTAGCGATACGTAGTATCGCTCTGTCCCGCCGGGGTCACCCGGACGCCGCCCGCGCAGGGCAGTTCCATCCGGCTCGAAGCTCGACAGTCGCCCGCCCCGCTTAAAGAGGAATTTCACTCGTTTTGCGGTGAGCAAAACCGAGATGAAATTCCTGCGGGCGACTCAAAAAGTACTAAAACCGCGCGCCGTCGCCTTGAAAGGCGATTCAACTATTTCGGCGCAAGCTGAATGTTTGAATCAACATAGGCGCGCGACAAAGCCAGCTCCGCGCGCCACGCCTTAAGAGGAAAATCATTCAAAAGCGCACCGCACTTTTGAATAAGATTTTCCATGGCGCGCGGACAGAACTCAATGTTTTCGAATTAACATTGGGCGGCTGTCGG
>NZ_CAJTMN010000169.1 GCF_910577125.1 uncultured Rikenella sp.
GCCCGCCCGCTTAAAAGGGCATATTCTGCCGGTTGGCGGTGAGCCAATCCGGCAAGAATTGCCCTTTTAAGCGGGCGACTCAAAAAGTGCTAAAAACGCGCGCCACGCCTTAAGAAGCGATTCAACTTTTTCGGCTTGTCGCCGAAAAAGAATGAATCGCCCAAGGCGCGCGAAACGCGGCGGAGCGACAGCGGAGCCGCAGTGAGGCGGACACGCTACTCGCTCTTGGGGGTAGAGGCTGCCATTTCGGAGTGCCCGAAGGCACCGGCGCGGGGGAGGCGCGCCGAGGACGAACTTCTGAGAATGGGGCGGTGAATGGGCTGTGCTCTTGCGGCTCGCAGAACCGCCGGCCTTGTCGCCCAAGCCGCGTAGCGGCTTCGGGGGGATGGGCGACAGACCGAAAGGGGCGAAATCGGTTGTATGGGGTGGGCGAAGTATTGGGCTGAGCTTTTGCGACCCTTCGGGTCGCGCAGTCCGTCGCCACCCCCGGCGGCGGGCTGCAACTCGACGGAGCTCGTTGCACCCTCCGCTGGCGCCGCACCGCGATGGATTTTCTGCTTGGGCGGCTTTTCGAACCGCAGGGTGTCGTCTTCCGTTTATTCCGAGAGGCAACGCAACTGAAGACCGAGAGCACGGTAGTACGAGCTGCTGGTGTTGAGGCCTTGCGTGCCGAAGTCCAAATACTGCACCGTGACGTCGCCCGTCGCCGGCGTACACGACCAGCTGTAACCACGGCTGCCGACACTGCCCGGTATGCCCGAGGGGAAGTTACGGTAGCCCGGGGCGGTGCGTGCCGCACTCCTAATTGGCCGTGTCAGCCCTCTGTTTATTCCGAGAGGCAACGCAACGGAAAACTGAAGGCGCGGCTTGCTGCATTGTCGGATGTGAGGCCATGCATGTCGAAAGATAAAAACACCGTCACTTTCGTTGGTGCCAGAAGACCAATTATATCCGGCATAATAGGCCCCCCATAATGTGCCTGAAGGGTATCCGCGGTAGCCCGGGGCGGGGCGACTTTCCGAAATATCTCCGGACAAACGGCCGAAAAACGTTATCTTTACGCACAAAAAATCACAAAGAAAATGGATTTTATCGAGGAACTTACCTGGCGCGGCATGATACACGATATGATGCCCGGAACGGTCGAACAGCTTAAAAAAGAGATGACTACGGCTTATCTGGGGTTCGACCCGACGGCCGATTCGCTGCATATCGGACACCTCGTGGGGGTGATGATGCTCAAGCATTTCCAGCGGTGCGGACACAAACCGCTGGCGCTGATCGGAGGTGCGACCGGTATGATCGGAGACCCCAGCGGAAAGTCGCTCGAACGTAATCTGTTGGATGAAGAGACTTTGCGGCACAATCAGACCGCTATCAAAGCACAGCTCGCCAAACTGATCGACTTCGACAGCGATGCGCCCAATGCGGCCGAGATGGTCAACAACTACGACTGGATGAAGGGCCAGACCTTCCTCGGCTTCATCCGCGACATCGGGAAGCTCATCACCGTCAACTACATGATGGCCAAGGATTCCGTCAAAAAACGGTTCAACGGCGAGGGCGAAGGGATGTCGTTCACCGAATTTACCTACCAGCTCGTGCAGGGATTCGACTTCCTGACCTTGTACGAGACCAAGAACTGTAAATTGCAGCTCGGCGGATCGGATCAGTGGGGGAACATCACCACCGGGACGGAGCTCATCCGGCGCAAAGCGAACGGCGAGGCTTTCGCGCTGACCTGTCCGCTCATCAAGAAGGCCGACGGGACGAAGTTCGGAAAGACCGAGAGCGGCAACGTATGGCTCGATCCGAGGTACACATCGCCGTACAAATTCTACCAGTTCTGGGTCAATGTGAGCGACGAGGATGCCGAACGGTATATCAAGATATTTACGCTGCTGGACAAGGAGACGGTCGAGGCGTTGATCGCCGAGCATCGCGAGGCGCCGCACCTGCGCAAACTGCAGAAACGGTTGGCCGAAGAGCTGACCGTGATGATCCACTCGCGCGAGGAGTATGAACGGGCGGTGGCTGCCAGCTCGATTCTGTTCGGCGGAGGGGCCGGAGCGTTGAAGGCGGCTGACGAACGGACGATTCTGGAGGTGTTCGAAGGGGTGCCGCAGTTCGAGATTTCGGCTTCGGATCTGGCCGTTGCAGGCGGTGTGCCGTTTGCGACGCTTTGTACGGAAAAGGCGTCGGTGTTCGCTTCCAAAGGCGAGTTGAGGCGGCTGGTGCAGGGAGGCGGGATCTCGTTCAACGGGACGAAAGTGGCGGATGCGGAACAGCCGGTAACGACCGAAGATCTTATTTCCGGTAAGTTCCTGTTGGTGCAGAAGGGGAAAAAGAATTATTTTCTCCTGATCGCCAAGTAAAGGGGCAGGGGTGCGGCTGCCGTAGTGACGTTTGTTTGGATTTGCGGGTAGACCCGGCCAGAGCATCCCGTAGGGATGCGCTCTGAAGTTTCTTTGGTTCTTTCTGTTCACAGAAAGAACAGTACCCTCAAACCAACCGCGCGCTTTGGGGAAATCGCTCGTTTTGCGGTGAGCAAAATCGAGATGAAATCCCAGCGGGCGACGGTTGAAATGTCCCGCGCGCGACCGCTGGAGAAGGAAATCATCCAAACGTGTGGTGCGCGTTTGGATAAGATTTCCGCCAGCGCGCAGGAAAATGCGACAGGTGGCGGAGCGATAGCGGAGCCGCAGTGAGGCGGACACGGGACGGAGAATTGGGCTGTGTCTGCTGCGGGCCGAAGCCTGCGGGTGCCCTAAACGAG
>NZ_CAJTMN010000170.1 GCF_910577125.1 uncultured Rikenella sp.
TGCGGCTGTGTCGGTAAAATGGGGTAGAGGCTATCTGTTAGGGTAGACCCGGCCAATTGTGAGTGCGACACGCCCCGTTTATTCTGAGAGGCAACGCAACTGAAGACCGTGGCCACGGCCGCTCACGCTGCTGGGATAGAGACCCTGCGTGCTGAAGCCCAAGAACACGCCGCCAGTCCCGCTGACAGCGGACGACCAACTGTACCCGCTGTTGCCGACGTACGCCAGATCGCCTAACCGCCCATCGTTGCCTGCGTCGCGGTAGCCCGGGGCGGGGTACCAGGCAAGCGGGGTTCCCGTACCCGAGGTGCTTACCTTGTACAACCGACCGTTGGTCGCCTTGTAATCACCTTTTCCGTATTTCTCGCCCGGCACGTTGTCCGAATAGTAGGGGAAAGTACCGGTCAAGGGTTGATCCAGGTCTGTCGCCCGCGTAAAGTCAGACCAAGTCTGCTTCCCAGATGCTCTGAAACAGTTTCGTCCGTTCGCTCCACCACAGTGGAACGGACGGACGAAACTTGTGTATAGCGAGAGGCTACAAATCCATCACCGACCGTTTCGGAGCGTAACACCGCATCAGAAGCGGTTCCGGCAGCGTGGCGTTCGGATCCAGCTGCTCGGCCTCGGGTCGGAGTGCCTTGGTGGCTGTCGTCGGACGCGGAATCAGCGGGCTGTACTGCATCACGAAGTCGATCCGTGCCTGCTGTTCCGGCGTGATCTGCGTCTGATAACCGTAGTAGTAGTCCATCACGTTGGTCGAAACGGTCAGCGCGGAGCCTGCGGCGCAGGGTTGGCGCTGGAACGGATGGTAGGGGAGTTCGTTGATTGCGACCCGACCATCCAACCACGGCTGAATGTCGGCTATATAGGCGGCCCGGTTGTATTTCGGAGTGTCGGCGCAGCCGTCGTCGCTGGCGTTGTCGGGATCGGAACAGCTGTTGGCGGTCTCGTCGAACACATGGCGGAGACCCAGATAGTGACCCATCTCGTGACACAGGGTGAACATACCTTCGTCGTTAAGCCAGGTGTATTCGTCGCTGGGGTCGATCCCTTCTTTCGGTGGAAATATGCGGTTATTCAGCGCAATTCCGTGCATGTAGCTCGGCAGGCGATTGAAGTAAGTTTCGCCCGGTGATTCCGACGAGTTTCCGCTCAATCCGAAAAGCGGGTGGGTCGTGGTGCAGTAGGGCAGGAACGAGATTCCCGTGACCATGCCCTCGCTTTCGTTCGACTGTTTCAGAAAACTGAAAAGCCAGATATTCACGTAATAGTTCGGATCCCAGAAGATATCTTTGTTCCGCTGTGTCTGCGAGCTGCTGTAAAGGAAATTCTCGGCGCTCATGTTGGCGGAGCCGGAGTAGACGACGCGGTGAATCCCCGGTGTGGCGAGCGGTTTGCCGTCCGGATCGTGGGTGGCGGCTACGAAGGTCAGACCGATCTTCTGACTCGGCACTCCGGGGATGGTCTGGTCGGTGAAGAGGGTCGAGGCGTAGAATTTGTTCAGCTCGGCGAGCCGGCGCTGGATCACGGCGTCGGAGGGGTATTGATGCGGGTCGGCGGGGTTTTCGTACAGCACGTGGAAGACGACGGGAATGGTGCCGGCGGCGATCTCCGGCCGGACGGGGTTCGGCGGGGTGGGGGAGGACGAACTCTCTTTGCAGCCGGACAGAAGCGCGGGCAGGAGCACGAGTGCGAAGAGTAGGCGTTTTTTCATGAGAGGTGGTGGATTTCGGTTAACTTTCTGTAAAAATACGGTTTTTTCTCGGACTTCGCGCGGCCGATACCGGTCTCCGGCCGCTGTCCGAGGGGGGGATATACAAAAACGAGGCCGTTCCTGTTTCTCGAACAGGAACGGCCTCGTTTTTTGCGGAGTCTGATTTTTTTTCGCGAAGAAAATCAGACGGTTAGTCTTTCAGCTTGGCGCCCAAAAATTCGCGGTTCAAACGCGCGATATGTGCGATCGAGATTCCTTTCGGACATTCCGCTTCGCAGGCGCCGGTGTTGGTACACCCGCCGAACCCGAGTTCGTCCATCTTGGCGACCATCGCCTTGGCGCGCCGGGCGGCTTCGACTTTCCCCTGGGGCAGCAGTGCGAGCGAGCTCACCCGGGCTGCTACGAAAAGCATGGCAGACCCATTTTTGCAAGTGGCTACGCATGCCCCGCATCCGATGCAAGCGGCGGCGTCCATCGATTCGTCGGCGTCTTTCTTCGGAATCGGAATGGCGTTCGCATCCGGCACGCCGCCGGTGTTGACGGAGATGTACCCGCCGGCCTGCAGAATCTTGTCGTAGGCGGACCGGTCGACCACCAGGTCTTTCACCACGGGGAAGGCCCGCGACCGCCACGGCTCGATGGTGATAGTATCCCCGTCCTTGAATTTCCGCATGTGGAGCTGGCAGGTGGTGATATCGTCGTCGGGCCCGTGGGCGCGGCCGTCGATGTACAGCGAGCACATCCCGCAGATCCCTTCCCGACAGTCGTGGTCGAAGGCGATGGGCTCTTTCCCGGCGTGAATCAGGTCGTTGTTCAAAATGTCGAGCATCTCCAAAAAGGAGCTCCCTTCCGATACGTTCTCTACGTGGTATTCTTCGAACCGACCTTTGTCGTGGGCGTCTTTCTGACGCCATATCTTCAATTTCAAATTCATAACAATCTGATCTTATTTTTTAATCGTTTATCTGTGTCTACCCGCAGGGAACTGCCGCTTTTTGAAAAAAGCGGCACCAAAAACTTTTAGTTAGCTACGCTAC
>NZ_CAJTMN010000171.1 GCF_910577125.1 uncultured Rikenella sp.
CCGGGGCGGAGTGTCTGCCCCGTTTATTCCGAGAGGCAACGCAACTGAAGACCGTAGCCGCGGCTTGTTGTACTTCAGGGAACCAGTCCTGTCATATGAAAATGTAGATACATACTGCGATACTCGATGGCTGTGGAGGCCCAACTGTATCCATCGTTACCCACAACGACCAAAGTTCCCAATCGCTCGTTGGTCCCATTACCGCGGTAGCCCGGGGCGGGGCCTTCGGGCACTCCGAGAGGGCCGTGTCTACCATAAAGGAATCGCCGGGGGATTTTCGATGTCGGTATGTAACCGATCGAAAATGTGTGCTAAATAAAAGGTGTCGGGCGGTGCCGCATAACCTTACCGCCGGCCGCGCCGCATCATGGCGGCTGCATTCGCCATCCGGGCCATCGCACCGCCTCCGCCGGCGACCATCTTCATCATCTTACGGGTCTGGTCGAACTGCTTCAACAGGCGGTTGATGGCGGCGACGTCTGTACCGCTCCCGCGGGCGATCCGGGATTTCCGGACGCCGTTCAGCAGGGAGGGGTTCTCCCGTTCGGCGGGGGTCATCGACTGGATGATCGCTTCGGTCTGCTTGAAGACGCTGTTGTCCATGTCCACGTCTTTCAGGGCTTTACCCACGCCGGGGATCATCGAGGCTAAATCCTTGATGTTTCCCATCTTTTTGATCTGCTGGATCTGGTTCAGGAAGTCCTGCATGGTGAACTGGTCGCGGGCCAGCTTCTTCTGGAGCTTCCGGGCCTCCTCTTCGTCGAACTGCTCCTGGGCGCGTTCGACGAGCGAGACGATGTCGCCCATTCCGAGGATCCGGTCGGCCATCCGTTCGGGGTGGAAGATGTCGAGGGCGTCCATCTTTTCGCCGGTGCTGACGAATTTCAGGGGCTTGTCGACGACGGAACGGATCGAAATGGCTGCCCCGCCCCGGGTGTCGCCGTCGAGCTTGGTGAGCACGACGCCGTCGAAGTCCAGACGCTCGTTGAACTCTTTCGCCGTATTGACTGCGTCCTGGCCGGTCATGGAGTCGACGACGAACAGGGTCTCGGAGGGCTTCACGGCTGCTTTGATGGCGGTGATTTCGCGCATCATCTGCTCGTCGATGGCGAGGCGACCGGCGGTGTCGATAATAATGGTGTTGAAGGTGCCGCCTTTGCTCTTGGCGTACCGGAGGCCGTTCTGGACGAGGGCGACGGCGTCGCTCTTGTTGTCGGGCTCGGAGTAGACTTCGACGCCGATCTGCTCGCCGAGGACTTTCAGCTGGTCGATGGCGGCGGGACGGTAGATGTCGCCTCCGATCAGCAGGACGCCGCGCCCTTTCTTCTTCAGGTGGAGGGCGAGTTTGCCGCTGAAGGTGGTCTTACCGGAGCCCTGGAGCCCGCTGACGAGGATCACGGAGGGGTTCTCGCGCAGGTTGATGCCGACGGCGGTGCCGCCCATCAGGGAGGCGAGTTCGTCGTGGACGATCTTGACGATCATCTGGCTGGGGTTCACGGATTTGATGACTTCCTGACCGATGGCTTTCTGTTTGACCTGGTCGGTGAAAGTCTTGGCGACTTTGTAGTTGACGTCGGCTTCGATCAGGGCGCGGCGGATCTCTTTGAGGGATTCGGCGATGTTGATCTCGGTGATGCGGCCCTGGCCTTTCAGGATCTTGAAGGAGCGCTCCAAACGGTCGCTAAGGTTCTCGAACATAGCTGTCTGTCTGTACTTTTCGTGGATTACGGCCCGCGCGGGGCGGGTGACCGGACAAAGGTACAAAATTCTTCGGAACGGCGGGAGCGGGGTTCTTTACCGGTGGCGGCGGATTAGGTCGTCGACGAGGGGGGGGACGCCGGCGGCGGCTCGCTCGGGTATGACGGTCAGGGGGTTGGGAATGGTGACGGGGGCGGGGCGGGGATCGACGAGCCAGACGGGGCTGGCGGGTGGAAGCTGGTAGATGAGGCCGGCGGCGGGGTAGACGGCGAGGGAGGTGCCGATCACGAGGAAGAGGTCGGCGTCGCGGACTTCGTTCAGGGCGCGGTCGTATTCGGGGACGGCTTCGCCGAAGAAAACGATGTGGGGGCGCAGCTGGGCGCCGTCGGGGGCGAGGTCGCCGAGCCGGGTGGGGCCGGGGGCGGGGACGATCAGGTGGGGGTCGCGCTCGCTGCGGGCTTTGCGCAGTTCGCCGTGGAGGTGGATGATGCGGGTGCTGCCGGCGCGTTCGTGGAGGTCGTCGACGTTCTGGGTGATGACGGTGACGTGGTCGAAGGCGCTTTCGAGGGCGGCGAGGGCGAGGTGACCGGGGTTCGGAGTCACGTGGTCGAGCTGGGCGCGGCGGGCGTTGTAGAAGTCGAGCACAAGGCGGGGGTTGCGTTGCCAAGCTTCGGCGGTGCAGACGTCTTCGATCCGGTGATTTTCCCACAGGCCGTCGGCGTCGCGGAAGGTGGAGACGCCGCTGTCGGCGCTCATGCCGGCGCCGGTGAAAACGACTACTTTCTTCGGGGATTTCATGGTGTGTGGAGGTTGTTTTTTCTCCGAAAGATACGACTTTTCGGCGGGTTTTGTTGTCGGGCGCTTTGAGGGAGAGGCTGGGGGCTTATTTGGGGGGGAGGTTGCCGTAGCGATGCGTGAGCATCGCTCGTCCATGGGATGTGGGGCCTTAGGCGGGCGGACAGAGAACGGTGCGCAGATTTGGGCTGAGCAGAAAAGTGGAAATGCGTAGCATTTCCCGTCC
>NZ_CAJTMN010000172.1 GCF_910577125.1 uncultured Rikenella sp.
TTCTACCACATAGTAGAAAGTAGGGGCCCCCGCGGCCCAAGCGGAACAAAGAAAAAAGGGGAGAAGAGTTTGATTTTCAAAAAACGCGGTCGATTGAAAACGTCCTGCGCGTTCGCGTTGTCCTTCCGTTTATTCCGAGAGGCAACGCAACTGAAAACCGAAAGCACGGTAATATTTCAGTACCGGATTCACGTCGGCTGTATTGAAGTACAAATAGAGGCCGTAGGTACTGTTGGAAGCCGCAATTGCTGACCAGACGGAGCCTTCGTCGCTGATGTTCCATAGGCTGCCGTCGCCATGACCGCGGAGGCCCGGGGCGGGGTTTGTTTTTCCGCGCGCCTTTGGGAAATCTTGTCAAAACGTGCCAGCACATTTTGACGATTTCCCTCTTAAGGGTCGGCGCGCGGTTTTTAGTACTTTTTGAGTCGCCCGCAGGAATTTCATCTCGGTTTTGCTCACCGCAAAACGAGTGAAATTCCTCTTTAAGCGGGGCGGGCGACTGTCGAGCTTCGAGCCGGACGGAACTGCCCTGCGCGGGCGGCGTCCGGGTGACCCCGGCGGGACGGAGCGATGCTTGCGCATCGCTAAGGCCGTGTCTGCCCTCTGTTTATTCCGAGAGGCAACGCAACTGAAGACCGTAGCCACGGTGGCTCACGTGGCTGGGATTGAGGCCCTGCGTGCTGAAGTGCAAGAACACGCCGTTACTCCCGCTGACAGCGGACGACCAACTGTACCCGTAGTTGCCGACGTTCATCAGATCACCTAACCGCCCATAGTTGCCTGCGTCGTGGTAGCCCGGGGCGGGGCGTGCTTGGCCGCCCGCAGTGCGAGACCAAACACGGTACAAAATAAGAAAGGGCGTTCCGCGCTGCGCGCAGAACACCCTTCGCAAAGGCAAACGGCCCGGCCGAATCCCGAAGTCCCGTTATTTCAAGACCCCCAGCTCCCGGCCCACCTTCGTGAATGCCGCCACACAGCGATCCAGGTGTTCTCGTTCGTGCCCCGCCGAGACCTGAACCCGGATGCGCGCCTGATCCTTCGGCACCACCGGATAGTAGAACCCCGTCACATAGATTCCCTCGTCCAGCAGCTTCGCCGCGAACACCTGCGACAGTTTCGCATCGTAGAGCATCACCGCGCAGATCGCCGACTGAGTCGGTTTGATATCGAACCCCGCCGCGATCATCCGTTCGCGGAAATAGGCCACATTTTCGGCCAGTTTCGAGTGGAGCGCATCGCTTTCGCCCAGCATCCGGAAGAGTTCGATCCCCGCCCCCACCACTGCCGGCGGGATCGAGTTCGAGAAGAGGTACGGCCGCGACCGCTGGCGCAGCATGTCGATGATCTCTTTCCGCCCCGTGGTGAAGCCGCCCACGGCACCGCCGAACGCCTTGCCCAGCGTCCCCGTGATGATATCCACCCGTCCGCGGACGTCGAACAGCTCCGTCACCCCGCGTCCCGTCGGCCCGACGACCCCCGCCGAGTGGCACTCGTCCACCATCACCAAGGCGTCGTACTTTTCGGCCAGCTCACAGATCCGATCCATCGGCGCCACATTGCCGTCCATCGAGAAGACCCCGTCCGTCACGATAATGCGGAACCGCTGAGCCTGAGCCAGTTTGAGCTGCGTCTCGAGATCCTCCATGTCGGCGTTCGCATACCGGTATCGTTTCGCCTTGCAGAGCCGCACGCCGTCGATGATCGAGGCGTGGTTCAGCGCATCCGAGATGATGGCATCCTCCTCGCCCAGAATCGGTTCGAACACCCCGCCGTTGGCATCGAAACAGGCTGCATAGAGGATCGTCTCTTCGGTTCCGAAATAGTCGGCGATGGCCCGTTCGAGCTCTTTGTGGATGTCCTGCGTGCCGCAGATGAACCGTACGGACGACATTCCGAATCCGTGCGTATCCATCGCCCGTTTGGCCGCCTCGATCAGGCGCGGATTGTCCGAGAGCCCCAGGTAGTTGTTGGCGCAGAAGTTGAGCACCTTTTTCCCGTCCGCCACCGTGATTTCGGCCCTTTGCGGAGAGGTGATGATACGTTCCCGTTTGTAGAGTCCGGCAGCCTCGATCGCCGCCAATTCATCCGTAAGGTGCTGTTTGACTTTACCGTACATG
The DNA here is from genome assembly GCF_910577125.1 of uncultured Rikenella sp. Taxonomy (GTDB): domain Bacteria; phylum Bacteroidota; class Bacteroidia; order Bacteroidales; family Rikenellaceae; genus Rikenella. The sequence continues at coordinate 2,118 of NZ_CAJTMN010000172.1, forward strand.
GTATGATGTATTGAAAATTAAATGTTCGATTGTTTTCGGTTGTTTTGTGGTTCTTTGCGGCAGCGGCGCATTCCATTTGCCCGGTTCGGTCTGACTTTACGCGGGCGACAGATCTGGATCAACCCTTGACCGGTACCTTCCCCTACTATTCGGACAACGTGCCGGGCGAGAAATACGGTGCTGGTAATTACAAGGCGACCAACGGTCGGTTGTACAAGGTAACCACCTCGGGTACGGGAACCCCGCTTGCCTGGTACCCCGCCCCGGGCTACCGTAGCGCGACCTCGGGCGATCCGGTGCACGTCGGCAACGCCGGTTACAGCTGGTCTTCGACGGTCAGCGGTGCCGATGGCATGCACTTGTGGTTCAGCGCGCAGGGTCTCGATCCCAGCAACACGAACAGCCGTGCCTACGGTCGTCAGCTGCGTTGCCTCTCGGAATAAACGGGGGCGAGGCGGCCTTAGCGATGCGCAAGCAT
>NZ_CAJTMN010000173.1 GCF_910577125.1 uncultured Rikenella sp.
TGTAAGTTGTGGGTAGGGCGATGCTCTTGCGACTCGAAGAGTCGCGCGGGCCGGAGCCTCCCTCCCCGGGAGGGACGCACAGCGTCTTTTACTGGCAGCCTCTACCCCAGATCACTCCCGGGCGTCCGGCCGCAACGGGGTAGGGTAGAGGCTGTCTTAGGGTAGATTCGGCTATTTCGGAGTGCCCGTCGGCACCGTTTCTTCCGAGAGGCAACGCAACTGAAGACCGCGGCTGCGGTAGTGTGTAGACTGAGGGTTAAGCCCTATCGTGTAGAGGTCTGTACACCAAGCCACATAGAGGTTTTCCGAACGGCAATAAGATGACGACCAACTATAACCGCTATTCCCGACAAACTTCAATAGCCCGTCGTGGTATTCGCGGCAGCCCGGGGCGGGCTGTTTCGACAGAAAGTTAATCGTTCCGGCCGTGACGAAAAGCCCGCCGGAATCATTATCTTTGTCCAGGAAATAGCGAGAAAGAGTCCATGATTTATCACATCGCCGAATACCTCGACCGGACCATCGACCTGCCCGGTGCCGGGATGTTCAACTACATATCCTTCCGATCCGCCCTGGCCATCGTCGCATCGCTGCTCATCGGGATAGTTTTCGGAAAATACATTATCCGGCAGCTCCAGCGGCGCCAGATCGGCGAAGAAGTGCGAAACCTCGGACTCGAAGGCCAGCTCCAGAAACGCGGAACCCCGACCATGGGCGGGCTCATTATTCTGGCCGCAATCCTCATACCCGTTCTTTTGTTCGCCGACCTCACCAACATCTACGTCCAGCTGATGCTCGCCACCACAGTTTGGTTGGGGCTGCTCGGCTTTCTCGACGACTACATCAAAGTCTTCCGCAAACGGAAAGAGGGACTGAGCGGGCGGTTCAAGATTTTGGGTCAGGTGACCCTCGGGATTATCGTCGGCACCACCATGTGGGTCAGTCCCCAGATCGTCTCGCGCGAGCCCGCCGCCCGTCAGCAGGCCGAAGCCGAACGCGTCGTGACCAATGACCTGGGGAACCGTCGCACCGTGCTCTATCTGACCCCCCCTGAGAAATCGACCGACACCACCGTCCCCTTTTTCAAAGACCGCACCCTGGACTACCGGAACCTGATCCCCGTCGACGGGAAATGGGGCGATACGCTCGGTTGGCTGCTCTATATTTTGGTCGCCACCTTCGTTATTACCCTCGTCTCCAACGGCGCCAACCTCACCGACGGCTTGGACGGCTTGGCGGCAGGCGTTTCCGCCGCCATCGGCGTCGTGCTCGGGATACTCGCCTACCTCTCCGGGAACGTCATCTATTCCGAGTATCTGAGTATCATGAACATACCCGGCTCGGGCGAACTGCTCGTCTTTGCTGCCGCATTCGTGGGCGCTTTGCTCGGATTCCTGTGGTACAACTCCTTCCCCGCGCAAGTGTTTATGGGCGATACCGGTTCACTGGCCATCGGAGGGATTATCGCCGTCTTCGCTCTGCTGATCCGGAAAGAACTCCTCTTGCCGATTCTTTGCGGCGTGTTCATCGTCGAGAGCTGCTCCGTAATCATCCAGGTTTTTTGGTTCAAATACACCAAACACCGGTACGGCGAAGGTCGTCGCGTTTTTCTGATGGCCCCTCTGCACCATCACTACCAGAAAAAAGGCTACTTCGAAGTCAAGATCGTCACCCGCTTCTGGCTCGTCCAGCTGTTGTTGGCCGCCATTACGCTGATGACCCTCAAAATACGATAACGACCACTCGACACGTTTTTATAACCAAACCATACACCATTTACCATGACACTGCTGACCGCTTCCTCCTCCTATTTCTATTCGATGGGGCCCGAGTTCCTGCTCATTATCGCCATCGGGATCGTCGGTTTTATCGTTCAGGCCCGTTTGCAGAGCGTATTCAACAAATATTCGAAAGTTCCTTTTGCCGGCGGGATGACCGGCTGTGAAGTAGCCGAAAAGATGCTGCGCGACAACGGCATCACCGACGTCCGCGTGACCCACGTGGCGGGCGAACTGACCGACCACTTCAACCCGGTCAATAAGACCGTGAACCTCAGCGACTCGGTCTATGAGAGCAACTCCGTTGCCGCCGCAGCCGTTGCCGCGCACGAATGCGGCCACGCCGTGCAGCATGCCGAGGGATATGCCCCGCTCAAACTGCGTTCGGCCTTGGTTCCCGTGACCAGCTTTTCGTCCCGGTTCGCGATATTTTTCATTATCGGCGGCATCATACTGGCCGGGATGACCAACAGTTTGGTGCTGTTCTGGATCGGTATCGGGATGATCGCCGTATCGGCCCTGTTCAGCATCGTGACCCTGCCGGTGGAATACAACGCCTCGCAGCGGGCGCTGGCCTGGCTCGAAAACGAGCAGATTCTGACCTCTCAGCAGCAGAACCAGGCTCGGGAAGCCTTGACCTGGGCTGCCCGGACATATCTGGTAGCCGCCCTGTCCGCGATTGCGACCTTGATCTACTACATCGGCTTCGCCCGACGCGATTAGGGCGCTGTGTCTACCTGCATGGAACCGTACCTTTTCTGAAGAACCGAGCGGCGTTACGCGAGCAGAGACCG
>NZ_CAJTMN010000174.1 GCF_910577125.1 uncultured Rikenella sp.
ATACGCAGTATCGCTCCGTCCCGCCGGGGCGCCCACCGGGCGTTTTATTGGGGCTTTCTTGGCCTTATTAGCCGTCCGCCGCCCGCGTAGGGCAGTTCTATCCTGTTAGGGTAGAGGCGGCCATTTCGGAGTGCCCGAAGGCACCGCGCGCCACGCCTAAAAGGGCATATTCTGTTGGTTGGCACTCGGCCAACCAACGAGAATGGCCGCGGGCGACTCAAAAACGCATTGACAAGCCCGCGCGCGGCTGCTGAAGTAGGAAATCGTTAGAACCATGGTGAATGGTTCTAACAAGATTTCCGCCAGCGCGTGGGAAAAATACCACACGTAGCGTAGTTAGTAGCGGGCCGGCGCCAGCGAGGCCGAAAACGAGCACCGCGAAGTTGCAGGCCTACGCCTGGGGTGGCTCCGGCCCGCGCGACCCTTGCGGGTCGCAGGAGTAGGGTAGAGACTGCCATTTCGGAGTGCCCTGCGGCACCGTTTATTCCGAGAGGCAACGCAACGGAAGACCGTGACCCCGAGCATTCGCATCGTTGAGGATGAGCCACGTCACACCGAAGCCCAAGTTTATGCCGTTGGTGTCGCTGACCGAAACAGACCAGCTGGCACTGCCGGTGCCGACGAGCTCCAGCATGCCCGAGGTACTGCCGCGGACGCCCGGGGCGGGGTGTTGATCTCTTCTGTTTATTCCGAGAGGCAACGCAACTGAAGACCGTGGCCACGGCGATTCACGTCGCTGGGATAGAGGTTCTGCGTATAGAAGTACAAGAACACGCCGTTAGGCCCACTGACCGTGGACGACCAACTACACCCGCCGTCGCCGCCGGCCATCAGATCGCCTAACCGCCCGTTATTTCCTGCTTCGCGGTAGCCCGGGGCGGGGTATCGGCAGGCAAAAACAGGCAAAAATGGGAATGAGATTTACAGAACGAAAAATAAAATAATTACCATAAATGGAAACCAAGAAAATCGATTTGAAAGGCAAACGCCCGTTGATCATTTCCGGGCCGTGCAGCGCCGAGACCGAAGAACAGACCCTCGAAACCTGCCGCCGTTTGGCTGCCACCGGCGTTGTGGACGTGTTGCGTGCCGGAATCTGGAAACCGCGCACCAAACCCGGAACGTTTGAGGGAGTGGGGCTGCCCGGTCTCTCGTGGATGGCCGAAGCGAAAAAGGAGACCGGTCTGCCCGTGGCGACCGAAGTGGCCAATGCCAAACACGTCGAAGGGGCTTTGGAATTCGGTGTCGATCTGCTGTGGATCGGTGCGCGTACGACCGTCAATCCGTTCAGCGTACAGGATATTGCCGATGCCCTGCGCGGCGTGAATATTCCCGTGCTGGTCAAAAACCCGATGAATCCCGATATCGACCTCTGGATGGGGGCCGTGCAGCGGCTCCAGAAGGTCGGCATCGAACAGGTCGGCTTGATTCACCGTGGATTTTCGTCGTTCGGCGTCTCCAAATACCGGAACAATCCGATGTGGCCCCTGGCGATCGAGATGAAGATGCGGATGCCGGAAGTGCCGATGATCGGCGACCCGTCGCACATCACCGGGAAACGCGCTTTGCTCAAAGAGGTGGCCCAGGAGTGTGCCGACCTGAACTACGACGGGTTGATTATCGAGAGTCATATCTGCCCGGATAAAGCTTGGAGCGATGCTGCGCAGCAGATCGTTCCGGAAGAGCTGGGCGAATTGGTTCGGAGCATCGTGTGGCGTAAACCGCAGACCGACAAACCCGATTTTCTCCGGTCGCTGGACAAATTGCGCAGCCAGATCGACCAGTACGATGCCGAACTTTTTACGCTGCTGAGCAAGCGGATGGACGTGGCCGAGAAGATCGGCGAGATTAAGCGGGACAACGAAGTGATGATCCTCCAGAGCGCGCGGTGGGACGATATTGTGAAGCGGGTTTTGGCGACGGCGGACGAGTTGAAATTGAGTCGAGAGTTTTTGAGTATTTTGTTGAACTCGATTCATATGGAGAGCATTAGCCGCCAGCATCAGGTGATGAACGCGAAGAAGTGAGTGCGTGAATGAAAATGGGGGCTTGCGGAGCCTGAGGAGTAGTGTGCGAACAGAGGAACGGGGCGAAGAATTGGGCAGAGCAGAGAAGTGGAAATGCGAAGCATTTCCCGTCCACGGGACGTGGGGCCCGCGCGGCCCGAGCGCAGTACCCTCCTGTTGACAAGTCGCCCGCCCCGCTATAGAGGGCATATTCTGCCGATTGGCGGTGAGCCAATTCGGCAAGAATTGCCGCGGGCGACTGAAACGCATTAAAAATTCCGCGCGCCGCCGCCTAAAGAAGCGATTTTCTATATTGACGGTGAGTCAAAATAGAAAATCGCGTAAGGCGCGCGAACGACGAACAGTGCGAAGAGTTGGGCTGCGTCTGCTGCGGGCCGGCGCCAGCGTGGCCGGAAACGAGCCCCGCGAAGTTGCAGGCCTACG
>NZ_CAJTMN010000175.1 GCF_910577125.1 uncultured Rikenella sp.
GGGAAAGTACCGGTCAAGGGTTGATCCAGGTCTGTCGCCCGCGTAAAGTCAGACCGAACCGGGAATCGAGGTTGTCCCCTTTCGGTTCGCAGCGCCCGACGCAGATTGTTCGAAACATACGCCTTGTTTCATAAAAAATCGCTATTTTTACCCTTTCTCAATATCGACGGAATGGATTATAAAAAAGAATTCGAACGGTACGCACGTCTCGGCCGCGGCATCTCGTCGCTCGCCATGCACCGTTACGACCGGCTGACCGCCGAATATATCTCGCCCACCATTATCGAAGAACGGCAGCTGAACGTCGCCACGATGGACGTCTTCTCGCGCCTGATGATGGATCGCATTATTTTTCTCGGCGTGCCGATCTACGACGATGCCGCCAACATCATTCAGGCCCAGATGCTCTTTCTGGAGTCGAACGACCCGAAAAGCGACATCCAGATCTATCTCAACACCCCCGGCGGATCGGTGTCGGCCGGGCTGGGGATTTACGATACCATGCAGATCATCTCGCCCGATGTGGCGACCACCTGTACCGGTATGGCCGCTTCGATGGGCGCCATTCTGCTGACCGCAGGAACCAAAGGGAAACGTTCCGCCTTGCAGCATTCGAGGATCATGATCCACCAGCCGCTGGGCGGCGTCGAAGGGCAGGCCAGCGACATCGAAATCACCGCCCGCCAGATACTCAAAACCAAAGAGGAACTCTACGCCATACTGGCTCAGCACAGCGGCGTGTCGGCCGAGAAAATCGAACAGGACGCCGACCGGGACTTCTGGATGACCTCGGCCGAAGCGGCTGAGTACGGCCTGATCGACGGCGTGCTCACCAAACGGGAAGGATTGTAATCGCTATCGACTTTATTTGGGAGACCTATGGCAGAAGACAATAACAAGGGACACCACACCGAACGATGTTCGTTCTGCGGCGCTCCGGCGGCGCAGGTGGGGATGATCATCCACGGGCAGGAGGCGACGATCTGTAACAACTGCGCCGAACGCGCCTGGGAGATGGTGCGCGAGGAGATGGAAAACCGCGCCCGGAGCGAAGCCGCTTCCACCATCGGAGAGGCGATGGCCTTGTACACCCCGCAGTCCATCAAAGAGTTTCTCGACCGCTACGTGATCGGGCAGGACCGGGCCAAGAAATACATCTCGGTGGCCGTTTATAACCACTACAAACGGCTGATGCACAGCCTTTCGAATCCGGAAGACACCGAAGATTCGGATATCGAGCTGGACAAGTCCAACATCCTGCTGGTGGGTGAGACCGGGACGGGGAAGACTTTGATTGCACGGACGATTGCGCGGCTCCTGAACGTACCGTTCGCCATCGTGGACGCCACGGCATTGACCGAGGCGGGGTATGTGGGCGAGGATGTCGAGAGCATTCTCTCGCGGCTCTTGCAGGCGGCGGACTACGACGTCGCTGCGGCGGAACGCGGGATCGTCTTTATCGACGAGATCGACAAGATCGCCCGCAAGAGCGACAATCCCTCCATCACGCGCGATGTCTCGGGCGAAGGGGTGCAGCAGGCCCTGCTCAAGATTCTGGAGGGGACGGTGGTCAATGTGCCGCCGCAGGGGGGACGCAAGCATCCGGATCAGAAGTATATTCAGGTGAATACCCGGAATATCCTGTTCGTGGCGGGCGGCGCGTTCGACGGGGTGCAGAAGAAGATCGCACAGCGGCTGAACACGCGCGTTGTCGGATACGGCCAGCAGCAGAAAATCGCCGAAGTGGATCGCGAAAATCTGTTGCAGTACATCACGCCGAAAGACTTGCGGAGCTTCGGGCTGATTCCGGAACTCATCGGCCGGCTGCCGGTGCTGACCTATCTGGAGCCGCTGGGGCGCGAGGCGCTGAGGCGGATTCTGACGGAACCGAAAAACGCGATCATCAAACAGTATGTCCGACTCTTCGAACTCGACGGGGTCAAACTCTCGTTCGATCCGGAGGTGCTGGACTACATCGTGGACAAGGCGATCGAATACAAGCTGGGGGCCCGGGGGCTCCGCTCGATCTGCGAGGCGATCATGATGGACGCGATGTTCGAGGTGCCGGCTTCGAAACGAAAAACGTTCCGCGTGAAACTGGACTATGCCCGTGCGCGGGTCGAAGCTATGCAGGTCGCATAAATATTTGCAGTATTAACCGTTCGGTTAGCTGTGTCTACCCGCATGGAACCGTACCTTTTCTGAAGAAAAGGTACCCAAAAGACTTTTAGATAGCTACGCTATACCTTAGGCTCCGCAGTCCTCAATCTCTGCGATTGCTTTTGGGTCGGGGTTGTAGCGCGCAATAAGGTTCAACTCGCATTAAGCGCGCTACAACTCCCGGCCCAAAGAAGAGTCCGAGAGTTGGGCCGCC
>NZ_CAJTMN010000176.1 GCF_910577125.1 uncultured Rikenella sp.
GTTTCTCCGCCCCCTGCTCGGCCCAGCGCAGCGCGAAAACCGCAAACGGTTTTCGCGCCCGAAGAACCGCGTCCGCCTCACTGCGGCTCCGCTGTCGCTCCGCCGCGTTTTCCGTCGCCCACGGCAATGCTTGCCGGATTGGCTCGCCGCCAATCGGCAGAATGTGCCCTTTTACGCGGGCGGGCGACGGAAACAAATTTTGTTCGCGCGCCGGACATTCATTCTCTTTCGGCTCATCGCCGAAACAGTGGAATCGCATCTTTAAGCGTGGCACACGAGTAGTTAGAACATAATAACGGCCGCGCGCCACGACGCGAACGCGTCGGCCACGCGGGCCCCACGTCCCGTGGACGGGAAATGCTGTCGCATTTCCACTACCAGCCTCAGCCTCCAGCATCACCCAACGCAGCCTCAACGCACACCCGACAATCCTATCGCCTGCCGTCAGTCCATCTTGAGCACCGCCAAAAACGCCTCCTGAGGCACCTCGACACGCCCCACCTGACGCATCCGCTTCTTCCCTGCCTTCTGCTTTTCGAGCAGCTTCCGTTTCCGCGAAATGTCCCCCCCGTAACACTTCGCCGTCACATCCTTCCGCACCGCCTTGACCGTCTCGCGGGCAATGATCTTCGCCCCGATAGCCGCCTGAATCGCAATGTCGAACTGCTGGCGTGGAATCAGCTCCTTGAGCTTCTCGCACATCTTCCGGCCGAAATCGTAGGCGTGATCCACATAAATCAGCGACGACAACGCATCGACCTGCTCGCCGTTCAGCAAGATGTCCAGTTTCGAGAGTTTCGACGGTTTGTAATCCGTCATGTGGTAGTCGAACGAGGCATAGCCCCGCGAAACGCTCTTCAGTTTGTCGTAAAAGTCGAAGACAATCTCCGCCAGCGGCATGTCGAAATTGACCTCCACCCGATCCGTCGTAATAAACGTCTGGTTCAGCAGCACGCCCCGCTTCTCGATACAGAGTTTCATAATCGCCCCCAGGTACTCCGTCTTCGTAATCACCTGAGCCAGAATATACGGTTCTTCGATGTGGTCGATCACGTTCGGCACCGGCAACCCCGACGGATTGTGCACCATCAGTTCCTCGCCCTTGGTCGTGAAGACCTTGTACGAGACGTTCGGCACCGTCGTGATGACATCCATGTTGAACTCGCGGAACAGGCGTTCCTGAATGATCTCCATGTGGAGCAGCCCCAGGAAGCCGCACCGGAAACCGAAACCCAACGCCAGCGACGACTCCGGCTCATAGGTCAGCGAGGCATCGTTCAGTTGCAGCTTTTCCAAAGAGGCCCGCAAATCCTCGTACTGATCCGTCTCGACCGGGTAGATCCCCGCAAAGACCATCGGTTTCACATCCTCGAACCCGGCGATCGCCTCGCGGCACGGCTCCGCCACCGAGGTGATCGTATCCCCCACCTTCACGTCCACCGAATTCTTGATTCCCGAGATGATATACCCCACATCGCCGGCCCGAATCTCGTCCCGCGGCGACATCTTGAGCTTCAGCACCCCGATCTCGTCGGCGTCGTACTCGCTGCCGGCGTTGAAAAACTTCACCCGCTCGCCCTTCCGGATCACGCCGTTCATCACCCGGTAATAGGCGATGATCCCGCGAAAGGGATTGAATACCGAGTCGAAAATCAGCGCCTGTAACGGCGCATTATCGTCCCCTTTCGGAGCCGGCACGCGCTCGACGATGGCCCGCAGGATATCCTCGACCCCCTCACCGGTCTTGCCCGAAGCGGCCAGAATCTCCTCCCGCCGACAGCCGAGCATGTCGACAATCTGGTCCTTCACCTCCTCGACCATCGCCGAAGCCATGTCGATCTTATTGAGCACCGGAATGATCTCGAGGTCGTTCCCCAGCGCCAGATAGAGGTTCGAGATGGTCTGGGCCTGAATCCCCTGCGTGGCGTCGACCACCAGCAAGGCCCCTTCGCACGAGGCGATGGCCCGCGAAACCTCATACGAAAAGTCCACGTGGCCCGGAGTATCGATCAAGTTCAGGATATATTTCTCACCCTCCTGCACATACTCCATCTGAATCGCATGGCTCTTGATGGTGATGCCTTTCTCTTTCTCCAGCTCCATATCGTCGAGCACCTGGGCCTGCAATTCCCGCTCGCTGACGGTTTTGGTCACCTCCAACAGCCGGTCGGCCAGGGTCGATTTCCCGTGGTCGATGTGCGCGATGATACAAAAGTTGCGGATATGCTTCATAATAATATCGTATCTCTTTAATCCATCGTTTATCTGTGTCTACCCGCAGAGAACTGCCGCTTTTTGGAAAAAGCGGCACCAAAAACTTTT
>NZ_CAJTMN010000177.1 GCF_910577125.1 uncultured Rikenella sp.
CTTCGAGCCGCAGAATCTTGTTCTTCCGTTTATTCCGAGAGGCAACGCAACTGAATACCGTGAGCACGAAAGAGTGCATTGGAATTGAGCCATGTCATGCCGAAATCCAAGTCTATGCCAAAGATATCGCTGACCGTTGCCGACCAACTGTAACCACAATTACCGTCGCCGCCCGATATGCCCGTATTCCTCTCGCGGTAGCCCGGGGCGAACCCGGTTCGTCGTGAGACGGTTACACGCTTTCCCCGCGTGGGCGAGGGTCTTTCCGAAAAAGTCACTATCTTTAACCCTCCGACCGACCGCTGCAGGCAGGTCGAGGGCGGAATCAACGAAAAATACTAACCCAAACCAACTTAACTCTCTGATGAATACCGATTTGAATGCCATTGCCGGGCACTTTCGCTTCGAAGGCAAGGTGAGGACCGTGCGGCCGCTGGGCGAAGGCTTTATCAACGACACTTTTCTGGTCGAAACCGAAGACAACGGGACGCCGAACTACATCCTCCAGCGCAAAAACCGCCATATTTTCACCGACATTCCCGCCATGATGGAGAACATCCGCCGGGTGACCGACCACCTCAAAGCCAAGATCGAGGCTCGGGGCGGAGATCCCCGGCGCGAGGCGCTCACCGTCACGCCGACCGGCGACGGGAAACTCTATTATCGCGATCCGGAGGGCGAATATTGGGCCGCTTGCGAGTTTATCGACGATACGGCCGCTTATCAGCAGGCTGACACCCCGGAACTCGCTTTTCAAGGGGGAAAGGGGATCGGGCTGTTTCAGGCGATGTTGGCCGATTTCAGCGAGCCGCTGACCGACATTTTGCCCGGATTCCACAACATCCGCTACCGCTTCCAACAGTGGGACGCTGTGGTGGCCGAAGACCGCGTGGGGCGCGTCAAAGAGGTGGCCCGGGAGATCGGGTGGATCGAGGAGCGGAGGGAGGAGATGCTGCGATTCTGGTCGCTGGTCGAGACGGGGGCCATCCCGACCCGCGTGACGCATAACGATACGAAAATCAACAATATCCTGTTCGACAAACAGACCGGCGAGGTGCTCTGCGTGATCGACCTCGATACGGTGCTCTCGGCGACGTGTCTCAACGACTACGGTGACGCCATGCGGTCGTACACCAACACGGGGGCGGAGGACGATGCGGATCTCGGACGGGTGTCGATGGATATCGCGATTTTCAAGGCTTATACGGAGGGGTATCTCTCTGAGGCGCACGCTTTCCTGACGCCGACGGAGGCGGAATACCTCGCCTTCTCGGCCCGGTATATCACCTACGAACAGGTGTTGAGGTTCCTGATGGACTACATCGACGGAGACCGCTACTACAAGGTGAAGTCGCCGGAACACAACTTAGTGCGCACGCGGGCGCAGTATCGGCTGCTGCAGAGCATGGAGGCGCAGTATGCCGAGATGCAGCGGATTGTGAAAGAAACACTGGAAAAGTATGCTTAAGATTCGGAAAATCAAGGCGGGGAGCTCGCTGACGGAGCTTCCCATGCAGGAGGTGGCGTGCAACAACTGGGCGGCGGACTATCCGTATGCGCCGCGGGTGAGGTTTGCGGCGGGGCACGACGGGAAGCGGCTGCTCCTGCGGTTCGAGGTCGAGGAGGGGTGCACGGCGGCGAAGGTGACGGAGGACAACGGGCCGGTGTGGACGGATTCGGCGGTGGAGTTCTTCATCTCGTTCGACGAGAGGGGGTACTACAATTTCGAGTTCAACTGCATCGGACGGGCGCTGCTGGGGTTCCGGAAGACGAAACCGGATGTTCGGCATGCGGATGAGAGGATTATGGGGTTGATCGTACGGCGTCCGTCGCTGGGCGGGGAGCCGTTCGGGGAGCGGAGGGGCGAAAACCGCTGGACGCTGGAGGCGGAGATTCCGGCGGAGGCGTTCTTCGCGCACGATTTCAGCACGTTGGACGGCTTGTGGGCGCGGGCGAATGTCTACAAGTGCGGGGATGATCTTTCGCAGCCGCACTTCCTGTCGTGGCGGCCGATCGGGACAGAGAAACCGAATTTTCACGTCCCGGAGTACTTCGGCGAGGTGGAGTTCGAGGCGTGAGCGGCGTGCGAGCAGAGAGCGGGTAACAGAGTAGGGTATAGGCTGCCGCAGCGATGCGCAAGCATCGCCCGTCCACGGGACGTGGGGCCCGCGCGGCCCGAGCGCAGTCGAAGCTCAAC
>NZ_CAJTMN010000178.1 GCF_910577125.1 uncultured Rikenella sp.
AGGATGCGTAAGCATCCTCTAAAGTTTTTCTGGTTCTCTTTGTTCACAACCGACGTTGCCAGCGAGAGCAATGCAAACGCAGTTTGCTGATTGCCGAGCGGCGAGGAGGAAAACGAGCGGAGCGAAGTTAAAGAGAACAGTACCCTCAAACCGAATTCAGAAATAAAACCAATTAAAGAGATGGCAAAACAGATTATATTCGATACCGACGCCCGCGAACAGTTGAAAGCCGGCGTAGACGCATTGGCCAACGCCGTGAAAGTGACCCTCGGCCCGAAAGGTCGGAACGTACTGATCGATAAGAAGTTCGGCGCTCCGCAGGTGACTAAGGACGGCGTCAGCGTAGCCAAGGAAGTGGAACTGGAAGACAACGTCGCCAATATGGGCGCCCAGCTCGTGAAAGAAGTCGCCTCGAAGACCAACGACGACGCCGGTGACGGGACGACCACCGCGACCGTGCTCGCTCAGGCCATTATTACCACCGGTATCAAGAACGTGACCGCCGGCGCCAACCCGATGGATCTGAAGCGCGGGATCGACAAAGCCGTGGCAGCCGTCGTGGCCGACCTTCAGAAACAGAGCCAGAAAGTCGGTGACGACATCAGCAAAATCGAACAAGTCGGTACCATTTCGGCCAACAACGACTCGACCATCGGGAAGCTGATCGCCGAAGCGATGAGCAAAGTGAAGAAAGAGGGCGTCATCACCGTCGAAGAAGCCAAAGGGACTGAAACCCATGTCGATGTGGTCGAAGGGATGCAGTTCGACCGCGGTTACATCTCTCCCTACTTCATGACCGATCCCGAGAAGATGGAAGCCGACCTCGAAAAACCGTACATCCTGATCACCGACAAGAAAGTTTCGACCATGAAGGAACTTCTTCCGGTGCTCGAACCGGTGGCACAGTCGGGTCGCGCCCTGCTCGTGATCGCCGAAGACGTCGACGGCGAAGCTCTTTCGTCGCTCGTGCTCAACAAATTGCGCGGCACGCTGAAGATTGCGGCCGTCAAGGCTCCGGGCTTCGGCGACCGCCGCAAAGAGATGTTGCAGGACATCGCCATCCTGACCGGCGGAACCGTGATTTCGGAAGAGACCGGCCTGAAACTCGACGCCGCTACGATCGACATGCTCGGTTCGGCCGAAAAGGTGACCTTGACTAAAGAAAATACCACGATCGTCAACGGTTCCGGGAAGAAAGCAGCCATTCAGGATCGTGTGGCTCAGATTCGGAAACAGATCGAATCCTCGACCTCGGACTACGACAAGGAAAAACTTCAGGAACGGTTGGCCAAATTGGCCGGTGGGGTAGCGGTGCTCTACGTGGGGGCTGCGACCGAAGTTGAAATGAAAGAGAAGAAAGACCGTGTCGATGACGCACTGGCAGCGACCCGTGCTGCGGTTGCCGAAGGGATCATCCCGGGTGGCGGTGTGGCTTATATCCGCGCCGTCCAGGCCCTCGAAAAGCTCAAAGGCGACAACGACGACGAAACCACCGGGATTCACATCGTGAAACGCGCCATCGAAGAGCCGCTGCGCCAAATCGTAGCCAATGCCGGCGGCGAAGGTTCGGTCGTGGTCAACAAAGTGAAGGAAGGGAAAGGCGCATTCGGGTACAATGCCCGTGCCGATCAGTACGAAGACCTCTTCAAAGCCGGGATTATCGACCCGACCAAAGTGGCTCGTGTGGCCTTGGAAAACGCCGCTTCCGTGGCCTCGATGTTCCTGACCACCGAATGCGTGCTGGCCGATATTAAGGAAGAAACTCCGGCCCCGGCCGTGCCGGCAGGCATGGGAGGTATGGGCGGCATGATGTAGTCGTCCGTCCGGATTTCTCGGATTGGAGCCGCGTTCAGTATCGCATAGTACGATACTGAACGCGGCTCGTTTTTTGGGGTAGGGCAGCGTCGTTGCGCGCAAATGAAGTTTGCGTTTTGCGGCGCGTGAGGCGCGCGAGCTGAGAATTGGGCTGAGTTGAAAAGTGGGAATGCGCAGCATTTCCCGTCCACGGGACGTGGGGCCCGCGCGGCCGACGCGTTTTCGTCATGGCGGCGCGCGAAACGCGGCGGAGCGAAAGCGGAGCCGCAGTGAAGCGGACACGGGGCTGAGAGCGAGTAGCGCGATTCCTGCGGAATCGCCGGCCTCGGTTTTGGGGTAGAGGCTGCTATTTCGGGGTGCCCGAAGGCAC
>NZ_CAJTMN010000179.1 GCF_910577125.1 uncultured Rikenella sp.
TAAAGTTTTTCTGGTTCTCTTTGTTCACAAAGAGAACAGTACCCTCCCGGGCAAATACGGATATTCGAACAGTTATTAAAGCATACCTGTTTGTTGGAACGCCTCCGGGAAGCCCAGCAAATGGAGCCGCAGCATGTTCAGCGCATGCGTCGCCGCCCGTTCGATGTTCTGTTCGCGGAGCTCCCCGAACCGCATCAGCCGGGCGAAAGTCTGTACCCCCGTTTCGCTGCCCGGTTCGCGCCACGCCAACCCCATCCAGACCGTTCCCACCGGTTTCTCCGGCGTTCCGCCTCCCGGCCCTGCCACGCCCGTTGTCGAGACGGCAAAGTCCGCCCCGAACCGTCGTAAAGCCCCTTCCGCCATCTGGCGCGCCACCGTCTCGCTCACCGCCCCGTGCCGTTCGATATCGGCCGCCGAGACCCCCAGCATCGCCGTTTTCGCCGCGTTGCTGTACGAAGTCACCCCCCCGAGGTAGTAGTCCGACGCCCCCGCCAGGGCCGTGATCCGGGCCGAGATACTTCCCCCCGTACACGACTCCGCGACAGCCAGCGTCGCCCCCCGCTCCGTCAGCAACTTCGCCACCGCCGACTCCACCGAAGCCGGTTCATATCCTAATAGGTACGGCGCAATGTACTCGTCGAGCGCCCGGAACCGCGCCTCGATCTCCGCCCGTGCCGCTTGCGGTTCGACGTCGTAGGCCGACAGCCGCAACCGAATCCCCCGCGGGTTGGGCAGGTAGGCCAGATGGAGCCACTCCGGCAGCGCCTCTTCCCACGGCGCGATGGTGGCCGCCAGCGCCGATTCGGCCAGCCCGAAAGTCATCATCGTGCGGTGTACCACCGCCCGGAGGTCGAAATGGCGGCGGATCTGCGGAATCACCTGCTCTTCGACCAGCGCCTTCATCTCGAACGGCACCCCCGGCAACGAAAAGAGCAGCCTCTCCCGCTCTCCTGCGTTGTGCACGAAGAGCATTCCGGGAGCCGTTCCCAGCCGGTTGGGCAGTGCCGTGCATCCCTCCGGCACATCGGCCTGGGCCTGGTTCAGCTCGTTGAACACGATGCCTCGTTCGGCCGTCATCCGGCGCACGTGTTCGAAGACCGCCTCGTCGCGCACCATCCGCCCTCCGGAGAAGAGTTCGGCGAGCGTCCGTTTCGTGATGTCGTCGCGCGTGGGCCCGAGGCCGCCGGTCATGATGACCGCGTCGGCCCGTTCCAGAGCCGTCCGAACCGCTTCTGTGATGTCGTTTGCCGTGTCGTGTACCGAGACGATCCGGTCGACCTGCGCCCCGATGTTTCCGAGCTCGCGTCCGATCCAGGCCGAGTTGGTGTCGACCACCTGTCCGATGAGCAGTTCGTCGCCCACCGTAATTAATTCGATGCTAACCATATTTTTCTCAGAGTAGATTGGATATAAGTGCGCGGCCAGAGAACGGGGCGAGGAGTTGGGTTACTCCAGCCATTTGCCCACCGCGGGCACGCGGGGCCTGCCCGGCCCGAGGGCAGTTGCAGCTCGACCGCGCGCCACGCCTTAAAAGGAAAATCATTCAAACAAATTTGGTTTGTTTGAATAAGATTTTCCAAGGCGCGCGGAGAGCAGACACAGCCAATAAAACACCCTGTGGGTGCGCCCCGGGCTACCGCGACTTCGGTTATACGGTCGCCGCAGGTGAGCTTGCCTATACCGGCGACCTCGGATTCAGCTGGTCCGCCACAGCGAGCGACATCAACGGAATATATCTGCATTTCGGTACGCGGGCTATTCTCTTCAGCTATGCGAACAGTCGCAGCCACGGTTTTCAGTTGCGTTGCCTCTCGGAAGAAACGGAAGCAGACACGGCCGCAGCGAAACGCAAGTTTCGCCCGTCCACGGGACGTGGGGCCTGGCCGGCCCGAGGCCAGTTCTATCCGGGGCAAAGCTTGAACCGCGCGCGACTGCTGGAAAAGGAAATCGTTCAAAGCGACTTGCGCATTGAACAAGATTTCCGCCAGCGCGCGGACAAAGAACAGCACCAAGCTCGACCGCGCGCCACGCCTTAAAAAGGGAATCGTCAAAATGTGTTAGCACATTTTGACAAGATTTCCCAAGGCGCGCGGA
>NZ_CAJTMN010000180.1 GCF_910577125.1 uncultured Rikenella sp.
CGTAAGCATCCTCTAAAGTTTTTCTGGTTCTCTTTGTTCACAAAGAGAACAGTTCCAGCCTGCACAAAAAATCAGTAAGAGAAAAAACAATTGCTATACTGACAAATATAATGATTTTTCGGCAGCATTCGGATTTTTCGTTTCCGAGCCCCCATTTCGTTCCCCGAAAATGGAATAAAGTTTGTATTTTCGTAGGGCAAAAAGAAGAAATATCCGGATATGAACGACAGACCAGTGAGAGTCCGTTTCGCCCCCAGCCCTACCGGGCCGTTGCATATGGGAGGCGTGCGCACCGCTTTGTACAACTATCTTTTCGCTCGTCAGCACGGCGGCACCTTTTTGTTGCGGATCGAAGACACCGACTCGCACCGGTTCGTGCCGGGCGCCGAGGAGTACATCATCGAATCGCTGAAATGGTGCGGCATCGAGATCGACGAAGGGGTGAGCGTCGGCGGGCCGCATGCCCCGTATCGGCAGAGCGAACGGCGCGAGATCTACCTCAAATATGCCGAACAGTTAGTCAAAGCCGGCTGGGCCTACTACGCCTTCGACACCCCGGAAGAGCTGGACGCCATCCGGAAAGAGTACGAAGGGCGGGGAGAGACCTTCGCCTACAATTATGCCGTCCGGACCAAGCTGGCGACCTCGCTGGCGCTACCGGAGGAGGAGGTAAAGGCACGTATCGCGCGGGGCGACCAGTGGACCATCCGCTTCCGGATGCCGGAAGGCGAGACGATCGAGATGGACGACATGATCCGGGGGCATGTGACCGTCAACAGCTCGACCCTGGACGACAAAGTGCTGTACAAATCGACCGACGCGCTGCCCACCTACCACCTGGCCAACATCGTGGACGACTACCTGATGGAGATCACCCACGTGATCCGGGGCGAGGAGTGGCTGCCGTCGCTGCCGCTGCACGTGATGCTCTACCGGGCGTTCGGCTGGGAAGATCGGATGCCTCGGTTCGCCCATCTGCCGCTGCTGCTGAAGCCGACCGGCGGGGGCAAGCTCAGCAAACGGGACGGAGACAAGTTGGGATTTCCGGTCTTTCCGCTGCAATGGAAGCCGCAGGACGGCGGCGAGGGGGCACGGGGATACCGCGAGGACGGCTATTTCCCGGAAGCTTTCGTGAATCTGTTGGCACTGCTGGGCTGGAACCCGGGCAACGACCACTCGGAGATTCTCTCGATGCAGGAGCTGATCGAACTCTTCTCGCTCGAACGGGTGAGCAAGTCGGGCGCGCGGTTCGATCCGGAAAAGGCCCGGTGGTTCAATGCGCAATACCTCCATCACAAGTCGGACACGGAGCTGGCGGCTCTGTTCCTGCCGGTACTGGCGTCGAAGGGACACGGCGATGTGCCGGTGGCGAAAGTGGAACGCATTGTGGGGCTGATCAAGGAGCGGGCGACATTCATCGGCGACCTGTGGCCGCTGGCCGCCTACTTCTTCGAGGCTCCGCAGGAGTACGACCCGAAGACAGTGGCGAAGTTTTGGAAAGACGACAATCCGGAACACCTCCAGAACCTGCGGCGGCAGTTGGAGGTGGTCGAAGATTTCACAGCTCCGAACCTCGAAGCCAAAGCGCACGCATGGATCGAAGAGCAGGGGTTGCCGATGGGCAAGGTGATGAACACTTTACGATTGGCGTTGGTGGGGAGCAGCACGGGGGCGAATCTGTTCGACATCGCAGAGCTGATCGGTCGGGAAGAGTTTCTGCGACGGATCGAACGGACACACGAGGTACTTGGATAGCGTCATCCGACCGATCGGGTCTGACTTTACGCGGGACGAAGATGTGCCTTTGAACGGGACATTCCCTTATTACTCGGACGGCGTAGCCGGTGAGAAATACGGAGACGGACATTACAAGGCGACCAACGGTCGGTTGTACAAGGTAACCACCTCCGGTACGGGAAC
>NZ_CAJTMN010000181.1 GCF_910577125.1 uncultured Rikenella sp.
CCCCACGTCCCGTGGACGGGCGAAACTTGCGTTTCGCTGCGGCAGCCTCTACCCTAACTTACAGGCGAAGCCAAAGTCTACAACCCCCGCTCGGCCTGAGCCTGGCAGGCGGTGATGGCGACCAGATTCACGATGTCGCTCACGGAACAGCCGCGCGAAAGGTCGTTGATCGGGGCGGCCATCCCTTGCAGGATCGGCCCGATGGCTTCGGCGTCGGCCAACCGCTGTACCAGTTTATAGGCGATGTTCCCCACTTCCAAGGTCGGGAAAACCAGCACGTTGGCGCGGCCGGCGATCTTGGAGTCCGGAGCTTTCTTGGCGCCTACGCCCGGTACGATGGCGGCGTCGGCCTGAAGCTCGCCGTCGATCTTCATATCCGGAGCCATTTCTTGTGCCAACTTCGTGGCTTCGACGACTTTGTCCACCATCTCATGCTTGGCAGATCCTTTGGTCGAAAAACTCAGCATGGCGATCCGCGGCTCCATCCCGACGATCGCACGGGTGGTCTTGCCGGTCTCGACGGCGATCTGGGCCAGCTCCGGAGCGGTCGGGTTCGGGTGCACGGCGCAGTCGGCGAAGACCATCATCCCGTTTTCGCCGTAGTGCTTGTCTTTCAGGAGCATAATGAATGCCCCCGAAACCACCGAAATCCCGGGCTTGGTCTTCACGTACTGGAAGGCGGGCCGCAGCACGTCGCCGGTGGCGTTCCCCGCGCCGGCCACTTCGCCGTCGGCGTCACCGGACTTGATCATCAGCACGGAGAGGTACAACGGATTGAGAATGAGCCATTCGGCCTCTTCCCGGGTCAGCCCTTTGGAGGCGCGGAGCTGGAGCATGAGGTCGACGTAGGCGGATTTTTTCGGATGGTCGGTCGGGTCGATGAGCCGGATGTCGCCGTTCAGGACGTGTTCCAGTCCCCAGTCTTTGGCCAGCTCTTTGAGCTCGGTCGGATTCCCGATCAGGGTGATGTCGGCGATGCCTTGTTCGACGATCTCGTCGGCGGCGCGCATGGTGCGTTCTTCGTTCCCTTCGGGCAGGACGATGCGCTGTTTGGCGGCGCGCGCCTGTTCTTTGATGCGGTTTAAAAGTTCCATTTATTTCGTTGGTTTTATTGTCATTCCCAATGCGGTGGCGGCCAGGCAGAGTGCGAGGCTCAGGCCGATATAGAGCAGGGCGGTGCGGGTGTCTCCTGCGCGCAGAAGCCGCACGCTCTCGAGCGAAAAGGTCGAAAAGGTGGTGAAGCCGCCGCAAAACCCTACTACGCCTAAAAGATGACGCGAGGAACCGCTCTCGAGGTGCTGCAAAAGCAGTCCGATCACGAAAGAGCCGACGACGTTGACGCTCAGCGTGGCCCACGGAAATCGCCCGGCCCGCTCGGCGAACAGGGCGGCGATAACCAAACCGGTCCCGTAGCGCATGACGGAACCGGCGAAACCGCCGAGGCCTACCCACAACAAGTTACTCCACATAACGATAGCAAAGGTACTATTTTTTATTTGCAACCTGTTCTTTGAGCCGGACGGAACTGCCGCTTTTTGAAAAAAGCGGCACCAAAAACTTTTAG
>NZ_CAJTMN010000182.1 GCF_910577125.1 uncultured Rikenella sp.
TCACCGCCAACCGGCAGAATATGCCCTTTTAAGCGGGCGGGCGACTGTCGAGCTTTGTCCCGCCTCGAACCGTACCTTTGTTGGCTTACGCCTTCCTCCTCGCCGTTCGGCAATCAGCAAACTACGTTTGCATTGCCCTCACTGGCAGCGTCGGTTGAAAGAAAGGTACCCAAAGAACTTTTAGTTAGCTACGCTACGCCTCAAGCTCCGCAATCCTTACTTTCGTCGCACGCCGCAACTCCATTTCCAACCCTTACTTTTTCGCCCGCCCCAGCTTCGGCGCACGTTCGAACGGCTTGCTACGGTCGAACAGATAGCGGTAAGTCACATGTCGCTTGTATTTCTCCGCTCTCACGTAGCTCTCGACCACACGCATCATCATGGGATTGAAGTCGCCGATCCAGGCGATTTCCAACGAGCTGTACCGATCCGGATACCGTTCGACGTACTGTTCGAACCGGCGGATCATCCCCGCCTCGACGCCCCTGCCCTGGAACTCGGCCGCCACCCCGAACACCAGACCGAACAGCCGTCCCCTCCGCCGGCCGACCTTCAGCCGCCAAAGCAGCCGGAGTTTTTGCCACAGCCCGAACCGGCCGTGAAAATCCCGGATCAGCAGGTTCAGATCGGGCACCATCACGAAAAAGCCGATCGCCTGCTCCTTGTAGAACGCGAAATAGAGCACCTCGGGATCCACGATCGGAGCCATCGCCCTGACCATCGCCAGCGCATGTTCGAAATCCATCGGCTTCACCCCCGAGAACTGTGCCCAACCGCTGTTATAGACCGCCATCAGGTCGCGCGCCACCTTCTTCTTGTCGCTCATATCGACCGGTTCGAACCGGTAATCCGGATTGGCGAACAGCCGTTCGGCCTTCTGGTACAACGCTTCCGGCATCGCATTGACGGTCAGCGGCCTCAGATAGGTATGCTGGTCGAAATAGTTCCGAAAACCGTAAGTCTCGAACAACCGCCCATAGTACGGCAGATTGTAGTTCATCCCGTACAACGGCAAGGTAAAACCCTCGACCAGCACGCCCCACCACCGCATCCGGTCGCCGAAATTGATCGACCCGTCCATCGCCTCCATCCCCCGCGCCGCCAGCCACTCCCGGGCAGCATCGAACAGCATATCCGCAGCCTCCTGATCGTCGATGCACTCGAAAAAGCCGCATCCGCCGGTCGGCTGAGGTTCGCTGTCGCTCAGCTCCCGATTGTAAAACGCAGCGATACGACCCACGATTCTCCCCTCCGCTTCCCGGTCGTGCAACGTCCACCGGATGGCCTCGCCTTCCTGAAACAGCGGATTCCGGGACGGATCGAACACTTCGGCGATATCGGACTCCAAAGGCTCGACCCACATGGCGTCGTCCCGATAAAGCACGCGGGCCATCCGAATAAATTCCCGAGACTCACGCTCACTTTTTACCTCCCGCAACTCGTATTTCCCCATATTTTTAACTACTTTTAACTATTGAATTTTCGTTTATTCGTATCTTATCGGGAGGGTACTGTTCTCTTTGTGAACAAAGAGAACCAGAAAAACTTTAG
>NZ_CAJTMN010000183.1 GCF_910577125.1 uncultured Rikenella sp.
AGCTTTAGGATGCGTAAGCATCCTCTAAAGTTTTTCTGGTTCTCTTTGTTCACAACCGACGCTGCCAGCGAGTGCAATGCAAACAAAGTTTGCATATTGCCGAGCGGCGAGGAGGAAGGCGAAGCCAACGAGAACAGTACCCTCCTGATTAAAGAATCGTATAAAATTACGATTCATGAATATTTATCGGAGCATGGCGACGGCCCGTTCCACCGCAGCGGCCGCCGTGTCGATCTCCTCGGCGGTGTTGTAGAGCCCGATCGAGAGCCGACACATTGCGGTGATGCCGTAGTGGGTCATGACGGGTTCCGCGCAGTGGGTGCCGGAGCGCATGGCGACGCCGAGTTTGTCGATGATCATGGCGATGTCGGCCGGGTGTGTCCCCTCGACGGTGAACGAGACAATCGGATTCTTGTCCGGGGTCGTCCCGTAGATGCGGAGGCCGTCGATCGTCTGCAGGTGTTCGGTCGCCCGTGTCAGCAGGTCGGCCTCGTGTGCGTGGATGCGCTCGGGGTCTAATCCGGCGAGGTAGTCGATGGCGGTGCCGAGCCCGATGGCGCCGATGTAGTTCATGGTACCGGCTTCGAATTTCAGGGGGAGCTCGGCGAAGGTGGTGCCGGCGGGCAGGGTGACGGTGCCGACCATGTCGCCGCCGCCCATATACGGGGGGAGCTCTTCGAGCCACCGCTCTTTGCCGTACAGAACACCGATACCGGTCGGCCCGTAAAGTTTGTGGCCGGAGAAGGCGTAGAAATCGCAGTCCAAGGCTTGCACGTCGGTCATCTGGTGGACGATGCCCTGACAGCCGTCCACGAGCACGGGTATCCCCCGCTCATGAGCGGTCGCGATGATGTGGGGCAGGTCGGGAACGGTGCCGAGCACGTTCGATGCCTGGGTCACGGCGACGATCCGTGTCCGCTCGTCGAGCAGTCCGGGCAGCAGATCCTGTCGCAAGGCTCCTGCGTCGTCGAAAGGCAGGACGCGCAGTTCGGCGCCTCTCCGCATGGCGGCGAGCTGCCACGGAACGAGGTTCGAGTGGTGCTCCATCTCGGTGACGACGATGTTGTCGCCGGCGTGGATATACTTCTCGCCGAAGGTGGAGGCGACGAGGTTGATGGACTGGGTGGCGCCGCTGGTAAAGACGACTTCGCGGGTCGAACGGGCGTTCAACAGCTGGCGAACGCGCTCGCGGGCCTGCTCGTACCGCAGGGTGGTCTCTTCGGCCATATAGTGGATGCCGCGGTGGATGTTGGCGTTCAGGGTGCGGTGCAGCTCATCCACGGTGCGGATCACGACTTCGGGCTTCTGGGCGGTGGCGGCGGTGTCGAGGTAGACCAGGGGCCGACCGTTCACTCGGGCCGAAAGTATGGGAAAATCCGTTCGGATATCTGTCAAACTTTTCATCGATGTATCTATAACGTTCGTTTATCTGTACTTGCCCTGGAGTGAACTGTTCTTTTTGTGAACAAAAAGAACCAAAAAAACTTTAGAGGATGCTCACGCATCCTAAAGCT